>JANQPZ010000204.1 GCA_028285215.1 Rhodovibrionaceae bacterium | reverse complement strand
TTCGGCGAGGCGGTGGAAGGCGGTGGAGCCCGAGGCGTCCACGGCAAACACGGTCGCCGTCTCGCTCTTCTGCTTGAAGCGGGTGACCCGAAAATCCTCGGCCCGGATCGCGACCTTGCCGCTGGTCGTATGCGCGCGCCGAAGCGGCTGCCAAGGGGCGGCTGCCCGCAGCGTCTCCACCAGGTTCAGCCGCACGCCCGACCGCGGCCGGCCGGCGCGCGCGCCGATCGGCCGGCCGCGGTCGAGCGATAGCTTGGCGGCACCGGCCGCACCGGTCGTTTGGGGACCGCGCGGCGCCTGTCCCGCGAGCGTGAGCTTGTCCAGCAAGCCCTTCGGGATCGCCGCAGCCGTGGCATCCAGCACTCTCTCGGAGAGTTCCGCTTCGCCGTCATCCTTGGCGGCGGCGGGGTCTTCCGGCCGCGGCTCCGCGTCGCCTGCAGGGGTTTCCGCGTCCGTCTCTCCCGGCTCCTCGGGCTCTGCGGGCGTCGGCAATCGTGTCGCGCGCGGCGCCAGGATCAGCGTCGCCGCCAGCGCGCTGTCCGCCTCCTCGACGGAGGTGCGCCCGTTGAGCGCCGCGGCCGCACAGGCGGCACGCAGGGCCTGCAGCGGGGCACGCAAGGAGGCGATGCCCAGCGCGACCGCCGTCGCGCAGAGGGCTTCGAGCGTCGCGCCGCCGGCCCGAACGTCGGGCAGCAGCTTGCGCGCCGCCGTGACGGTCTCGAGATCGAACGGCCAGTCTGCCAGGTCGCGTTGCGACAGTCTCTCGAGGTCGAGATGCAGCCCCAGTCGTTCCGTGAGGACGGTGGGGGGCGCTTCTTCGGCCAGCCCTTCGTCTTCCGCCACCACGCCGAAACGCGTCGGCATACGGGCGGTCAGCCCGTCCCGCTCCACCGCGACCTCTCCGGTATCGAGCGCCACGGCGATCCGCGCGGCGGCGGAGGGCGACAGCCGTTCGGCCATGGCCAGGACCAGAACGCCGCCGTCCGCTTCGGACAGCAGGCCGCGTTCGGCGACCGGCCGACCGCTGCGCAGGGTCGCCGTCAGGTCCAGGCCGCCGATCAGACGGTCGTCGGACACGCCGGCCGGCACTCGGCGGAGGGGAATGTCCTGCGGCAGCAGGGTCCGGAAGAGCGCCGTCCAGCGTTGACGGACGGGACCGACTTGAGCGCGGAGCACCACGCCGCCCAAGCCCGACGGGTCGATCGCAAAGAGGGCTGCGGCCAGTCCGGCGGTGCGCCAGGCCTGCGCCGCAGGGCTCGGGTCCTCGACCGCCGGAGGAAGCGCCAGGTCAGGCAGCGAAGACCTCCTCCAGGGCGCGATCCACCCGCACGGCGGAACCGGCCTCATCCAGGGGATCGCGACGCAGACGGTGGCGCAGCGCGGAGGGCGCGATCCGGCGCAGATGATCGTCGGTGACGGCCTTCTTGCCGTCCAGGGCCGCCAGTGCCCGGGCTGCGCGCACCAGAGTGAGCTCGCCGCGCAGCCCGTCGGTTCCGAGTGCGATGCAGAGCGTTGCCGCACGGCGATAGGTGGCCTCCGACACCTCCACCTCGTTCAGCTTCTTGCGGGCGGAGACGAGACGCCGGCGCAGCTTGTCGTCTTCCTTCGCCCAGGCCGCGCAAAACCCGGAAGGGTCGCGTTCGAAGCTGTCGCGGCGGCGTACGACCTCGATGCGCGTGTCCAGATCTTCGGGCGTGGTCACCTCGACCGAAAGACCGAAGCGGTCGAGCAACTGCGGCCGCAACTCGCCCTCTTCGGGGTTGCCGGAGCCGACCAGAACGAAGCGCGCCGGATGGCGCACCGAGAGGCCTTCCCGCTCCACGAGGTTTTCGCCGGAGGCGGCCACATCGAGCAGGAGGTCGACGATATGGTCCTCCAGCAGATTGACCTCGTCGATGTACAGGAACCCCCGGTTTGCACGGGCCAGCAGTCCGGGCTCGAAGGCCTTTTCGCCGTGGGCCAACGCCCGCTCCAGATTGAGCGCGCCGACCACGCGATCCTCCGTCACCCCCAGCGGCAGGTCGACCACCGGAACCGGCACCTTGGCCGTCTTCGGCTTGACCCGCTCGTGACCGTGCGCCGGGTCGGGCGGTTCGCAGACGGCGCAGAGGCCCTGCGGTGCGGCGGGATCGCAGCCGTAGGGACACCCCAGGATCACCTGCTGCTCCGGCAGGAGGGCGGCCAAGGCCCGGATCGTCGTCGACTTGCCGGTCCCCCGATCGCCGAACACCAGGACGCCGCCGATGCCGGGGTCGACGGCGGCGATCAGCAAGGCCTGCCGCATCTCCTCCTGTCCGACGATGGCCGGAAAAGGGAAGGCCAACCGCCTCGCCTCTGAGTTCATCTGTCCACCCCGGTTACCTGTCGAGCGACAACGACCTTTGACAGATCATCCACCTGACCGGCCGTCTTGCAAGAGGGCACGCGGATTTCGTGCCGTAGTCTCCTTGTCGGCCGGGCGATGCTGGAGGTCGGGGCGGTCCTGAAAGTCGCGACGGCTGCAGCGCCGCAGACTGTGAGAGAGCTGGATACTAGGGCTAGATACTGGGGAATGGGCAAATGGCGGGCCACGCAAGACAAAGATGCGAACTGCTTGTTCACTATCGCCCTACGATGGGATGACTGCAGGCTGCGCCGTAATGATCAGTTCCACGAAGCCGCGCCACGCCGACACACATTGGCCGAGGGCTTTTCGAACAGCTTGTTGCCTCCGACGGCTTCGAGCCCTTTGCGGACGAAGCGATCGGAGCATGACCATTAGAGTCGTTGGCCTGGAAGCTTCAGTGCTTGTTCAATCCAGCTTGCCAGTTGCTCTTTGTCGAGAGCTTCGCCCTCATGGATATCAAGATAGCGTGTACCTTCGACTTTCGACGCCTTGGGTGGCATCGGGTCAAGCCAAGAGCCGGTCATGAAAGTGATCTGCACGTATGTCTGGTAGCAGTACATCGCCAAGAACCATCCGTCCTCTTTTCCATAGAACGGCGTATTCCATCTCACTTGTTTGCGCACATCAGGAAATGCCTTCTCGACGGTTTCGTCGATCTGTTTTCCGAGGGTGCTCTTCCAACCCGGCATCATTGAGATATAGGCTTGCACTGGTTCGTTGCCGTGACCCTTCGGAATGAAGGGATTGGTGCTCGACGAGTGCGTTGGTTTTTGAGTGCCCAGCATGACCTGACTCTCGCATATGGAACGTCAGAAGCCGACATTCGAAACGGCGTAGGCAACTTGATGGCTTTGTGGCCGACTCGAACCTAGTTTGCGACGAGCATCACCGCATCAAGGATGACGTTGGGGCTTTGGCTCGCATCGACTTCGTGTGTCGCGATCCGGCGCAACAACGGTTCGATTTCTTCTAGATTCGCGACAATTCGCTCAACCTCGGCCGGTGTCTTGCCGTACGGATTGTTCATGCGCGTGGCAACGCGCTCCAACAAGGTTTCGGCGGGTGCGCTGAGAAGGATGATTCGGTCGAACAAGGGTGTGAAACGCCCCATGTTTGGCGCGCAACCGGCAACGAAGAGCGGCTCATCGGTCGGCTCCGCGAGAAGCTCAGAGAGCCTGTCCTCGTTCCACACCCAATCATGTCCAGGCTTTGCGCCGGTAGGGTCTCCCTCGCACGGCGCCCACACCGACCAGCCATCGGCGTCGAGATCGACTGCGCGCTGCCCCGCTTTTGCCAGCGCCTCTATGACAGTCGACTTTCCGGTCCCAGACATACCTGTGACCAACACCTTCATCGACTCAAACACCTTATCTTCAACGCCGCAAACTACACGCCTGAAACCGATTACGGTAATCGGAACAGTCAACGGCGGCTGTCGGATTCGCCCGCAAAGCTGTCAAGGAACTGCTCGGTAGGACGTCGCATAGTCGGCGGCAGATGGCGGAGAGGGAGGGATTCGAACCCTCGGTACGCTCACGCGCACAACGGTTTTCGAGACCGCCCCGTTCGACCGCTCCGGCACCTCTCCGCTCGGGGCCCGTTTTCCCTTGTCGGTCTCGGTGGACGCTCGACCGGGAAAACGGCCCTGTCCGCGGAAGCGGCTCCGCGGAAGGAGCGTTATCTAAAGGGCCTCCTGCAGGAACGCAAGCGCCGCCGGGCACGGGGCATTCACCTCCGGCAGCCATTCGTGCGATCCTTCGGCCATGAGGTCGGAAGAGCGCGTCGAGATCCCGCAACATCACCTGCCCGGCGGCGACTGGGAGACGGCCCTGCTGCGCGCCGAACGCGCCAGGGCGCAGGCCCTGCTGGAGCAGGGGGTTCGCCACTGGCCCGACGTGGTGGTGCGGACGGCCGATGCGCTGTCGCGGCGCTGGCTGGCGCGCAGCGGCAATCCCTACTTGCCTTCCATCGACAGCTTGGCGGCCGAGATCGGGCGGCCGGGCGGCTATTTTCTCAACATCAATCACGAATGGGGCTGCACCACCCGGGCCGGGCCGACGCCGGATGGCCGGTCGGCGCAGCTCCTCAGAGTGCTGGACTGGCCCTACGAGGGCTTGGGCCGGCAGGTGGTCGCGGCCCATCTGGACGGGCCCGCCGGACCCTGGATCAACCTGACCTGGCCAGGCTTCGCCGGCGTTATCCAGGCTCTGGCCCCCGGCCGCTTCGCAGCGGCCTTCAATCAGGCGCCGCTGCGCCGGATCACCGGGCTCCTGTCTCTCGACTGGGCGGCGGCACGCCGCCGCTGGTGGCGCCACGATGGCTTGCCGCCGGCCCATCTGCTGCGCCGCGCCTTCGAGACCTGCGGCAGCTACGCCGAAGCGAAGGCTCTCCTGTCCAGCGCGCCGCTGGCCTTGCCGGCGATCTTCGTCCTGGCGGGCTGCGCGCCCGAGGAGGGCTGTGTGATCGAACGACTGGAGACCGCTGCCCGCGTTCAAGAGGCTCGGTCCCATGGCGCGACCTGTGCCGCCAACCACTTCACGGCCTTTCCCGGGCGCTGGGACGCGCGTGGCGCCGAAAGTCGCACGCGGGCGGCGGCTTTGGCCGCCTGGCGGGGACCGGAGGGTGGGCCGAAGGGGGGCGCCGTGACGGACGATCTCGCGTTTCTGAAGCCCCCGGTGCTGAACCCGACCACACGCCTCGCCCTGGTTGCGGAAGCGGCCGGCGGCCGTCTGTCGGTCCTTGGCCTGGAGCGCGACGGGCCGGCGACCGAGGTGTTGCGCCTGAGCTCCGATGCGGATCGTCGGTTGACGGCTGCGTCTGTCCCTTGACAGCGGCGCACCCGTCCCTATAGTCCCGGCCTTCGCGCGCGACCGTAACGTCAGCGCGCGTTTCACGTTGATCAGCTTTAGCCGAAGAGCGCAAACGATGTTCGCAGTCATCAAGACGGGCGGGAAGCAGTATCGGGTCGCCAAAGACGACCGCTTGACCGTCGAGAAGCTGGCCGCCGAGCCCGGCGAGACCGTCACCCTCGACGAGGTGCTGATGGTGGGCGGCGATCAGGGAACCACCCTGGGCGCGCCGCGCGTCGAAGGCGCCAGCGTCACCGCCACGGTGGTCGAGCAGACCCGCGGCGAGAAGCTGATCGTCTTCAAGAAGCGTCACCGCAAGCACTCGCGGACCAAGAACGGCCATCGCCAGCACCTGACCGTGCTGCAGGTGACCGACATCGCCTTGGACGGCGCGAAGCCGAAGAAGGCCGCAGCCAAGAAGAAGGCCCCTGCGAGCGAGAGCGCCGAGGCTCCGGCGGAGAGCTCCGCCGAGGTGGCTGCCGACGCCGGCGGCGAAGCGAAAGCGGAGTAAGATCCCATGGCACACAAGAAAGCAGGCGGCAGTTCCCGCAACGGGCGCGATACGGCAGGCCGGCGGCTGGGCGTCAAGAAGTTCGGCGGCGAGCAGGTGATCGCCGGGAACATCATCGTGCGCCAGCGCGGTACCAAGTGGCGCCCGGGCGACAACGTCGGCCTTGGCAAGGACCACACGATTTTCGCGTTGATCGACGGGAAGGTCTCCTTCGCGAAGAAGGCCGGCAACCGCACCTACGTTTCGGTCGATCCGCTGCCGGAGGCCGCGGAGTAGGCGCGCCGCCGTCGCACGCGACCGGGCCGACAGGCTCGAAGATCACGGACGGGGGAGCGCCAGGTCGCTCCCCCGTTTCCTTTTTGGGCTGTCGGAACGGCCGGGCTCACCATGAAGTTCCTCGATGAAGCCAAGATCTATGTGAAGGCGGGAGACGGCGGCAACGGCGTCTGTTCGTTTCGCCGCGAGAAGTACGTGGAGTTCGGCGGCCCGGACGGCGGAAACGGCGGCAAGGGCGGCGATGTGGTGGTCGAGGCTGTCGAGGGGCTGAACACCCTGATCGATTTCCGCTATCGCCAGCATTTCAAGGCGCGGCGCGGTACCGACGGCAAGGGGCGCGACCGGACCGGTGCCGGCGGCGACGAACTGGTGATAGAGGTGCCGGTCGGCACCCAGGTGCTGGACGAGGACAAGGACTTCGTCCTGGCGGATCTGACGGAGATCGGAGAGCGGGCGCCTCTGGCCCGCGGGGGGCGCGGCGGCCTGGGGAACGCGGCCTTCAAGTCCTCGACCAATCGCGCGCCACGCCGAGCCGACCCCGGCCAGCCCGGGGAGGAGCTTTGGGTCTGGCTGCGCCTCAAGCTGATCGCCGATGCCGGCTTGGTCGGCCTCCCCAATGCCGGCAAGTCCACCTTTCTGTCGCGGGTGTCGCGCGCCAGGCCCAAGATCGCCGACTATCCCTTCACCACCTTGCATCCCAACCTCGGCGTGGTCGGGGCCGGGGAGGAGGAATTCGTTCTGGCCGACATTCCCGGTCTGATTGAAGGAGCGCACGAAGGTGCCGGCCTGGGCACGCGATTCCTGGGGCATATCGAGCGGTGCCGGGTCCTGCTGCACCTGATCGACGGTACTCAGGAGGATCCGGTCGAGGCCTGGCAGACCGTGCGCGCCGAACTCGCCGGCTACGGGGCGGACCTGGATCGGAAGCCCGAAGTCCTGGTCTTGAACAAGGTCGATGCCTTGCCGGGCGACCTCCTCAAGGACCGCGCCGCAGAGCTGGAGGCGGCCACGGGCGTCCAGCCGATTCTCTGCTCCGGCGTAAGCGGGGACGGCCTTCAGGCGGTCTTGGCGGCGCTGCTTGAGCGGATCCAGGAGGCCAACGCCCTGGACGCCGAGGACCTGGCGGTCGAGACGCCGGCGGAGGAAGGCTGGCGGCCATGAGCGAGCTGCCCCGCGGGGCGCCGGCTACGCCGACGCTCGATCAGTCCCGGCGACTGGTGGTCAAGATTGGCTCCGCTCTGCTGGTCGAGGAGGCGACCGGCGAGATTCGCCGGGACTGGCTGACGGCGCTGGCGGAAGATCTTGTGACCCTGCGTCGGCGCGGTTGCGAGGTGCTGGTGGTTTCCTCGGGTGCCATCGCAGTCGGCCGCCATGCGCTGGAGCTCCCGACGGGAAAGCTCAAGCTGGAGCAGCAGCAGGCCGCCGCCGCCACCGGCCAGGTCCTGCTGGCGCATGCCTACCAGGCGGCCCTGCAGCCCCATGGCGTGACCATCTCGCAGGTGCTGCTGACCTTGGAAGACACCGAGGAGCGGCGGCGCCATCTCAATGCCCGCGCGACCTTGGCCACCCTGCTGCGCCTGCAGGCTCTCCCGGTCATCAACGAGAACGACACGGTCGCGACCAGCGAGATCCGCTTCGGAGACAACGACCGGCTGGCAGCGCGCGTGGCTGCCATGATCAACGCCGACACCCTGGTTCTGCTGTCCGACATCGACGGGCTCTACAGCGGGGACCCGCGGCGCGATACGGCAGCCGAACACCTGCCGCTGGTCGAACGGATCACGCCCGAGATCGAGGCCATGGCAGGTGAAGCGCCGGCAGGCTACTCGTCCGGCGGGATGATCACCAAGCTGGCGGCCGCCAGAGTGGCTGTCGACGCCGGCTGCCGCATGGCGATCGCCAGCGGTCGCGTCATGCACCCCCTGCGTGCCCTGGCCGACGGCGCTCGCTCGACTTGGTTCCTGACCCGTGTGACTCCGCGCGCGGCGCGTAAGCAGTGGATTGCCGGGACTCTGCAGCCGGCCGGGCGTGTCAGTGTCGACGAGGGGGCGCTGGCCGCGCTGAGGGCCGGCAAATCGTTGTTGCCGGCGGGCGTAACCGGCGTCGAGGGCCGCTTCCAACGCGGCGATGCCGTGCTGGTCGCCGGGCCGGACGGGCAAGAGGTTGCGCGCGGTCTCTCTGCCTACGATGCCGAGGCAGCCCGCCGGATCGCGGGCCAGAAGAGCAGAGACATCGAAACCCTCCTCGGCTACCGTGGCCGGGAGGAACTGATCCACCGCGACGATCTGGTCGTCACGCAACTGTAACGGGTCGAGTCATGAGTGCCGAAGCCGCCCTCAAGGATACCTTGGAAGCCGACATGCTGGCGATCGGTGCTGCCGCCCGGGAGGCGGCTGCAGTGCTCGCAACTGCGTCTGCGGATACCAAGCGGACCGCCTTGCGCGCAGCCGCTGCGGCCTTGCGCGCAAATCTGCCGTCGATTCTTGCCGCGAACCGTCAGGACATGGCGGCGGCGCGCGACCGCAACCTCACCCCGGCCCTGCTCGACCGACTGGAGTTGACCGAGGCGCGGGTCGAGGCCATGGCCGCGGGCGTGGAGGAGATTGCCGCGCAGGCCGATCCGGTCGGGCGGGTGCTTTCCTCGGAAAAGCGGCCCAACGGGCTGACGATCGAGCGGGTCGCCGTGCCTCTGGGGGTGATTGGAATCGTCTACGAGAGCCGGCCCAACGTTACGGCCGATGCCGGCGCGCTCTGCCTGAAGGCCGGCAATGCCGCGATCCTGCGCGGCGGCTCCGAGTCCTTCCACTCCTCCGGCGCCATCCTGGAATCGCTTCACGCGGGTTTGAGGGCGGCCGGCCTGCCCGAGACCTGCCTCCAGCGTCCCCCGAGCAGGGACCGAGCCGCCGTCGGGCATCTGCTCCGCATGCACGACTCTGTCGACGTGATCGTGCCGCGTGGCGGGCGCGGACTGATCGAGCGGGTCATGCGGGAAGCCACCGTCCCGGTGCTGGCGCATCTGGACGGCAACTGCCACACCTATCTTCATGCGGCGGCGGACCCGGCGAAGGCACAGGCCATTGCGGTCAACGCCAAGATGCGCCGGACCGGCATCTGCGGTGCGACGGAGACGCTGCTTGTGGACGGCAGTGTGGCCGACCGGCTGCTGCCGCCCATCCTGGAGGCCCTGGCGGAGCAGGGGTGCGAGCTGCGCGGTGACGCCTCGGCGCAGGCGCTGGACGGCCGGGTGGTGCCGGCGTCTGCAACGGACTGGGATACGGAGTTCCTGGCTCCGATCCTGGCGATCAAGACGGTCGAGGGGCTCGAGATGGCGATCGATCACATCAACCGCCACGGGTCTCATCATACCGATGCCATCGTGACCGAGGATCTCGAAGCTGCGGAGGCCTTTCTGAGCCGGATCGACTCGGCAATCGTGATGCACAACGCTTCGACCCAGTACGCGGACGGCGGCGAGTTCGGCATGGGAGCGGAGATCGGTATTTCCACTGGGCGGTTGCATGCCCGCGGCCCGGTCGGTGCCGCCGAACTGACCACCTACAAGTACCGGGTGCGCGGCCAAGGTCAGGTTCGGCCCTAGCGGCCGAGACCGGCGTTTCGTCATGGCGCTTTCGCGGCGGCCGCCTCCCTTTGTGACCCGCAGTCGCCTCGCAGCGGAGCTTGGCGGCTGGCTGCCGCCGCCGGGCCGGCGGATCGGGCTTCTCGGCGGTTCCTTCAATCCGGCGCATGCCTGGCACCGCCAGATCTCTCAGCAAGCGCTCAAGCGGCTGCGCCTCGACGAGGTCTGGTGGCTGGTCAGTCCGCAGAACCCTCTGAAACCCGTCACCGGCATGGGCCGGCTGAGCGATCGGCTGACGCGGGCGCGGCAGGTGGCCCGGCATCCGCACCTGCGGGTCACGGCACTGGAGCGGTTGCTGCCGGGCACGCTGACGGCCGATACCCTGCGAGCCTTGACGCACTGGTTCCCCCGCACCTCGTTCGTCTGGCTGATGGGCGCCGACAACCTGAGCCAGATCGATCGCTGGGCCGCATGGCAAGAAATTTTTCACACCGTCGGCGTTGCGGTTCTCGATAGGCCCTCCTATTCTCTCCAATCTGTGGCCGGGAAGGCCGCCAGGCGATTCGCCGGCGCACGCATTCCGGAGATGAGAGCCGGAAAGCTGGCGCTGGCAGCGCCTCCGGCGTGGACGTTTCTCCATATTCCCAGGTCGGCGCTCTCGGCCACGGCGCTGAGGGCCCATGCGCCGTCGGCCATCCCGGGAAGCGGGGCCGACCAAAGCGGGCTACACGGCGGCCGCTATGCCGTTGCGGCCGTCAGGCAAAGGTGAGGGTGAAAGCCATACTCGACCGCAGCGCGACGCAGAGCGTCATGGACCGGTCGGCCGAACCTACGGCCGGCCATTCCGGCGACAGCCGACATCTGGTCGAACTCGTTCAATCCTCGCTCGACGACGACAAGGCCGAAGACATCGTCGTTATCGATCTGGCAGACAGGTCCTCGATTGCCGACTTCATGGTTATTGCCAGCGGCCGCTCCAGCCGTCAGGTGGGCGCCATTGCCGAGAAGCTGCGCGAGCGGCTGAAGGCGGCGGGTTACAACCATGTCTCGGTCGAGGGTCAGCGCACCTGCGATTGGGTCGTGATCGACGCCTTGGACGTGGTTGTGCATGTTTTCCGGCCCGAGGTTCGCGATTTCTACAATCTCGAAAAGATGTGGATGACGCCGACCGCGGCCGCCGTGCCGAAGGCCAAGGCTGCCAACGCCTGAGGAACGGCCCTTGCCGGCCGGGCGTGCCGGTGGGCGGGAACGAGGATGAGCATGCGATCTGTGCTGGCGGCTGTCGGCCGCTTCAAGCCAGGCCCCCTGCGTGACCTCTATGCCGACTACGCCGGCCGTCTGGGCCGCGGGCCGCTGGGTCCCCTGGAGTTGCGTGAGGTGGACGAACGCCGTCCCTTGCCGGCGGCCGATCTGATGGCACGGGAAGCCGATCTGCTGCGCGAGGCCCTGCCGGCGCGTGCCGTGCGAATCGCCCTGGATCAGCGCGGAAAGGCGCTCGAAAGCGAGGTCTTCGCCCGGCGGCTGGAGGGCTGGATTCTGGAGGGACGGCCTGCTTTCGGCTTCTGGATCGGTGGTGCGGACGGGCTGCACCCGGATCTGCGGGCCGAGGCGGATCTGTTGTTGTCCTTCGGCAAGATGACTTGGCCGCACATGCTGGTGCGTGTTCTCTTGGCCGAACAACTCTATCGAGCCGAGACGATTCTGACCGGTCACCCCTACCACCGAGCGTGATGGCCATGCGTGATGCGCCTTCAGCCGCCGCAATTCCGACGCAACTCTGCGACAGGCTGCGCCTTATGCTGTCGTTGTTGCCCGGTTTTCTGACCGTTGTCGGCCTGATTGCGACCTCCGCCTTCGCGGACGAGCCGACGGCCGCAATCGAGCGACTGGAGGAACTGCAGCGCGAGATCGAAGCGGGAGAGGCGGCCGAAACGGCGGCTCAGGCGCGTGCGGCGTCGCTGCAAGAGGAGGTGGAACGCCTGCGGCGTGCCTCCATCGAGTCCGCTGCGCGTGCGCAGGAACTGGAACGGCAGCTGTCGGTGGTGGAGATCGCCGTCGCTTTTCGACGCGCCGCGGAACTCCGTCAGCTTGCCCGTTTGGCCGAGCGGAACGTTCAACTGACCGTCACACTGGGTGCCTTGCAACGGATTGCCATGCAGCCGCAGGAAACTCTCTTGGCCTCCCCGGGCGGGGCTCTGGAAACGGCGCGTTCGGCCCTGCTGCTTTCGGCAACCGTTCCGGAGCTGGAACGTCGTGCCGCGGAGGTCCGGGTCGAGCTGAGCCGATTGACGGCGCTGACGGCTGCGACGTCGGACGAGCGTAACACCCTGGTTGCGACACGCGACGCTTTGGCCGAGGAGCGCAGCACGATAGAGGCGTTGGCTGAGCAGAAGGTCGGACTGCAGCAGGCTGCCTTGGCGGCCGGCGCAGAGGCGGCCAGCCGGGTGGAACGCTTGGCGGCGGAGGCGCAGGATCTGCAGGAGCTGATGGAACGCTTGGCGGCCCAGGCGGAAGAACGGCGCGCGCGCGAAGCTCAGGCGGCCTTGGCCCTTTTGCAGAGGACCGAGACTCTGCGCGACCGTCAGGTTGCGGTACCGGACGAGGCGGAGACGGTGCCGTCTCTGGAACCCGCATCGAGCGCTGCGGCGGATCCCGTGCCAAGTCTCGAGAGCCCCGTTTCTGACGACGTATCTGCGGATCGGCAGGTTGTCAGCCTGCCCAGCGCGCCTCTGGCACGACCTGGCAGCGTACGTCCCTTTCCTGCGGTTCAGAGCAGCCTACGTCTGCCGGTGGCCGGTCACGTTGCCGTTAGCTTCGGCGAACGACTTGTCGGTGGCATCGACGGCCGCGCCCGCGGGATCTATATGGAGTCAAGGGCCCGGGCGCAGGTGGTCGCGCCTTTCGACGGCCAGGTGGCTTTTGCGGGACGCTTCCGGCGTTATGGGCTGTTGTTGATCATCGAGCACGACGGGCGATACCATAGTTTGCTGTCTGGACTGGAGCGGATCGACGCCGTCGTGGGTCAATGGGTGCTTTCTGGTGAGCCCGTTGGTGTGATGGGCGGTCAGGAAGGCAGTGCGGAGGCGCCACGCCTCTACTACGAACTGCGGCGTGACAGCCAACCGATCAATCCCCTGCCGTGGTTGGCGATGGACGAAGAGAGAGCGAGAGGCTGATGCGCTTTGCAAAAACGGCGGTTGCAGCCGCCATCTGTGCCGCCGTTCTGCTGCCGACGGGTGCCGACGCCCGCAGCGGCGATGACGAGGAGATTTTCCGGCAGCTCAAGGTCTTTGCCGATGTCTTCGAGCGCGTGCGCGCCGAATACGTTGAGGAGGTCAGCGACGAGACGCTGATCGAGGCGGCCATCCAAGGAATGCTGAGCGATCTCGATCCACATTCCAGTTATCTGGACGCCGATAGCTTCAACGACATGCAGGTGCAGACCCGTGGCGAGTTCGGCGGGCTGGGCATCGAGGTTACGATGGAGAGCGGGCTGGTCAGGGTCGTTTCGCCGATCGACGACACACCTGCATTCCATGCAGGTATCGAGGCGGGCGATCTCATCACGCACCTGGACGGCGAGCCCGTGATGGGTCTCGACCTGTCCGAGGCGGTCGATCTGATGCGGGGACCGGTGGGCACGTCGCTCACCATCACGGTGCGCCGGGGTGAAGAAGAGCCCTTCGATGTCACCATCGAGCGCGACATCATCACCGTTCAGTCGGTTCGCTCGCGCCTGGAAGGCAACATCGGCTACATCCGGGTCACGGCGTTCAACGAGCAGACGACGCCCGGCATCGAAGATGCCATCGCCGAGTTCGAGGACGAACTCGGCGACAACTTCGGAGGCGTGGTTCTCGACCTGCGCAACAATCCGGGTGGACTGCTGGATCAGGCGATCTCCGTTTCGGATGCTTTTCTGGAGCGTGGCGAGATCGTCTCCACGCGCGGGCGCGACGAAGAGGACTCCAGCCGACACAACGCGCGCTCGGGCGATCTTATCGATGGCTTGCCTATCGTGGTGCTGATCAACGGCGGCTCGGCGTCGGCGTCGGAGATCGTGGCGGGCGCCTTGCAGGACCATCGGCGTGCGATCGTCATGGGCACGAAGTCGTTCGGCAAAGGGTCCGTCCAGACCGTCATGCCGCTCGGCAGCGCAGGCGCCATGCGTCTGACAACGGCGCGTTACTACACCCCAAGCGGTCGCTCGATCCAGGCCAAGGGCATCGACCCGGACATTATCGTGGAGCGGGCGCGTCTCGAGACCATCGAGGGGCCTGCTGGCCGGAGCGAGGCGGACCTGCGCGGCAGTCTCGAGGCCGAAGAGGCACCCGATGCCGGTGCCAGTGCGGAGGAAGCGGACGAAGCGGCCCAGGATCAAGCCTTGGAAGACTATCAGTTGGCCCGGGCACTCGATCTCCTGCGCGGGCTGGTGCTCTACAGCCAGCGCAGCGTCAATTGATCCGCTCTCTGAACCCTCGGCATCGATTGCGGCACGTTTGATCGGGACGAGGTTGTACGTACCCGGTGGCGCGCGGACGGAAAGCAGGGAGTCAAGGCGGCAAGATCGGCCCGCAGAACCAGACCGTGCCCGGCCGCAGCCGGGGGGCCTACGGTCTCCTGGCCGCGTGGATGCTGCTGCTGACGGTCGTTGGCATCGCGGTCGTCTACGTGTACTGGCCGGCCATCGAACGGCAGGTCCTGGGCCCGGCGACAGAGCAGAACGACGAGGCGCGTATGGAGGTGGACGTCGGGCAGGCGCAGCCCGTTCCATCACTCTCTGCGGGCGCGCAGGATGAAGGAGCACCGACGGCGGTCGAGCAAACCCCTCAGCTGGACTTGAGCGGGCCGCAGTCCGCACCCTTGCCGGATATCGCTCTAGAGGCTGAGCGGGCGGACAGGGTGCGGTCAAGCGACGAGGCCGTCGCCGAACCCGACCGGATACAGCAAGGGACGCCCCAGGAGACGTCGGGCGAGGCCGACCCGGGCGTGCCGCCGCAGGACACGCAAGCGGCCGCCGCCGTTTCGTCGCCGTCCCCCAGCGACACACAGACTGCCGCTGTACCGAGGGCCCCGGAGGCTATGCCGGAGGCACCTGTCCCGCCTGTTATGCCTGCATGGCAGCGTTTTGCGCGACCCTTCACATCTCCGGCGGACCGACCGCTGATCGCGATTGTTATCACCGGGCTTGGCCTCAATGGCCCTCGGACGTTGCAGGCCATCGAGCAACTGCCGCCCGAGATCTCGTTGTCGTTCTCGCCCTATGCAAAGCAAACCGAAGAGTTCATGCGCACGGCGCGTGCTTTCGGTCACGAGGTGCTGGTCGACCTGCCGATGGAACCGGCAACGCGAGACGACCCCGGGACCATGGCGTTGCTGACCGGGCTGGCCCCCGACGCCAACCTTGACCGCCTTGGTTTGGTGCTGGGCCGGGGGCGTAACTACGTCGGTGTGGTCGGAAGCCTCGGCTCGCGGTTCGTCGGCGATCCAAGCGCCCTCGAACCCGTGTTGCAGGAGCTCGGTCGCCGGGGATTGCTCTACGTTGACAATCGGCCGGTCGATAGACCTCACGCTGCCCTGAAGGCCGTCACCTTGGGCCTGCCGATTGCGATCAACGATCGCAGTCTCGATGCCAGGATGGCGGCGACGCCAGCCGTCGATGCCAGTCTGGCACAGGTGGAGCGGATCGCGCGCGAGCGCGGGACGGCCGTCGCCCTAGGGCAGCCAAATCCCACGACGCTGGCGTTCCTGGCGGAATGGGTCAAGACGCTGCCGGGGAAGGGGCTGGCCCTGGCCCCGGTCACCGCGGTGGCCAACACTCAGCCTGTACGTTAAGGACGGCCGATGAGCGGGAGCGACACCGTCTACGATCCGAATGCGCCGGAGTCCGGCTTGACCGCGGCCGAGGTCGCGCGGCTGCCGTTCCGCATGGGCGTCGGTGCGGTGCTGTTCAACCGCGAGCGCCAGGTTTTCGCCGCCCAGCGTGCGGACATGATGTCGGCCGCCTGGCAGATGCCCCAGGGCGGCATCGACAAGGGTGAAGCGCCGGAGGTCGCCGTCTTCCGGGAACTGGAGGAGGAGATCGGCACCGCCAATGCCCGCATGTTGGCTGAGAGCCGGGAGTGGCTCAGCTACGATCTGCCGCTGGACCTGGTTCCCAAGCTTTGGAAGGGTCGCTACCGTGGGCAGAAGCAAAAGTGGTTCGCTCTGGAGTTTCTCGGCACGGACGATGAGATCGACATCTTTGGTCCGCACGCGGAGTTCAAAGCCTGGAAATGGGCCGATTTCAGAGAGTTGCCCGCTCTCATCGTGCCCTTCAAGCGCGGCCTCTACCAAGCCGTCCTGGCGGAGTTCGAGCATCTGGCGGAGGATTGACGGCCCGGGCGCCCGGGGCTTGCGCTATGCAGCCAGGGCTCCGTTGCGAACCAGTCGGCGGTGGCGGTACTGCATGATTCGGTAGGCAAGGCTTGCGAACCAGGAGACGGCCCGACTCTGGGGGTTGAGGCCGGCTGCCTTCCAAGTCATGGCCGTCGCCATCTCGACGCGTGGCAAACGGTAGTAGCCGTAGGCACGCCCCATGTAGGCATTCGACCACTTTTGCAGATCGTAGGGCTCTCCCGCCTCCGAATTCGCTGCCCAAAAGGCGCAAGCCAACTCGTCGTCCTCGGTCTCCTGCATGCGGCCGAGTGCGATCAGGAAGCGCTTGCCTTTCCCGATGTTCTCGGCTTCGAGATAGCGGCGCAGGAAGGAGTAGAAGAGCTTGTAATGTCTTAGTTCGTCGGCGGCGATTCGCTTGCAGATCTCCTGCAACAGCGGCTCGTCGGTGACATCGGCGATCGACCCGTAGAAGCTGGAGGTGCCGACCTCGACGATGCAGCGGGCCACCAGTTCTCCGCAGCGCGAGCCGCGGACCGACTCGGTGGCGTCGAGCGGCAATCGAAATCCATCGAGAAATCGCTGGAAGGCGCCGTCGAAATCGAAGTCGGGGTCTGCAAGCTGCGCCCATTTGCCCAGCGCTTCGCCATGCTGAACCTCTTCCCGTGCCCAGCGTTGTGCCTCGGCGCAAAACTCGCTGTCTTCCGGGAAGACGTTACAGAGATAGGTGGCGTAGTCGCCGCCGTTGTATTCAACGAGGCTGGCGGCCTTGACGACCTTCAGGGTATCCGCGTCGACCTTGCTCGGGTCGAAGCGGTCCCATGGCAAATCGTCCAGCGTCCAGTGCTTGGGTGACATATCCCTTCTTGCCCTCTGCTGCAGCTTGCGTGCCCCCTGATGTGACCCGTGCTGAGTCTGGCATTGGTCTTGGCGCAACTTCCGTATTGCGGGAACGGCTCTGCGCGATCTTCATTTTGGTACCAAGCTATGCGGCTGCAAGGTATCTACGGCTTCGCGGGCGCAAAATCTCTGAATCTCTTAGGATACACAAGCGCTTAAAAGCGGTACGGGCGGCTCGAGGGCCGCCCGTACCGCTGTTCTTCAGGCTGCGGTGTTAGGCCGCAGCGACTGCCTGCAACATACCCTCATAGCGGGCAATTTGGCGTTCGAGGACTTTGCGTTCAGCCTCCGATGTCGCATCGGAGAGATCCTCGCGGGCATCCTTGAGTTGCTGTTCGGTTGAAGTGCGATCAATCTCCCCGACCGGCACAGCCTGTTCGGCAAGCACGGTGCAGCGTTCGGGCGTGACCTCCGCGAAACCGCCGTCGACGAAGATTCGCTCGCTGATGTCACGCCTGTTTTGGCGATACACTGCGATGACGCCGGTCCGCAGGGACGAAATCAGCGACGCGTGGCGCGGCAGGATGCCGAAGTCGCCGTCGGCGCCCGGCACCACGACCATCTCCACCTTCTCCGACAGCAGCAGCTTTTCCGGAGAGACGAGCTCGAATTCCACCTGTTCGGCCGCCATAAGGCGCGCTCCCTAACCGTCGTTCTGCAGCCTTAGGCCGCTTCCGCTGCCAGCTTCTTGGCCTTCTCGACCGCTTCCTCGATGGTGCCGACCATGTAGAAGGCCGCCTCCGGAAGATGGTCGTATTCGCCGTCGACCAGGCCTTTGAAGCCCTTGATGGTGTCTTCCAACTTGACCTGAATGCCGGGGGTGCCGGTGAAGACCTCGGCCACGTCGAAGGGCTGGGAGAGGAAGCGCTGGATCTTCCGGGCACGGGAGACCGTCAGCTTGTCTTCTTCCGAAAGCTCGTCCATGCCCAGGATCGCGATGATGTCCTGCAGGGACTTGTAGCCTTGCAGCGTTTCCTGCACGCGGCGAGCGACGTTGTAGTGCTCCTCGCCGACGACACCCGGCTCCAGGATACGGCTGGTGGAGTCGAGCGGGTCGACGGCCGGATAGATGCCCAGCTCCGAGATCTGGCGGCTCAGCACCGTTGTCGCGTCCAAGTGCGAGAACGAGGTCGCGGGGGCGGGGTCGGTCAGGTCGTCGGCCGGCACGTAGATGGCCTGGACGGAGGTGATCGAGCCCTTGGTGGTGGTGGTGATCCGCTCCTGCAGGGTGCCCATGTCGGTGGCCAGCGTCGGCTGGTAGCCGACCGCCGAGGGAATGCGGCCCAGCAGCGCCGAGACCTCGGAGCCCGCCTGGGTGAAGCGGAAGATGTTGTCGACGAAGAGCAGCACGTCCTGACCTTCTTCGTCGCGGAAGTACTCCGCCTGGGTCAGGCCGGTCAGGCCGACGCGCGCGCGGGCCCCCGGCGGCTCGTTCATCTGGCCGTAGAC
>JANQPZ010000195.1 GCA_028285215.1 Rhodovibrionaceae bacterium | reverse complement strand
CTGGCGGCAGGCCCCCTCGACCGCCGCTTCGTCGAGCGGTGTCAGCACCTCGCCTTCGGCATCGACCCGCTCGGGCACCTCCAGGCGCAGCTCGCGCGGGATCAGGGGCTCGAAGCGGCCATACATGCCGTAGGGCTGCGGGCGGGTGCGCCGCCCCAGCTCCAGAACGTCGCGGAAGCCGGCGGTGGTGATCAGCCCGACCTTGGCGACCTTGCGCTCCAGCAGGGCGTTGGTCGTGGTGGTGGTGCCGTGGACCAGTTCGGCGACGGCGGAGAGCTCGGCCCCCGCCTCGCGCAGGGCGGCCAGGACGCCGAAGGCCTGGTTGTCCAGGGTGGTCGGCACCTTGGCGAGCCCCAGCCGCGCCGCGCCGTCGGCACCCCGCTCCATCAGGATCAGGTCGGTAAAGGTCCCGCCTACATCGACGCCGACGACAACTGCACTCATGAAGTCTCCCTTTTGCCTATCGGCTTCCGGTCCGTGCCGCTCTCCCGCCCGGCCGCTCGCGGACGTGTTCCGGATGGGTCGCGGGGCGGAGGAGCCGGACGGAACGGAGCATCGTCATACCGTCAGGTAGGCTTGGCGCACCGCCTCGTCCGCCATCAGCTCCGCCATCGTGCCCTGGTAGCGGATCCGCCCGCCTTCGATGACGTAGGCGCGGTCCGACAGCGCCCGTGCGAAGAAGAGGTTCTGCTCGCTCAACAGAACGGTCAGGCCTTCGCTCTTCAGTCTGGTGATGGTGCGGGCCATCTGCTCCACGATCACCGGGGCGAGGCCCTCCGACGGCTCGTCCAGCAGAATGGTGTGCGGATTGCCCATCAGCGAGCGGGCGATGGTCAGCATCTGCTGCTCGCCACCGGACATGCGCCCGCCGGGCCGGTCGCGCATCTCGGCCAGATTGGGGAACAGCTCGAACAGCCGCTCCGGCGTCCACTCCGGCGCGCCGGCGCGGGGCGGCTGGCGCCCGACCTCCAGGTTCTCCATCACCGTCAGGTTGGTGAAGATCCGCCGCTCCTCCGGTACGTAGCCGAGGCCGGCCTGGGCGATGCGGTAGGACGGCTGGCTGGAGATGTCCTGGCCGTTCAGGTCGCGCGTGCCGCGGGCATCCGCGACCAGTCCGACGATGGACTTCAGCGTCGTCGACTTGCCGGCTCCGTTGCGTCCCAGCAGGGCGACGACTTCGCCCTTGCCGACGGAGAGGGAGACGTCGAAGAGGATGTGGGCGCGACCGTAGAAGGCGTTGAGACCCTGGACCGTCAGCGCAGAGCCGTTGCGTTGGGTCATGCCCGCGCCTCCATGGCCCGCTGTGCCGCCTCGACGCCGCTGCCGCCCAGATAGATGCGCTGCACCTCCGGGTTATCGCGCACCGCGTCCGGCGTTCCGGTGGCCACCGTCCGGCCGCGGTCCAGCACCAGCAGCGTATCGGCATGGGCGAAGACCACGTCCATGTCGTGCTCGGTGAAGAGCACCGAGATCCCGCGTTCGCGCACGATGTCCGCGGTCAGCGCCATCAGGGCGATCCGCTCCTTCGGCGCCATGCCGGCGGTGGGTTCGTCCATCAGCAGCAGGCGCGGCTCGTGCGCCAGCGCGATCGCCAGCTCGACCCGCTTGATGTCGCCGTAGGCCAGCAGGCCGCACTGCCGCTCCGCCTGGTCGGCCATGCCGACCCGCTCCAGCACGGCCATGGCTTCGGCCCGGTAGAGCTTGCGCGCGGTGGGCAGCAGGGCACGCAGGCGCCTGCGATGGCTGATGAAGGCCATCTGCACGTTTTCCACCACCGTCATGGCCGTGAAGGTGGCGGCCACCTGGAAGGTCCGTCCGACGCCCAGCCGCCAGATCCGGCGCGGCGGCAGGCCGGTGATGTCCTGTCCGGCCAGCTGCACCCGGCCGGCGTCGGGCAGAAGCTGACCGCCGACCATGTTGAAGCAGGTGGACTTGCCGGCGCCGTTCGGCCCGATGATGGCGAACAGCCGGCCGGCCGCCACCTCGAAGGACACGGTATCGACCGCGATCACGCCGCCGAAGGCCTTGCGCAGTCCCTCGACCTGCAGCACCGGCTCGCTCATGTCGGCGCCTCCGCGCGACCCTTTTCCGCCGCGCCTCGCGCCGCCGCCTCGCGCTGATCGTCGCCCCGGTCGTCGTCGGGCAGCAGCTTGTCGCGCAGGAAGCCGGCGATCCCCATGGGAAAGGCGATCACCAGCACCAGAATGGCCGCCCCCAGCAGCGCGCGCCAGTAGTCGGTCAGCGGCAGGATCTGCGCTTCCAGCAGATGGAAGACCGCGCCGCCGACCAGGGGGCCGGTCAGGGTCTGGATGCCGCCCAGCAGCACCATCACCAGCGCGTCCACCGACGTCGGGATGGCGAGCGAACCCGGGTCGATGTTGCCCTTGGAGAAGACGAAGACGCTGCCGGCGACGCCGGCGCAGGTTCCGGCCAGGGCGAAGGCCAGCCACTGATGGCGTTTCAGGTCGATGCCGATGGCGTCGGCGCGCAGGGTGGAGTCCCGACCGGCGCGCAGGGTGTAGCCGAAGGGCGCGTGGCTGGCCCGCCAGAGGAAGGCGATGGCCGCGCCGCAGACCAGCAGCGACAGATAGTAGTAGACCGTCCGGTCGCTCGCCCAGTCCGACGGCCAGATGCCGATCATGCCGTTGTCGCCGCCGGTCAGCTCGACCCACTGGAAGGCGGTCGACCAGACGATCTGCGCGAAGGCCAGCGTCAGCATCGCGAAGTAGACGCCCGACAGCCGCACCACGAACCAGCCGAACAGCAAGGCCCCCAGGCCGGCAAACAGCGGCGCGGCCAGCAGGGCGATCTCCATGCCGAAGCCGAGATGGTGCACCAGCAGCGCGGCGCCGTAGCCGCCGAGCCCGAAGTAGGCGGCGTGACCGAAGGAGACCATGCCGCCGGCCCCCATGATGAAGTTCAGGGAGAAGGCCAGCAGGGCATAGACGAAGACCTCGAGCGCCAGCTTCTGCCCGTATTCGCCGAGAACCAGCGGCAGCAGCAGCAGGATGGCGACCGTGCCGGCGATCAGCAGCTGTTGCGTGCGGCCGAGCGGCCGCAGCGGGCGGTCGCCGGCAAAGCCGTGGCTGGTCGTGGTTTCCGGCTTGCCCAGCAGCCCCCAGGGCCGCACCACCAGCACCAGCGCCATCACCAGGAAGGGCAGTACCAGGGTGATCTGGGGGAAGACCAGGATGCCGAAGGCCTGAAGCTGCGCGATGATCAGCGCCGCCAGGAAGGCGCCCAGCACGTTGCCCATGCCGCCGATCACGGTGACCACGAAAGCCTCGGCGATGATGTTGACGTCCATGAAGGGGTTGGCCGGCTCGACGGGAAGCTGCAGCGCGCCCGCCAGGCCGGCCAGGAACCCGCCGAGAAAGAGCACGCCGGTGAAGAGCCGCGCCTGATTGACGCCCAGGGCGCCGACCATCTCGCGGTCCTGGGTGGCGGCGCGCACCAGGTTCCCCCAGCGCGTGCGGTTGAACAGCAGCCAGATGGCGCCGAGCACCAGCGGCCCGGCGGCGATCAGCACCAATTGATATTCCGGGAAGCGGAAGCCGAAGATCACGACGAAGGAAGTGAAACCCGGCGCGCGCGGGCCGAACAGCTCTTCCGGCCCCCAGACCGTCTGCACCAGATCCTGGACGATCAGCACCACGCCGAAGGTGGCCAGCAGCTGAAACAGCTCGTGGGAGTGATAGATCCGCCGCAGCAGCAGCAGCTCCATCAGCACGGCCAGCAGCCCGACGGCGGCGGCGGCCAGCGGAATGGCGAGCCAGAAACCGACGACATCCCCCAGGATCGGCATGAGCTGCGCGGTCAGCGTGTAGGCCAGGTAGGCGCCCAGCATGTAGAAGCTGCCGTGCGCGAAGTTCACGATCCGCGTGACGCCGAAGATGATGGTCAGGCCGCAGGCGATCAGGAACAGGTTGGACGCGCTGGCGAGTCCGCTGAGAAACTGAATGAAGAAAAAGGCGGGATCCATTGGCGTGAGGCCATCCTGGTCGCAACGAGCCGAACGAAAGCCGCGGGCAGCCGCTCCGCTCGGCGACGGAGCGGCTGCCCGCGGCGGGAGAGGTTACTCGGCGGGGCGGACCGCCTTCACCGCTTCGGGCGTGTGTGCGAAGTCCGCGCCGTCGGCGTAGTACCAGTCGACCATCTTGCCCTGGCCGTCCTCGACCGTCAGGCGCCCGACCCAGGCGCCCATGGTCGCCTGGTGGTCGATGGCGCGCATGGTGACGGGACCGGTCGGCGTCTCGACCTCCAGACCCTTGAGCGCGTCGACCATGGCCTCGGTGTCGGTCGAGCCGGCCTTGTCGAGCATCTCCTTGATGACGTAGGGGATGGAGTAGCCGAGCAGCGACGCCAGGCGCGGGAAGTCGTCGTACTTGGCCTGATAGGCCTCGACGAAGGCCAGGTGCTCCGGCGTATCGATCTGCTCCCAGGGATAGCCCGTGACGATCCAGCCTTCCGGCGTTTCGGCGCCCATCGGGGCGAGGTACTCGGGCTCGCCGGTCAGCAGGCTCAGCACGGTGCGCCCCTCGAAGAGACCGCGCAGCTGGCCCTCGCGCACCAGCTTGGCCTGGTCGCCGGCGAAGGTGGCGTTGAAGATGCCGTCGGGATTGGCGCCCAGGATGGCCTGGGTCGTGGCGCCGGCATCGATCTTGCCGAGCGCCGGATACTGCTCGACCACCACCTCGGCTTCCGGATCCATCTCGGCCAGCAGCGCCTTGAAGTTGGCGGCCGCCGACTGGCCGTACTCGTAGTTCGGCGCCACGATGGCCCAGGTCTTGGCACCGGACTCCCGGCCGGCCTCCACCAGCATCTTGGTCTGCATGTAGGTGTTGGGCCGCATGCGGAAGGTGTAGCGGTTGCCCTGCGCCATGGTCAGGGCGTCGGTCAGCGGCTCGGCGGCGATGAAGAGAACCCGCCTCTGCTTGGCGTAGTCCCCGACCGCGAGGCCGACGTTGGAGAAGAAGGTCCCGAACAGAAATTCGACGCCCTCGTTGGTGACCAGCTCGTCGGCCACGCGCACCGCGTCGGCGGTGGTGCCGCCGTCGTCGCGGCTGACGATCTCCAGGGTCTTGCCGCCCAGCACGCCGCCGGAGGCGTTGATCTCCTCCACCGCGAGCTGCCAGCCCTTGCGGTAGGGGTCGGCGAAGGCCGCCATGCGGGCGTAGGAGAAGAGCTCGCCGACCTTGACGCTCTCCTGCGCCTGGGCCGGTGTCACGCTTGGGGCGATGGCGGTGCCGGCGGCCAGCAGGGCCGCTCCCGCAATCAGTAAGTGACGCCTTAACATTTCCCTGTACTCCCTTCTTTTTTGTCGAGACTTGGCCTCAGCGTTGGCCGTCCTCTCCCTTGATGTCGCCGGCCTCCAGTCCGCCGACCCGCGCGTGCGGGCGCGCCCCGGAAGTCATGGCCAGGACGTAGAC
>JANQPZ010000193.1 GCA_028285215.1 Rhodovibrionaceae bacterium | reverse complement strand
AAGGCCTTGCGCCCGCGCCGTCGCCGCCGGGCTTCGGGCAACCGCAACCCTCGTCGCCGCCGACGCCGCAGCCGACGCCGCAGCCGACTGCGCCGCAGGTCGTGCAGTAGGACGCCTGTCCGCTCCTTTGCTTCGGGGAAGCGGGGCCATATACTGGCGATGCCGATCTGGATTCCCAACGCCATCACCATCGCGCGGCTGATCGCGGTGCCGATCTTCGTGTTGCTGCTCTTGGGGGGCAACAAGGAGGCGGCTGTCTGGGTCTTCTTCGCGGCCGGCCTGTCGGACGCGCTGGACGGTTTTCTCGCCAAGCGCTTCGACGCCGCCAGCGAACTCGGCGCCTATCTGGACCCCATCGCCGACAAGGCCCTGCTGCTGGCCACCTTCGTGACGCTGGGCTGGCTCGGGCAGGTGCCGCTCTGGCTGGTGGCCGCGGTGGTCTTGCGCGATATCGTCATCGTTGGTGGTGCGCTGCTCTACCTCAAGATCACGCAGGCCTTGACGATGGAGCCCTTGGCGGTCAGCAAGCTCAATACGGCCTTGCAGATCGGGCTGGCGGCAGTGGTCCTGGCCCGGCTGGGTCTGGACTGGGTAGCCGGGCCGCTGGAGGCCGTTCTGATCTACGCAACGGCGGCGACCACGCTCGTCTCCGGTGCGGCCTACGTCTGGGTATGGGGCCGGCGCTACGTGAGTATCGAGCAGGAGAAGGGGCAGTGATGCTGGTCGCCGGGAGACAGAGAACGGCGGAGACGCCATGAGCCCCGAACGGCAGTTTCGCTTCTGGGCCGTCGGTCTGACGGTCTTTCTGTTTCTGCTCTGGCTGCTGAGCGAAATCCTGCTGCCCTTCGTGGCCGGCATGGCCATCGCCTATTTCTTCGATCCCGTGTGCGACCGTCTCGAGCGTTGGGGCTTCAGCCGGGTCATGGCCACCGTCGCTGTGACCGGGCTGTTCGTCGTCGCCCTTCTGCTGGTGCTCGGTCTGCTGCTGCCGCTCGCGATCGGGCAGGCGATCGAGGTGGTGCGCGCCGTGCCGGCGGTCCTGGACCTGCTGCGGGAGCGCCTCGCCGAACTGCTGACCACCGTCGAGGCGGAGCGGCCGGAGATCCTGGACCGGGTCCGCGAGTTCGTGGCGTCGCGCCTGGGCGACGTCGCGGCCTGGCTGACCGGGCTGGCCGGCAACATTCTGACCGGCGGACTGGCCGTGCTCAGTCTCCTGTCGCTGCTGTTCATCACGCCGGTCGTCGCCTTCTTTCTGCTGCGCGACTGGGACGCGATGGTGGCCAAGATCGACAGCTGGCTGCCGCGTCAGCACGCGCCGACGATTCGCCGGCTGGCCTGCGAAACCGACGACATCCTGGCCGGCTACGTGCGTGGCATGGCGACCGTCTGTCTGGTGCTCGGCAGCTTCTATGCCATCGGCCTCAGTCTGATCGGTCTGAACGGCGGGCTGGTCGTCGGCCTGCTGGCGGGGGCGCTTTCCTTCATCCCCTATCTCGGCGCCATGGGCGGTTTGCTGCTGTCGGTCGGTCTGGCCTTCGCCCAGTTCGACAGCTACTGGCTGATCGGGGGGACGGCGGCCATCTTCTTCGTGGGACAGGCGGTCGAGGGCAACTACCTGACGCCCAAGCTGGTCGGGGAGAAGGTCGGACTCCACCCGGTGATCGTGATCTTCGCGCTGCTGGCCGGCGGCACGCTCTTCGGCTTCACCGGCGTCTTGATCGCGCTGCCGGCGGCGGCGGTGGCGGGCGTTCTGGTCCGCTTCGCCCTGCAGCAGTATCTCCACAGCCCGCTCTACGGCAGGCTGCCCGCGACCGCGCGCGACGGCGGGGAGGACAGCGGGAACGACAGCGGGGACGGGGCGGAGGATCGGCAGGCGTGAGCCAGCTCCCGCTCGAACTGCCCCAGCGGCCCGCTCTCGGGCGCGGCGACTTCCTGGTGACCTCCAGCAACGAGGCGGCGGTGGCCTGGATCGACCGCTGGCCCGACTGGCCCAGCGTGGCGCTGGCGCTCGTCGGCCCGGCCGGGAGCGGCAAGAGCCATCTGGCCGAGGTCTGGCACGACTTGAGCGGCGCCCGGCCGGTGACCGTCGCCGATCTCTCCCGACAGCCGGCCGATCGCCTGCTCGACCGCTCCGCCGCGCTGCTTCTGGAGGATGCGGAGGCTGCGCTGGGCCCGGAGGACGAAGAGGCGCTGCTGCACCTCTACAATCTGCTGGCCGAGCGCGGCGGCCATCTCTTGCTGACGGCCCGGCAGGCCCCCAAGCGCTGGAACCTGCGCCTGCCGGATCTGGCCTCGCGCCTAACGACGGCAACGGTGGCGGAGCTCGGTCCGCCCGACGATGCCCTGCTGCAGGCCGTCCTGGTGAAACTCTTCGCCGACCGTCAGCTTCAGGTCGGCGCCGAACTGGTGGAGTTCCTGCAGCGCCGCATTCCGCGCAGCTTTGCGGCGGCGCAGACCGTCGTCGCCGCCATCGACCGGCGCGCCCTGGCCGAGCGCCGCCGGATCACCATTGCCGTGGCTCGCGCCGCTCTGGCCGAGGCGGCGGGCGCTTTGGACGCGCTGGAAACCTGAGGAAGGGAAGGGGAGAACGCCATGGATCTTGGAATTGCGGGACGTCGCGCCTTGATTTGTGCTGCCAGCAAGGGACTCGGCAAGGCCTGTGCTGTGCAGTTGGCGCGCGAGGGGGTTGTTCCGACCCTGGTCGCCCGCACGCCGGAGCCGTTGGAGGCAACTGCGGAAGAGATCCGGAAGGACTGCGGCGTCGAGGTGAAGACCGTGGCGGTCGATATCACCACCCCAGAGGGGCGCGCGGCCGCCCTTGCGGCTTGCCCGGAGCCGGACATCCTGGTGAACAACGCCGGCGGGCCGCCGCCGGGCGACTTCCGGGACTGGGAGCGTGACGACTGGATCGCGGCCTTGGACGCCAACATGCTGACGCCGATCGAGCTCATCAAGGCGACGGTGGACGGCATGATCGCCCGGCGCTTCGGGCGCATCGTCAACATCACCTCGGGGGCCGTGAAGGCGCCGATCGAGGTGCTCGGGCTGTCCAACGGTGCGCGGGCGGGCCTCACCGGTTTCATCGCCGGACTGGCCCGCAAGACGGTCGCGCACAACGTGACGATCAACAATCTGCTGCCGGGTCCCTTCGAGACCGACCGGCTGCAGGCGACCCTCAGTGCGGTGGCCGCGAAAAGCGGCCGTCCGCTGGAGGAGGTGGCGGAGGAGCGGCGCAAGGGAAATCCCGCCCGGCGTTTCGGCCATCCGGCCGAGTTCGGGCAGGCCTGCGCCTATCTCTGCAGCGCTCAGGCGGGCTTCATCACCGGCCAGAATCTGTTGCTCGACGGCGGCGCCTTTCCCGGAACGTTGTAAATCTTCGTCTCCGTGCAAAAGTAAACGTTTACGCGATTTTTAGGTCGTTGGCACACCGGCGGCACGTGGGGTAGCGTGCCGCCGCGTCGCCTACATCCGCGTTGATTGTTACAGTTTCGTGAAACAAATATGAGAAACCGGTTACATGCGGGCGCAGGGGTTTCGCCTCGCGTCTTCGGGAAACGGATGAGCCAAGAAATCGAACTCAAGCTCTTGCTGGCCCCCGCGCAGCTCAACAAGCTGAGCCGCCTGCCGCTGCTGCGCGCTTTCGCCGTCGGTCGCGGGCAGAGCAAGCAGCTCGACAGCACCTATTTCGACACGGCCGATTTCCTGCTGCGTCGCCGCCGGATGGCCCTGCGCGTGCGCCGTATCGGCGACCGCCGCGTTCAGACCCTGAAGCTGGCGCCGGAGGCCGCGGCCGACTTCACGGAGCCGGCGGCCGAGCGGCTGAACGGCGTTCAGCATCACCTGGAGTTCGAAAGCGAGATCGCCGGCGATCTGCCGGACCTGGCGGCTGTCGACTCCGGCGGGCTGCAGGACTGGTTCGCCGAACAGCAGCTGGCCGACCGGCTGGAACCGGTGTTCACCACCACCATTGCCCGCCGGACACGTCTGCTGCGCATGGCCGATACCGAGATCGAGCTGGCGCTGGACCTGGGCGAGATCCATGCCCAGGGGCGCAGCGAAGCCATTTGCGAAGCGGAGCTCGAACTCAAGTGGGGCCAGCCCAACCGCCTGTTCGAGCTGGCGATGATGCTGGCCGAGGCCCTGCCGCTGCGGCTCGGCGGGCCGACCAAGGCGGCGCGCGGCTACGATCTCTTCGCGGGGCGGACGCCGCAACCGGCCAAGGGCGAGAAGCCCTCGCTGGCGCCCGGGATGTCGGTTGCGGAGGCCTTCGCGCAGATCATGCGCTGCGCCATCGCCCAGATGCGGGCGAACGAGGACGCGGTGTTCGCCGCCAGCGATCCCGAGGGTGTGCACCAGCTGCGCGTCGGCGTGCGCCGGGCCCGGGCGGCCCTGTCCGTGTTCAAGCCGGCGATGCACGAGACCGCCCACGGCCTGATGGCGGAGGAGCTGCGCTGGCTGCAGCGCGAGCTGGGACCGGCCCGCGATCTCGATGTCTTTCAGGAAGATACCGTGCAGCCGCTGTTGCGCCGTCTGCCCAGCGAGCTGAGCCTCCCGGCCTTGGAGAGCGTGGTGCGGCAGGCCAAGGAAGCTGCTTACGAGCGGGCGCATCTGGCACTCGAGAATCCGCGCTACGCCCGTCTGCTGCTGCGCCTCGAGCTGTTCCTGGCCGAGGGCACCTGGAAACGGCCCGGGGAGGGCGGACTGCCCGGTCCGGCCGACGCGCCCATCGGCGATCTGGCGTCGGCCTTGCTGGACAAGCGCCAGCGCCAGCTGCGCAAGCTTCATCGCAAGGCCAAGCGCGGCGACGAGGCGGCTTTGCACGGAGTGCGCATTGCCGCCAAGAAGCTGCGCTACGCGGCCGAATTCTTCCGCGACATCTACGGGCGCAAGTCCGTCAAAGGCTATGTCGCCGCCCTGTCCGACCTGCAGGACACGCTGGGGGCCGTGAACGACGCCGTGGTCGGCCATCGCCTGCTCGACGAGCTGGAGCCGGCCTTGCAGACCTCCGGCGAGGACGCGCGTCTGGCGGTCGGGATCGTCATGGGCTGGCAGGCGGCGCGCATCGAAGACGACCTGAAGCGCTTCGAGGCGGTCTGGAAGGCCTTGCGGGCGCAGAAACCCTTCTGGGGCGCGACCAAATAGGACCCGTTTGCGTTCCGCTTCAGTCCCGGCTCAGTCCAGATCCCGAGGTCTCAGGAATGCGGTCAAGGTTGCGGTGTTCGGCTGCAGGTCCGACCAGCTCTGCTGCGGCAGTTCGAAGACCGCGAGAGCCGCGGTGGGAAACTTCTCGCCCAGGCGGGCGCGCTCTTCGGCCGCGCTGGCCGGGCCGCTCAGGCGCAGCGACAGCGTTTCCAGACCGGGATTGTGGGCGATCACCATCAGTCGCGTCACGCTGTCGGCCGTGCGGTGGATCTGGCGCAGAATCTGGGCTGGGCTGGCCAGGTACAGGCTGCGCAGGATCTTGATCTCCGAACGGCCGTCCAGCTGCGGCGCCGTCAGCTCCCAGGTTTGCTGGGTGCGAACGGCGGCCGAGCAGAGCACCAGCTCCGGCTGCAGGCCTCGGGCGGCCAGGGTGCGGCCCATCTTGGGCGCCGCCTTACGGCCGCGCGGCGCCAGCGGCCGGTCGAAGTCGTCGAGATGCGCGTCGTCCCAGGCGGACTTGGCGTGTCGATAGAGCAGCAGGGTTTTCATGGCACCGTCTTGTACTCTTTTCGGAAGCCTCGCGCGCGCTGTTCATCGGCTGCGCAGCTTGCTACACAGTCTTGTCTTGCCCGGATGCTAGGGTTCCGCCGCAGTTCGTGAAGCGGGGACAGAGGGCTGAGAGCGATGCAGAAACCGATGCAGAAAACCGCCGAGATCGAGGCGCCGATCAAGCGCCGCACGGCCGACGTTCTAGCCGCCGAAGGGGGCGAGGGAGCCGCGTTTCCCTCGGCGACGACGCCCCAGCGCTTCATCAACCGGGAGATTTCCTGGCTGGAATTCAACGAGCGCGTGATGGAGGAGGCTTACAACGTCCGCCATCCGCTGCTGGAGCGCGTCCGTTTTCTGTCGATTTCCGGCTCCAACCTCGACGAGTTCTACATGGTGCGCGTCGCCGGCCTGAAGGGGCAGGTGCGGGCCGGCGTTCTGAAGCCCAGTCAGGAAGGTCTGACCCCCGCGCAGCAGCTCGCGGCGATCAACGAGCGCGCCGGGCGGCTGATGGAAGATCAGCAGCACTGCTGGCGCAGCCTGGTGACCGAACTGCGGGCGGAGGGAATCTGCGTCCTCGCCGCCGAGGAGCTCAGCGAGCGGGAGAAGGCCTGGCTGGAGGAGTACTTCCTGGCCAACGTCTTCCCGGTGCTGACGCCGATCGCCATCGATCCGGCGCATCCCTTCCCCTTCATGCCGAACCTCGGCTTCGCCATGGTGGCCGAGCTCTATCTGCCCAGCGAAAAGGAGGTGCTGAACGGACTGGTGCCGCTGCCGCCCCAGGTGGAGCGCTTTATCCGCTTGCCGAGCGACAGCAGCCAGCAGCGCTTCATCTCGATCGAACAGGTGGTGCGCCTCTTCATCGACCGCCTCTTCCCGCATATGCAGGTGCATGAGGTCGGCGTCCTGCGGGTGGTGCGCGACAGCGACATGGAGATCGAGGAAGAGGCGGAGGACCTGGTCCGCGTCTTCGAATCCGCGCTGAAGCGCCGCCGCCGCGGCAGCGTCATCCGCATGACCGTGAACGCCGAGATGCCGGCGCACATGCGCGACTTTCTGCAGCGGGAGATCGATGTCTCACCGGCGGACATCTTTCCGCTCGACGGTCTGCTGGGGATCGTCGACACCAAGCAGCTGATCGGCAAGGAGCGGCCCGAGCTGCTCTTCGAGCCTTATGCACCGCGCTTTCCAGAACGCATCCTCGACTTCGACGGCGACTGCTTCAAGGCCATCGCGGCCAAGGACATCGTCGTGCATCACCCCTACGAAAGCTTCGACGTGGTGGTGCAGTTCCTGCGTCAGGCGACCCAGGACCCCAATGTCGTCGCGATCAAGCAGACGCTCTATCGCACCAGCGAGGACAGCCCGATCCTCAAGGCGCTGTCGGAGGCAGCCGAGGCCGGGAAGTCGGTGACCGCCCTGGTCGAGCTGAAGGCGCGGTTCGACGAGGAGCGGAACATCCGCTGGGCCCGCAATCTGGAGCGGGCCGGCGTGCACGTGGTCTACGGCTTCATCAAGCTGAAGACCCATGCCAAGGTCTCGATGGTGGTTCGCCGCGAAGGTCAGGGCCTGCGCACCTACGTGCACTACGGGACCGGCAACTATCATCCCATTACAGCCAAGATCTACACCGACCTCAGCTACTTCACGACCGATCCGGCGCTCTGCCGGGACGCGGCGAAGCTGTTCAACTATATGACCGGCTACGCCAAGCCGGGGGAGATGGAGCGGATCGCGATCTCGCCGCTGACCCTGCGGTCGACCCTGCTGCAGCTGATCGACGACGAGATCGAACACGCGAAGGCCGGCCGGCCGGCGAGCATGTGGGGCAAGGCCAACTCGCTGGTTGACGGGGAGGTCATCGACAAGCTCTACGAGGCGAGCCGAGCCGGCGTGAAGATCCATCTCGTGATTCGCGGCATCTGCTGTCTGCGGCCCGGTGTGCCGGGGCTGAGCGAGAACATCACGGTGCGCTCCATCGTCGGCCGCTTCCTGGAGCACAGCCGCATCGTCTGCTTCGGCGCGGGGCACGGTCTGCCGAGCCCCAAGGCGAAGGTTTTCATCTCCTCCGCCGACTGGATGCCGCGCAACCTGGATCGCCGGGTCGAGACCCTGGTCCCGATCGTCAACGAAACGGTGCACGCCCAGATCCTCGATCAGGTGATGACCGCGAACATCAAGGACGAGGCGCAGTCCTGGATCATGCAGCCCGACGGCGAGTTCGAGCGCGTCGAGGCGGGCGATGACGCCTTCAGCGCCCAGTCCTTCTTCATGACGAACCCCAGCCTCTCCGGACGCGGCTCCGCCCTGCGCAAGGAGAAGCTGGCCCGCAAGGGCAAGTAGAGAGCCGGGGTGGCGCGGCGGTTGGCGCGAAGGGTTGGCAGGCAGGTGACGGGGCAGAAGACGGCAGCGGGCAGGCAGCCTGCCCAGGTGTCCGGGCAGCGGGCGGACCCGCAGGGCAAACGCCGGCGTGCGGCCAACGACAAGTCGGCCCTCAAGGGCAAGGCGCGTCTCGGCATCGTCGACATCGGTTCCAACTCCATCCGCCTGGTGGTCTTCAACACCGACGAACGGGCCCCCGTGGCGCTGTTCAACGAGAAAGTGCTCTGCGGCCTGGGGCGCGGCCTGGAGGACACCGGGCGGCTCAACGAGGAGGGGGTCGAGCTGGCCCTGGCGAGCCTCGGCCGCTTCGCCGGCCTCGCGCGCGCCATGGAGGTGCAGCGTCTCGACCTGCTGGCGACGGCTGCCGTGCGCGATGCCCGCAACGGCGCCGACTTCGTGGCGCGTGTCGAGGAACGCTGCGGCCAGCCCGTGCGCGTGCTCGACGGGCGGGAGGAGGCACGGCTCTCGGCGCAGGGCGTGGTCGCGGCGATCCCGGAGGCGGACGGCCTGACCGGGGATCTCGGCGGCGGCTCCCTGGAGCTCACGCAGTTGAACGACGGCGTGCAGGGAAAGCTCGCGACCCTGCCGGTCGGGCCGCTGCGCCTGATGCGCGGCGAGGAGGGGGATCGCGGACAGGCGGCCGAGACCCTTGCGCGCCATCTCGAGGCCCAGCCGTGGATTGCCGAGGCCGAGGGGCGCAGCTTCTATCCGGTCGGCGGTGCCTGGCGCGCCTTGGCCCGCATCCATGTGGAGCAGCACGACTATCCGCTGCACATGATCCAGGGCTATCGGATGTCGCGGAAGGACGCCGAGGAGCTGGCCGGCCTGATCGCCCGCATGGGCAAGCGCTCCCTGGCGCGGCTGCCGGGCGTGCCGCGGCGGCGTCTGGAGACGCTGCCCTATGCCGCTCTCCTGCTGGAGCAACTGCTGCGGCGGGCCAAGCCGTCGGAAGTGGTGTTCTCGGCCAATGGCCTGCGGGAGGGCTGGGTCTACGAGCGCCTGCCGGAACGGCTACGCAGCCAGGATCCGCTGATCGCCGCCGCGCGGGAATGGGCGCTGCGCGAAGGGCGCTTCGGAGACCTGGGCGCGCCGATCGTCGACTGGACGGCGGCGATCTTCCCCAACGAATCGGACGAGCTGCGCCGCCTGCGCCGCACGGCCTGCCACCTCAGCGACATCGCCTGGCGCGATCATCCGGACTATCGGGCCGAGCAGGCGCTCTACCGGGTCCTGCGCGCGCCGCAGCTCTCCGTCCGTCATGAGGAACGCGTCTACCTGGGCTATGCGCTCGCCACGCGGTACGGCGGCCCGAAGATCACGGCGGAGAGCGCCAAGCTGATCGCTCTGCTGGATTCGCAGCTCAAGGGCCGGGCGGAGGCGCTCGGCCAGGCCCTGCGCCTGGCCTATGCCGTCTCGGCGGGGATGCC
>JANQPZ010000171.1 GCA_028285215.1 Rhodovibrionaceae bacterium | reverse complement strand
GGCTTCGGGCGACCGATCAGACGAAAGTAGAGGGCTGTGCGGTCGTTGCGCTGCAGGTCGTACACACGGTCGAATCCGGCCTTGCGCAGACGCGCCCGGAGCCCGGCCCAGGCGGAGATCCGCCAGACCGCCGGACGATCGTCGGTCCAGATCCGATCGAACAGGCCGCTTGCCTGCGCCAGATCCACGTAGGGCGCGGTGGTCAGCAGCGTGATCTCGGCCTCTCGGTGAGCCTCCCGAATGGCTTGCAGGGCCGGCAGGGAGAGGATGAAATCCCCGAAAGCGCTCAGCTTGATCGCCAGAATGCGCCTGGACCGGTCGGCCGGCTCGGGTAGGCTCGGCGCGGATGCGGTAGGTGAGGTGGCAGACATCACGAGGCCGTGGATAGCAGAGTGCTGACGCTTCAACCATCCGGAAACCTTATGTAGAGCAAACTGCGCGGTCACCGACCGTAACGGGAGAGTTCCCTGCTGCGTTGTCTGCATCTCTGCGCCGCCCCGGCCGCCTCGCCCGAGGGTGAAACCACCCTGGCCCTGCTCCGCGCCTTGGCCGCCGTAAGCGGCGAGGAAACGCCGGCGCCCTTCGTCCAACGCGCCGTGACGCGCGCCGACTGGGGGCCGGCCTTGGAGGAGGCTGGCGTTGCGCAGCGCAACGCCCCCTATCGCAGCTTCTTCGACCTGGTGACGCGACGGCGCATCGCAGACGAACTGGCCGTGATGCGTCCCGACCTCCTGCTGATTTGGGGCACCGCAGCCGCCCGCGCCGTCGACCGGCCGCGCCAACCGCAAGCGCCCGGCGACAGGACCGCCCGGCTCGGCATCCTGCTCGGCTATGAGGAGATAGCCCCTTTCGCCCATGCCGGCGTCCGTCGCCTCGTGGCGCCGACGCAGGATCTGGTGGACTACGCGCGCGAGCGGGGCTGGCCGGCCGAGGAGGTTGGGCTGTTGGCGCCCGTGGTGCCCGAGCCGGCAGTCGGTGCTGTGCTGCGTCAGCGCTGGGACACGCCCGACGATGTCGACCTGGTGGCCGCACCGGTCAGCGATGCAGCAGGCACGGCGCTGCTGCTGGAAGCTTGGGCCGAGTTGCCCGAGACCTGGCTGTGGCTGGTGCCGCCATCCCGCAAGACCAAGCGCCTGAAGAAGGCGATACGCCGCGCCGAACTGAGCGATCGGGTCCGGCTGGTCGACAAGCCCGAAACGGCTGTCGCAGCCGCCGACCTGGCAGTGATCGCCCGTCACGACGATCCCATCGGTCTGCCGGTCATCGCTTGCTGGGCGGCGGAGCGCGCCACAGTCGCCCTGGCTGCGCCCGGACCGGCGGCGCTGATCGGTCACGACCGCGACGGCTTGCTGGTTGCGCCCGATGACCCCCGCGCGCTTTCGACCGCGGTCGGTAATCTCTTGGCCGACCCTCTGCGTGCGGATCGGCTTGCCGCAGCGGGTCGGGAGACCTACGAGCAAGGCTACGCGGCCACCAGGGCGACCGAGCGTTGGCAACTGACCCTGGAGGTCATGGCCGGTCCGCCCCTGGCCGCAAAACCCGGTGACGCAGGCACGGATATCCGCGTTTAGGCGTCGCTTTGCATTTGCTCTCCGCCCCTTGCCTCCCCTATGCATCGGAAGGCCGATGAAGCTGGAGGAGCAGACCGTATGATTCTCGACCGATTGATCCCGTTGCTTAACGTCGAGGACGTAGACGCAAGCCTCGACTTCTATCGCAACGCCCTCGGCTTTACGGTCGAGAACCGCCACGATCAGCAGGGCAAGGCGATTTGGGCGATGATCCGCCATGGCGACATCGCCTTGATGCTGAACTGCCCGGACGAGGCCGACAGCAGCACCCGGCGCAAGCGTCCGAGCTATGGCGAGAGCCTGCTCTACTTCTATGTGCCGGACGCACAGGCGGCCCATGAGGAACTCGCGGAGCGCGGCTACGCCCCCGGTCCGCTGGAGGAACAGCCTTACGGCGTCGCCGAGTTCACGCTGCGCGACCCCGACGGCTACGAACTGGCTTGCGCCAGCCTGATGGGTCCGCAGGACGAGAAGCTTTTCGAGGACGAGGACGACGAATAGCGCCTGCCGTCCGACGACGGTTAAGGGAGTTGTGCCGGGCAGGGGAGTTGTGCCGGGCGAGCCCTGGTAGCGCGGGTCGCGACCCGCTATATCTGGCCTAACGAAACGGAGCCGAGTATCGCTTGAGGAGGACCACCATGAGCGGCTGCATCGTCGGTTGGGCCCATACGCCGTTCGGCAAGCACGCCGAGGACGACGTGGAATCGCTTATCGCCCAAGTGGCGATGCAGGCGGTCGAAGACGCAGGTCTGGCGCCGGAAGACATCGACGAGATCGTCTTGGGCACCTACGGCGAGAACTTCTCGCCTCAGGGCTTCCCGGCCTCTCTGGTTCTGCAGACCTCCGACGCCTTCCGCTTCAAACCGGCCACGCGTGTCGAGAACGCCTGCGCCACCGGTTCGGCTGCGATCCGTCAGGGCCTCAAGACCCTTGCCGCCAGGGACGGCCGCTTCGTGCTGGTTGTCGGCGTGGAGAAGATGACCGGCATCTCCGGCGCGGAGATCGGCCAGACCCTCCTCAAGGCCTCCTACGTCAAGGAGGAAAGCGAGATCGAAGGCGGCTTCGCCGGCGTCTTCGGCGTCATCGCCAACCAGTATTTCCAACGCTATGGCGACCAGTCCGATGCGCTGGCCGCAATCGCCGCCAAGAATCACGCCAACGGCGTCGCCAATCCCTACGCCCAGATGCGCAAGGACCTGGGCTACGACTTCTGCCGCGCTGTCAGCGACAAGAACCCCTACGTGGCCGGACCGCTGAAACGCACCGATTGCTCCCTGGTGTCCGATGGCGCCGCCGCCATCGTGCTGGCAGACGAGGAGACGGCGGCCGGCATGGGCAAGGCCGTACGGTTCCGCGCCAACGTCCAGGTCAATGACTACCTGCCGCTGTCGAAGCGGGACATCGTGAAGTTCGAAGGCTGCAGCGAGGCCTGGAGCCGGGCCCATGCCGCAGCGGGCACGTCGCTGGACGATCTCAAGCTGGTGGAGACCCACGACTGCTTCACCATCGCCGAGTTGCTGGAGTACGAAGCCATGGGCCTCGCTCCGCAGGGTCAGGGCGCCACGGCGGCCCTGGAAGGCTGGACGAGGAAAGACGGCAAGCTGCCGATCAACCCCTCGGGCGGACTGAAGGCCAAGGGCCACCCCATTGGCGCTACCGGCGTGTCGATGCATGCGCTCTGCGCCATGCAGCTGACGGGCACGGCCGGCGAGATGCAGATCGACGGTGCCGATCTGGCCGGCATCTTCAACATGGGCGGCGCCGCGGTAGCGAACTATGTCTCGATCCTCGAGCCTCTGAAATAGCGGCAAGCCTCGTCCTCGCAGGTTTTCGGACACGGCAGGGCATCTCGGTGCCCTGCCGTTCTTGCGTCCGACCTGTTCCTGCGCAGCGCCCCTCGTGACGTCCTGTCGGTCCGGTGCTAAGACAGACGGCAAACAAGAAACGTCAGGGAGCGCCGAGACGCCGAATGGGCGACACGATGAACCTGGGCCGGCTGCTGTCCGACGTGGCGCGGCGGCTTCCCGAGCGGCGGGGCTTGGTCTGGGGTGCGCAGTCCTGGACCTGGGCAGAGATCGACGCGCGGGTCAACGCGCTGGTCGCGGCTCTGGCCGCCCGTGGCCTCGGCAAGGGCGACAAGCTGCTCGTCCATGCACGCAACTGCAACCAGCTGTTCGAGAGCCAATGGGCCGCCTTCAAGCTCGGTGCCGTCTGGGTTCCGACCAACGTGCGCCTGACGCCGCCGGAAGTCGGCTATCTCGCCCGGAACAGCGACGCGGAAGCGCTGATCTACGAAGACGCCTTTCCCGAGCACGCAGATGCGACGGGGCTGAACAAGCGAATCGCCATCGGCCAGCCCCGCTCCGGCGAAGACGCCTATGAGGCCCTGGTCGCCGAGCACGCGGGTGCGCAGGGTTTCGAAGCCGAGGTCTCGCGCAACGATCCCTGCTGGTTCTTCTACACCTCCGGCACCACGGGCAAACCCAAGGGTGGCGTTCTGACCCACGGGCAGATGGCGTTCGTGGTGACCAACCACATCGCCGATCTCATGCCCGACACCGGGCCGGAGGACGTCTCGCTGGTTGTCGCCCCCTTGAGCCACGGCGCCGGCGCCCATGCCTTGCCCCAAGTCGCACGCGGCGCCTGTTCGGTCATCCCCGGAACGACGGCTTTCGACGAAGCGGAATGCTGGCGCCTTGTGGAGGAATACCGCGTCACCAACCTCTTCACCGTGCCGACGATCCTGAACCGGCTGGTGCAGCACGAGGCCGTAGATCGCTACGACCACGCCAGCCTGAAGTACGTGATCTACGCCGGCGCGCCCATGTATCGGGAGGACCAGAAGGAAGCGCTGGCCAAGCTGGGCAAGGTGATCGTGCAGTACTACGGCCTGGGCGAGGTGACGGGAAACATCACCGTACTGCCGCGCGAGCTTCACGATCTGGACGACGCCAGGATGCCGGTCGGCTCCTGCGGCTACCCCCGCACCGGCATGGAGATTGCCATCAAGGCCCCTGACGGTCGGCGCCTCGGTCCCGATCAGGATGGAGAGATCTGTGTGCGCGGCCCGGCCGTCTTCGGCGGCTACTACAAGAACGACGAGGCCAATGCCAAGGCCCTGCAGGACGGCTGGTTCCACACCGGCGATCTAGGTCGGACCAACACGCGCGGTTTCCTGTTCATCACCGGCCGGGCCTCCGACATGTACATTTCCGGCGGATCGAACGTCTACCCGCGGGAAGCCGAGGAGGTGCTGCTGAGCCACCCGGCCGTTGGCGAGGTCGCCGTGCTGGGTGTGCCCGACCCCAAGTGGGGCGAAGCGGGTGTGGCCGTCGCCGTTCTGGCAGACGGGCAAGAGGCAGACGAGGACAAGCTGCTCACCTTCCTGGACGGAAAACTCGCGAAGTATAAATGGCCGCGTCGGGTCTTCTTCTGGCCGGAGCTTCCGAAGTCGGGCTACGGCAAGGTGCCGAAGCACCTGATCCGCCAGACGCTTTACGCCCGCGGCGACCTGCAGGAGGGCAAGGGACCGTGAGACAGCTCAAGCACCCGGGCGCGGGGACCGAGCCGCGAAGGATCGTCCAACCCCGGGAGGCCGGCGGCAGCTTGCGCCTGAAACTGTCGGAGGGCGCCGATCTGTTGACCGGTTTGACCGAGGCGCTGGTTCGCCGCGGGATCACGGACGCCGGCCTGCAACTCCTCGCCGGCGCGTTCTCGGAGATGCAGTATCTGACCGGTCAGCCCGACGAGAGCGGTCAGCGCCTCGCCACCTACGGTGCGCCGACAACACTGCCGGGTCCGGTCCGCCTGGTTGGGGGCAACGGCATTCTGGGCCGAGATGCGGCCGGCAAGCCGCTCTTGCATTGCCACGCCGTGGTGGTCGATCGCGAGGGCCGCGTTCACGGCGGCCATCTGCCGCCCAACGTCTGCAAGCTGGGCCCGGCCGGCGTGACGGCACTGGTTACCGTGATCGACGGCGCCGGCTTCCAGGTCTCCTACGACGCCGAAACCAACTACGACATCTTCCAGCCGACAGGGGAGCAGGCCGCGTGAGCGACGCAATGACAGGCGCCGACTTCGAGGCGGAGTTCGAAGACGGCCGCTTCGGACGTCTGGCCGTTGTCCGCCTGAAGCCGGATCAGGATCTGGTGGAAGGCATTGAAGCTGCCGCAATGGAAGCCGGCATCGCCTACGGCGTGGTGCGCGCGGCGGTGGGTAGCCTGGTCGACGCTGCGCTGGGGTACGGAGAGGCGGAGGATGCCTCGATTGTCACGGTCGAGGGACCGGGCATCGAGATTCTCACACTGGCCGGCGAACTGCGCCCGGACGAGAACGGCCAGGCGCGCGCGCTGCTGCAAGGCACGATCTCCGACGCCGACGCCAAGGTCTACGGCGGCACCTTCCTACGGGGCGCCAACCCGATCTGCATCACGCTGGAGCTGGTGCTGCAGGAATGGGTTCCGGAAGCAAGCTAGGCCTCGTTCGAACGTGATTTTGCCGCGCACCTTCCCAGTCCACAGGAGACCTGAATGTTCAAGGCGCTGATGCTTCACGAAGCCGACGGCGGCAAGATCGAGATCCGCTTCGAAGACTTGGAACTGGCACGTCTGCCCGAGGGCGACGTCCTGGTGGAGGTCGACTACTCCACGTTGAACTACAAGGATGGCCTGGTCCTCAAGGGTCTGGGCAAGCTGGTTCGCACCTACCCCCACGTTCCCGGCGTCGATTTCGCGGGTACCGTTGCAGAAAGCGGCCACCCCGACTTCAAGCCTGGCGACAGAGTGGTTTTGAACGGCTGGCGCGTCGGCGAACTGCATTGGGGCGGCTACGCGCAGATGGCGCGGGTCAAGGGCGACTGGCTGGTGCCGCTGCCCGCAGCCTTGACGACACGCCAGGCCATGGCGATCGGAACCGCCGGCTATACTTCGATGCTGTCGGTGATGGCGCTCCAGGCCCACGGCATCGCCCCCGGGAGCGGGCCGATCCTGATCACCGGTGCAGCCGGCGGCGTCGGATCGGTGGCCGTGGCGATCCTTGCCAAGCTCGGTTACCGGGTGGCAGCCGTGACCGGACGGCCGGAGGCGCAGGCCTACCTCACGGACCTGGGTGCCACGGAGATCGTGGCACGGGACGAGCTGGCCGATCCGCCAAGCCGCCCGCTCGACAAGGAGCGCTGGGCCGGTTGCATCGACGCGGTCGGCGGCTCCATGCTGGCGCGGGTTCTGACCCAGATGCAGTACCGCGGCGCAGTCGCCGCCGTCGGTCTGGCGGGCGGCAGCGAACTGAACACCACCGTGATTCCCTTCCTGCTGCGCGGCGTGAACCTGCTCGGCATCGATTCCGTGATGTGCCCCAAGACGGAGCGCGAGGTTGCGTGGCAACGCCTGGCAACGGACCTGCCGCTCGATAAACTGGCGGAGATGGAGGTGGACGCCACCCTCACCGATCTTCCCCATCTGGCCGGCGAGATCCTGCAGGGTCAGGTGCGTGGACGCGTCGTCGTCGACCTCAAGGCCTGAGAAGCTGGCGCGCGCAGCTTCACCTCCCTATTCTCTGAATGAATTCCGCACTTTGGGGAGGGGCACGTGACGACACGAGGCGCCTGGGCCGTGTTGGGCTTGGCCGGCGCGATCCTCGCAAGCGGCTGTACGCAGTCGCCGGCATCGAGCGCGAAGGCCGCCTACCTGACAACGGAACGCTGGTGTTACAGAACCCTAGCGGACGTCGATTGCTATACAAGCCCGCAGAAGAACGCGGAACGGCGCAGGGTCGGGTGGTTCGATGCAGTTTCGGTCAAGTAGTCAGCTTTCTGCCTTTGTAGTCCTTCTGATCATCAACCTCCTCTCTGCTGCGGTTGCACAGGCGCGGGATCCTCTCTGGGAGGAACTGCCATGGGACGAGCGCCTGGGCGTCAGCTGGTTTGAGCGGCGCGGCGCGCAGGGCGACCTGGCCGCGCAGCTTCGTGCGGCACAGATGCACGAGCAGGGCATCGGCACCGCGCGAAACCCGGCGGAAGCCGCTCGCTGGTACGCCCGGGCTGCCGAGCAGGGGCATCCCTTGGCGTTGTTCAAAACGGCGCGGGCCTGGCAGACCGGAGCTTTGGGAAGGATCGATTTGGCGCGTGCAGCAGCAGTCTACCGCGCAGCCGCCGATGCCGGGATCGGGCTTGCCAGCTTCAACCTCGCGGTCATGCTGGAAAGCGGAGCAGGCCTCCAGGCGGATCGTCAGCAGGCAGCCGCCCTCTACGAACAAGCTTGGCGTCAAGGCCTTGCCAAGGCGGCGCTCAGCCTCGGCATCCTCCGGCTTACCGGCGGCGACAGCGACCCAATCGCAGCCTATGCCTGGATGGCCGCCGCAGCGAAGGCCGGAGTGCCTGGCGCCGCTACCCAGCGCGACCGCCTCGCCGCGCTGCTGGGGCCGACGGCCGTAGCGGACGCCGCAGCCGTCCCGCTTCCCGCCCTGGGTAGCAAGTAGGCGCCCTCTGTCTGGAAGACGCTTGCGCCAGAGCTTGCCCTCAATCGTGATTGACGTTGTCCACAGAAAACTGAGTTTTCCAGAGAGTTATCCCCAAGACTTCACGTCTCTGCGCAAATCACATGTAGGTTGCTATCCGGATTTTTGCGAAATCCGATCCAGATACGCGAGCAGAGGCGCCTGAAAGACCTTTATCGACTTGTAAAAGAGCACCTCCTCGGGGAGCTGGCGGACAGCGGCCGCCAATCGCGCAGCCAAGCCCGGCTCGCCCTCAATATCGGACAGCGGGTTCTGATACACGCGGATCCCGAAACAGATCGCACCGCTCGCGGGCAGTCGGCGCAGCGTCTGCCGCTCGACGCGAAAGAATACGCGCGTCCCGGCATTGTCCGAAGAGATACCGAGGTCGGCAGCCGGACGGCTGTGACCCGTGGGCTGGAAGAGCTCGGAGTCGTCGGTCAGGGACCAGTTCAGCCGCCAAACCGGCTTGTCCGGTTTCATCCGTTCGAAGAAGCGATCGACCGGCCGCTCCAGCCTTTCGCCGTAGAAGGGCACGGGCCCGTGGATCCGGGCCATGGGGTGGCCGAACTTGTCGTGCAGACGCCAGCGCGTGGGAAAGCAGAGCGAGGCAGCGGTCAGTCGATAGCCCTCGGACCCGGGCTGCATCAGGCAGAAGTCCTCTTGCACCAATCGGCCGGCAAGATCGAGCGGATGCAAGTCGCCGTCGAGATCGAAGCGCTCGCCGCGCCTCAGGTTGACGAGACTGCCGTCCTCCCGCCGAAAACGATCCGGAAAGACAGTCGCCAAATGCGCAGCGAGCAGTGCGAGGAGCTCACTGCTGGCGGCCTCCGCCTCGGGCAACGCGGCGAAGACCTCTTCGGGCCGCTCGCTCAGCAGTCGCCGCTTCTCGGCAAGGTAGCGGTCGTAGTGACGGTCGATCTCGATCCAGGCCTCGGCCTTCAGGGCCATCAGCCCCATCGCCAAGCGGTAAGGGCTTTCGTCAAAGGGGGCATAGGCGAAGGCAGAGGCTGTCGCCGCCCCGCGCTGAGTGGCGATCACGCTCATGACGCCGCAGTCTGCCGCGCCCCCGACTGCCTGCCAAGAGGCCTTAGTCGCGCTCTTCCAACGCAACATGAAACAGCAGCATACCTGCCAGCATGGCGACCACGAAGAGGAGGGTCGGCAGTTCGGCAAGCGCCAAACCGGCAATGGCGGGACCGGGACAATAGCCGGCGAGACCCCAGCCGAGCCCGAAGAGGACGGCCCCGAGAATCAGGGGAAAGTCCAGGTCCTTCCTGGTGGGCATGGAGAATGCGGGCGCCAACCAGGGTCGCCCCTGTATCCTGGCCAGACGGTACCCCAGGAAGGTAACCGCCAGTGCAGCAGCCATCACGAAGGCCAGAGAGGGATCCCACTGCCCGAACAGGTCCAGGAAGCCCGTCACCTTGGCCGGATCGATCATCTGAGACAGCGTCAGCCCGGCACCGAACAGCACACCTGCCACTAAGGCTACAGCATTGGTCTTGACCTTTTCGCCGACGCTCGGCGGGGTTGCGGCTTGTCTGGTGCGAAGGGACACGATCACGATCCTCCGAAGATATGGCGCAGGACGTAGACCGTCGTCATGGCAACGATCATGAAAACCAGGGTGGCCGCGAGCGAGCGTCGCGACAGGCGCGCGAGGCCGCAGACTCCATGGCCGCTGGTGCAGCCGGCGCCCAAGCGCGTGCCGAAACCGACCAGCAGGCCGGCGGCGATCATACCCAGCGTTCCGGTCTGAAAGCTCGGCGCAGGCACGCTGCCACCGGCTATGCCGACCGCCGCCGGGCCGAGAAGCAGACCGATCAGGAACGCGATCCTCCACCCTCGCTCACCCGGAACCGGATGCAACAAGCCGCCAAGGATACCGGACACGCCCGCAATCCGGCCGCTCGCCAGCATCAGAAGAAAAGCCGAAAGGCCGATCAAAGCACCACCGGCCAGTGCGCTGAAGGGTGTAAAGTTGACGATTTCCATGGCGGTCGCCATCCCGGTTGAGAGGTTTCAGGTCTTTAGAGGCTGTAGGGTCTTCCGGTCAGATCGTCGGAGCAGAAAGACATAGGGGCCGATATTCATATTCGATATTTTTCATATAATAATTCATGAATTCATTTCAAGCCGTTGGGGCGAGGTGCCCAGCCGACAGCGAGGCCTGCCCTTGCAGCTCACGGAGAGAGCCCGTAAGTGCAAGGCCAACCACCGAGAACCAGAGGGAGCAGGGACAAGATGGTCGAAGCCAAACGCCTGGATGACAAGGTCTACGCCGGCGGACAGATCGGGCCGGAGGACATTGAGGCCCTGAAGGCCGAGGGCTTCACGGCCATTATCAACAATCGTCCGGACGGCGAAGGCGGGCCGGAACAGCCGACCTCGCAGGCAGTGCGTGCGGCGGCCGAGGCAGCTGGTCTGACCTACAGCTACGTTCCGATGACGCCCCAGTCTCTGTCGCCGGAGACCCTCGACGCCTTCCACACGGCGGTTCAGGCGGCATCGGGCAAGGTTCTGGCCCACTGCCGCTCCGGCGCACGCTCGACGGCGCTTTGGGCGCTGGCCGAGGCTTGCCACAACGCCAGGGAGGTCGACACGGTGATCGCGGAAGCCGGTCAGGCTGGATATGACCTGTCCCAGATGCGCCCCATGCTGCAGCAATGGGTGCAGTTGCATGACCAGCTCGCAACGCGCGGCTGACGCCTGATGCTCTTGCGGACTGACAGCCGCCTCCCCTGCCGCAGCGTCACGAACCTGGAACCCTGTCCAGGAGATAGCGCAGGCGCGCCTGCCAGCCTACCCAGCGACAGGCCTTAACGAACCGTAATTGCAACATTTTCTGCATTGACAGCGGCGTCGAGCCTGCCACGCTCTCATCAGCCGGTCATCGGCTCAGGCCGATTCGCCCGGCTGTGAAGCCAAGTGTCTTCAACAGCAGAAAGGAGGTGATCCAATGTCGAGCGAGATGAGCACGGGAGTCGCGTGCAAGGGTCTTCTGTCGGCCGTGGAGCAACCTCTGCGGCAGGCCTGAGGCCCCGGATCTCTTAGGATCCCGGACGCAACACCCGTCCATTCGCGAAGAGCCGCTCCTTCTCCGGAGCGGCTCTTTTCTTTTTGCGATGCAGTCTTGGAGCGCGGTTCACGCCTCAGGCCGACGTGACCCGAACACGGCGAGGTTGGGAGATGCCATCTCAGGCAAGGCGGGACTTGGGGCCCCTATTAGGTCGTCGTGCTGTCGATCTTGCGCTGCAGGTAGGCGGCGAAATGACCCTTGTATCTCCTCTGCAGCTCCGGACTGCGCCAATCCTGCCCGGTCACGGTACCGCGGCACTCCGGCGCTCCGCAGCGGCAATCCATGGTCCAGGTGTCGTCATCGCCGGTGGCATAGTCGAACGTCAGTTCCTCGCCCGCCGCGATGTCGCGCAAGGCGACAAAGACGATCTGTCCCTCGATCGCAAGGTTGGGCGCACAGGAATGGTTGAGGTGGAGCATGCTGCCCTCCCGCTCGGCCTGAGTCCGGGGCCCGACAAAGAGATGTTCGGAAATCTGGATCTCGGCTGGGCCCAGCGAAGCGGCGATCTCGTCGCGCTCGGCCCGGGTGATGATGTACCCACCCTTCACGGCGACCGCTTCGCCGGCCGCGACGTCGGAAACGGCGTAAAGGCCGCGGCCCTCTATGGCACTGGTACGCTTCTCCACCTTGGGGGAGAACCAAGACTGGGTCATGTAGAAATCTACCCTAGGACCTGTTGAGGTTTCTTTTTGCGGCCGCGGTGCGAACGTCTTTTCGCCAAGGCCATGACCGCAAAATGAGCCTCAACGGGCCCTAAGAGACAGGCAGGCGTAACTACCGATCGCCGCCTGCGCTGCAGACGCTCCGCCAAAAAAACAGCTGATCGTAAAACGCGAAGGCCGACACGCTTTGGTCAGCGGCCGGCCCGTGTTGGCGTCAGACCCGAAGCTCGACCTCTATCGGCGGAGTCACCGTTTGCATAGCGGCGATCTCATCCTTCAGCCTGAGCTTCTCGCGTTTAAGTTCGTGTATTCGCAGTTCGTCGGGATGGGGTCGATGGCTTTCCTCTCGGATGGCGTCGTCCAAAAGCGCGTGTTGGCTGCGCAAGGACTCGATCCGGTCGTGCACCGACATGCGTTGTCTCCTTCTCCCGGTTATGGAAAATATGCTACGCCCCTCGACCTGCATTGCCAAGTTTTCTTGGCATGTGGACTGCGGTGATAACTTGGTGATTCAACAATCCAACCCATTTCACAAACGCTAACGAATCGTTTGCGATCACTCTTCTCTGTAAGACCCTAGCGCAGAGTTGCAAGGAGTTCCTAGTGTCCGGAATGCACGAAAATTCGGACGGCCCCAGAGCGCGGTTGATCGTCGGGATCAGCGGGGCCAGCGGCGTCGTCTACGGCCTGCGCCTGTTGGAGGCACTACAGGCTCTTCCGGTCGAGAGCCATCTGGTGATGACCAAATCGGCCGAGATTACGCTGGCCTACGAAACGGACCTGAAGGTCCGCCAGGTGCAAGCTCTGGCCAACGTCGTCTATCCCATAGAGGACATCGGTGCCGCAATCTCCAGCGGCTCCTTCAGGACGCTCGGGATGGTCATCGCGCCCTGCTCGATTCGCTCGATGTCGGAGATTGCAACCGGCGTCACCTCCAACCTGCTGACACGCGCGGCGGACGTCACCTTGAAAGAGCGGCGGCGGCTGGTGTTGATGCTGCGCGAGACACCGCTGCACAGTGGCCACCTGCGCAGCCTGCTGGCCCTGTCGGACATGGGAGCCGTCGTTGCGCCGCCGGTCCCCGCATTCTATGCCAACCCGCAGACGATCCAGGACCTGGTCGACCAGTCGGTGGGCCGCGTGCTCGACCTCTTCGATCTGCAGTCGCCTCTGGTCACCCGCTGGGGCGAACCCGACGAGCACGGCAAGGTCGTGCGGGCACGCAAGCGCAAGACGAAAGTCTAGAGCAGGATCGCCTTAGCTGGAATCGCTTTGGCGATCCCAGCTAAGGCGTGACTCCCACTCTCATCATAGGTCTAGATCGCGCTTGTCCAGCCGCCCCGTCAGCCGCGGATGTCTTCTGCCGTCAAGCTCGCTTCGGTCAGCGCCTCGAGCGCCATGACGTCGGCGCCGCCCGCCAGGTCGGCACGGTCGAGCAGCAGCAGGCTAAGGTTCTGAGCCACAGCCTCTCCGCTTGCGGCGCCGTCAGGCAGCGGTAGCGCCCTCCAGAGCGCTTCCTGCTCGAGCCGCTCTGCTTCCAGTTCCGCTGCCTTGATCCGCTCGCGCAGGCCATGCCCGGCAGCATCCAGGTCCTGCCGCTTCATCCAGCGCCGGGCGCCGCGCAAAGGGCGCACCACCTCCAGGTGCCAGGCCTCGACCGCAGCGTTGAGAATCTCCAGCTCCTGGCGCGTCAGGGCGTGGCCGCGCGCACCGGCGAAACACGCAAAGAGCAGTAGATTGACATCCAGGCCGTGCATGTCCTGCAGAGTGAGGCAGGCCTCTTGCACCTCCGACCGACCGTAGAGCGCCAGCGAGAAGCGCCAGAAAGGAGAGGTCTCGGACATCCGCGTCGGCTAGTCGTCGCCGAAGGAGATGCCGAGACCGCGGGCGGTACGGACAAGAGCCCCCTCCGTCTCGACAGCGTGGTATGCGCGGATCGCATCTGCGATCGGCACGTCGATCACGCCGCGATCGGCCCAGGCGACCATGCGATCGAAACGGCCCTCGGCAATCAGATCGACAGCGTGCACCCCGAAACTGGAAGCCATTAGGCGGTCGCCGAATCGCGGAGACCACCGGTGCCGAAACGCGCGTAACGGTGCTGGGGCACATCCAGAGAGGCGGTACACCGACTCCCCGCGACCGCCTAATGGCTTCCAGTTTCGGGGTGCACGCTGTCGATCTGATTGCCGAGGGCCG
>JANQPZ010000169.1 GCA_028285215.1 Rhodovibrionaceae bacterium | reverse complement strand
GCAGCGCGCTTGCCGCCTCTTCGATCCTCTCGGCCCGTTCGCGCAGTTGCTTTTGCTTCTTCAGCAGCAGATCGCTGCCCGAGTTGATGCCGATGTTCTTGAGCTTGGCCGACTGCCGCCGCAGCCGTTGTGCGTCCTTCATGTCGCGTGCCTGTTTCGCCGCATCGGCTTCGTCCAAGCGCGCCAATTCGTCGCGCGCCCGGCTGTAGGGCAGCGCAAAGAGGTGCGAGACTTCGGGCCGCAGGAACAGCGTTCGGTTGGTCACCGCGTCGAGGAAACTGCGGTCGTGGCTGGCCACGATCACCAGCGCGTCGCCCGCCCAGGTCGCCAACCAACGTTCGAGCTGCAGGATGCGCTCCAGGTCGAGGTGGTTGGTCGGCTCGTCGAGCAGCAGCGCATCGGGATCACCGACCCAGGCGCGCGCTAGTAGCATCAAGCGCTGCCAGCCGCCGCTCAGGGCGTCGACCGGCAGGTCGCGGATCTCCGGCGGCGCCTCCAGCGAGTCCAGCACCACGTCCGCGCGCCAGCCCTCGCTCTCCCGCAGCTCGGCCGGCAAAGCGTCCAACACCGCGTCACGGAAGCCAGAGCCGAGCAGGTCCGGCGCGATGTCCTGCGGCATGGTGGCGACCCGCGCACCGCGGGACCGGGTCATCTCTCCCCGGGTCAGCTCGAGCTCGCCGGCCAAGCAGCGCAACAGCGTGGTCTTGCCGGCACCGTTCTGCGCCACCAGACCGACGCGGTCGCCGGGGCCGAAGGTCAGGGTCAGGTTCTGGAACAGCGGGCTGCGGGCAACGAAGGCCGCATCGTTCAAAGCAAGGGTGGTCATGGGACGTCTCTTTGGTCTTGGCGCCTGGCACATCAGCCGGGACGAGGATCTGCTAAGCCGGCGTGCTTCGGCACAACGGCAGGAACAGGTCAGACCAACTTAGGAAACGTCAGGGTCGCGATGTTTCGCCGTGGTCAGCCCTGCAACACGGTATGGTGCAGGGCCAAGACAGGGCCGCGCGTTCGATGGTGATCAGCTCTCGTCATCACACAGCCCTCCTCTCGGTTCGAATTGCGACTTGCGCATTATAGCCCGCGGCCTTGGCACTTCAAGGGCGGACCGGCCGAGCCCCTCGACGGTCGCCGCGCAACGACAAACAAGAAAGACTACACGGCCACCATCCCCTTTGGGCCAAACGTGGAATGGGTGCCGCAAGCCCGCTGGATTGAGGATGGGAGGCCGCAGCGGCTATTGCCGTCGGGACAGAATGCGACTGGCGCGAAGACCCGAACTGGGACCCCTTCGCAAACCTCGCGGGCCTCGTTTGAGCTGGCCGATTGCCGAGGGGCTCCCCCCTTCACCGCAACAGCCATGCGAACGGCCGCCTAGTCCCCTAAAGCAGTCGTTGACGACCGGCGCTCTTTTGGCCGCAAAGAGCTTCCTGCGGACATCGACGAAGTTCGGGACCGCAACTCGCCGTTCGTGAGTCAGGAGACTTTGCGACTGACTTCGACGAGGTTTGCATCGGGATCTCGGAAGTAGACCGACATCAACTTCCCGACCGCGCCAGCTTTCTCCGCAGGCCCCTCGACTATCTCCACGTCATGCGACCGAAGCTGGGTGATCACATCTTCAATCGGTAGATCGGTCAAGACGCAGAAATTGCCGCTACCTGGCACCGTTCTCTCTGCCAGGCTGGGCAAGGTGCTGGCATCCTGGACACTGATTTTGTTGGATCCGAAATGAAGCGACCATTTGCCGGCCCGTTCCTCGCGCGCCTCCATACCGAGGACGCGCTGATAGAACTCAAGCGTGGCCTCCACGCTGCGAACGCAAAGGACAATGTGGTCGAAGCCATAGATGTT
>JANQPZ010000158.1 GCA_028285215.1 Rhodovibrionaceae bacterium | reverse complement strand
CGGCCCTTGCGGATACCCGGGTGCCGGTGCCGCGCGTATGGCTGTTCTGCGACGACCCCACCGTGATCGGCACGCCTTTCTACGTCATGGAGTATGTCGAGGGGCGGGTGTTCCACGACTGTGCCCTGCCGACGCTGGGCAGAGACGAGCGTGCCGCGATCTACGACTCGATGAACGACGTCATGGCGCGTCTGCATCAGGTCGACTGGCGAGCCGCAGGCTTGGGCGACTTCGGCCGCGAGGGCGGCTACTTTACGCGTCAGATGCGGCGCTGGTCGCGACAGCTCGAACTTTCCTGCACGCGCGTGATCCCGGAGCTGGAGCGGGTGCGCGACTGGCTGACGGATCATTTGCCGGAGGACACGGAAACCGCCGTCTGCCACGGCGATCTGCGGCTAGGCAATCTGCTGTTCGCTCCCGATGCGCCACGCGCGGTTGCGCTGCTCGACTGGGAACTCTCGACCCTGGGCCATCCGCTGGCCGACGTCGCCTTCAACTGTATCGCCTATCATTCGACGCCCGAGGAGTATGGCGGTTTACTGGGACTGGACCTCGACGCGCTCGGCATTCCCCAGGAAGCCGACTATCTGAAGCGCTACTACGAACGCAGCGGCCGAAGCGACCGTGTCGGCCCCTTCCACCTCGCCTTCTCATTGTTTCGTTTCGCCGTGATCTTCGAGGGGATTGCCGCGCGCGCCAAGGCGGGAACTGCAGCCGCCGAGAATGCGGAACGTGTCGGTGCGCTGAGCGTCGCCTTCGCACGGCGCGCGGACACATTGATCGCCGAACGGGCCTGACGGCCGGGCAACAACCAAGGGAGCTGGACCATGGACTTTTCACTCTCGCCGAAGGTCGAAGATCTCAGCGCGCGGCTGCGCGACTTCATGGACCGGCACGTCGTGCCCGCGCACAAGGAGTGGCTGCGCGAAACGGAATCCGGCATCTTTCCGCCCGCCTGCGTCGAGCACCTGAAGCAACTGGCGAAGGACGAAGGGCTCTGGAATCTCTTCCTGCCCGCGCTGCGCGACGACGAACCCGGCACGTGTCTGACCAATCTGGAGTACGCGCCTCTGGCCGAGATCATGGGGCGCATCTACTGGGCCTCCGAGGTGTTCAACTGCTCGGCGCCCGATACCGGGAACATGGAGTTGCTGCACATGTTCGCCACCGACGCGCAGCGCGCGCGCTGGCTGGTTCCCTTGATGAACGGCGATATCCGCTCCTGTTTCGCCATGACGGAGCCCGACGTCGCGTCCTCGGACGCCACCAACATGCAGACCACGGTTCTGCGTGACGGCGATGACTATGTCGTGAACGGTCGCAAGTGGTTCATCACCGGTGCAGCCGATCCGCGCTGCGAAGTGGCGATTGTGCTTGGCGTCTCGGACCAGGCGACGGACGCGGACCCGCACCGCCGCCACTCGATGGTTCTGGTGCCGATGAATACGCCGGGCGTCAGGGTGGTGCGCAACCTCCCCATCATGCATCACGTCGCTCCGGAGGGGCACTGTGAGGTGCTGTTCGAGAACGTGCGGGTGCCGGCCGACAGCTTGTTGGGCGAAGAAGGAGCCGGCTTCGCTCTGGCACAGGCGCGCTTGGGCCCCGGGCGCATCCATCATTGCATGCGGTCGATCGGCCAGTGCGAGCTGGCGTTGGAGCTGGCCTGCGAGCGTTCGATGGAGCGCAAGACCTTCGGCAAGTACCTGCATGAGCACGACCAGGTCTCCGAATGGATCGCTTTGTCGCGCATGGAGATCGATCAGGCCCGGCTCTACGTGATGCGCGCCGCCTGGCTGATCGACACGCAGGGCAACAAGGCGGCCCGCAACGAGGTTTCGGCGATCAAGGTCATCGTACCGCGCCTGCAGACCCAGGTCGTCGACCGCGCCATGCAAATCTTCGGGGCCATGGGGCTGACTCCGGACACACCGCTGTCGTTTCTCTGGACCTGGGGACGGGCGCTACGCTTCATCGACGGTCCGGACGAGGTTCACATCCGCTCCGTGGCGCGGCGCGAACTCAAGCAGGCGCGCGCGCATCTCGGCCGAGGGGCTGCCTACTATACGCTGCCAGACAACCTGGCGGCCGAGTAGGAATCGGCGCCATGGCTCGGTCTGGGGAAGCTGTGCCGGCAGTGCGCCGAGAAGGGCACTTCGGCGACCGGGTGATGACCTGCTTTGCCGAACGGCCGGACAGCTTCGACGCCATGCTTCGCGCGGCGGCCGAGGCTCATCCGGACCGAGACGCCGTCGTGGATGGGGCGCGCCGCTTGAGTTTCGCCGAACTCGAGCGGCTGGTCTCGGCGGCGGCGGCCGGATACCGGAGTCTTGGGCTCGAGCCGGGGTCTCGCCTCGGGTTGCTGGTCGCCAACCGCTGGCAGTTCGTGGTCGCTGTCCTGGCGGCCCTTCGTGCGGACTTGATCGCCGTGCCGCTGAACGTCCGCGCGCAGACGGAAGAACTGGCCTACATTCTAAACGACTGCGGTGCCCAGGGACTGGTCTACGAGCGTCAACTCGCCAGCCGAGTTCCCGCTCCGAAAATTGTTTCCGAGCTGACTCTGCGTATCTGTCTCGATATCGGCAACAGCGGCGGCGGCGAAGTCGCCTTCGACGATCTGCTGACCACTGCGGGACCGGCCGTTGCCGCTGCGGAGGCCCGAGAGGAGGACACAGCCGTCATCCTCTACACTTCGGGAACGACAGGTCACCCGAAGGGCGCGATGCTCAGTCACCTGAACATCGTTCACTCCTGTCTCCATTACCGGCATTGCTTCCGGCTGGGCCCGGACGACCGCGCCATGCTGGCGGTTCCGGCCAGCCACGTCACCGGTCTGATCGCCTGCATCATGGCGCCTCTCTCCGCCGGCGGCGCCGTCATCGTTCTCGAGAGCTTCGGGGTTCCGGAGTTCCTCTCGCTCGCCGCGCGCGAGGGTATGACGATGACGGTCATGGTGCCCGCCATGTACAATCTCTGTTTGCTGCGCGCAAACTTGGCCGACTACGATCTTTCGGCTTGGCGTGTCGGGGCCTACGGCGGCGCGCCGATGCCCCCTGCGACCATTGCGGCACTCGCGAAGGAACTGTCCGGTCTGGCCCTGGCCAACGCCTACGGCGCCACCGAAACCACTTCCCCTACCACCATCATGCCTCTGGGCGATCCCGCGCACTGCAGCGACAGCGTCGGCCGCGCCGTTCCCTGCGCCGAGGTCCGGGTGATGGATGACGATGGCCGTGAAGTGGAGCCTGGGGAGACTGGCGAGGTCTGGATCGGCGGACCGATGGTGGTGGCCGGTTACTGGAACAATCCGCAGGCGACGCAGGCGTCTTTCGTCGGAGGCTTCTGGCGCTCCGGAGACATCGGAGCCATGAGCCAGGACGGTTATCTCCGTGTCTTCGACCGGAAGAAGGACCTGATCAACCGCGGCGGCTACAAGGTCTTCAGCGCCGAAGTCGAGAACGTTCTGGCCGCCCACGCCACCGTCGCCGAAGCCGCTGTCCTGCCTTTCGCCGATCCGGTGCTGGGGGAGAAGATTCTTGCGGTCGTCCATCCGCGCGACGGTATCGAAGACCGGGAGGGCTTGCTCAGCCTCTGCGCCGCGCGTCTCTCCGACTACAAGGTCCCGGACCGCTTCGTTTTTCTCGATCGTCCCCTGCCGCGCAACGCCAACGGCAAGCTGATGAAGTCCGCCCTCCGCGAGGCTCTGGGAATCGACGCCAGGCAGTGAATGGCACGTCAAGCCGAGGGGCATCCTACAGCGGCCAGGGCGAGAATTCCGCTATTTGAAATTAAATTCTGCATGTGGAAACATGTCGCTTCTATCGCAGGAGGGGGCGAAGGATGCACCCCCCGTTTTCAGAGAGGACTTCCCCAATGCGTGCGGTGATCTGCAAGGCCTATGGGCCGCCCGAAACCTTGACGGTCGAGGAGGTGGCTGCAGGCCCGCCGGGATCCGGCGAGGTGCGGATCGAAGTCGAGGCCTGCGGCGTCAACTTCCCCGATACCTTGATCATCGAAGGTAAGTATCAGATTCGCCCGGAGCCTCCCTTCGCTCCGGGCGGTGAGATCGCCGGGCGGATCGCGGCGGTCGGTGAGGGCGTCGAGGGTTTGCCGGTGGGTTTGCCGGTGATCGCGATGACCGGCTACGGCGGCTTTGCCGAGTCCGTGACGGTCGCCGCCGAGCGCGTGATGCCGCGACCTGAGAGCATGGATGGCATTGTCGCTGCCGGGTTCAGCATGACCTACGGCACCACGATCCATGCTCTGGTGCAGCGCGCCGCCTTGCAGCCGGGCGAGACCCTGTTGGTGCTGGGGGCTGGCGGCGGTGTCGGTCTGGCGGCGGTGGAGTTGGGCAAGCGGCTTGGCGCCCGGGTGATCGCTGCGGCTGGCAGCCCGGAGAAGTTGGCGGCCGCTCGCGCCGCCGGCGCCGACGAAACCTTGAACTATCGCACGGAACCGCTGAAGGAGCGGGTCAAGGACTTGACGGGCGGGCGCGGTGTCGACGTGGTCTACGACCCGGTCGGTGGTACCCTTTTCGAGCAAGCGGTGCGCGCGACCGCCCGCAACGGACGTGTGCTGGTTGTGGGCTTTGCCTCCGGCGACATTCCGCGGCTCCCCATGAACTTGCCGCTGCTCAAGGAGTGCGCCATCGTCGGCGTTTTCTGGGGCGCTTTTCGCGCCCATGAGCCGGAGGTCAATACGGCGAACTTCCAACGGCTGTTCGACTGGCATGCCGCCGGGCAACTGGCGCCGCGGATCGAACGGGTGCTGCCGCTCGCCGAAGCGCCCGAAGCGTTGCAGGCGCTGGCCGAACGTCGGGTCATCGGTAAGATCGTGCTCACCACGCAGGCCGAGGGCTAGGCGCGATGAACGGCGAGGCCGGGCAGGGCGGCGGCGGGGACTGGCAGGACCCATCCTCTGGTGCCATTGCGGGCCTGCATGAGCTGCTCGGCTACAGCTTTACGGAGTGGCAGGAGGGGCGGGTGGTCGGCGAACTGCTGCTCGGCCCGCAGCATCTCAACAGGGCCGGTATCCTTCATGGTGGGGTGCTCTGCACCATGATCGACGCGGCTTGCGGAGCGGCCGGTCTCTATTCTGCCGATCCGGCACGCCGACGCACCTCGGTGACGCTGTCGCTCAACACCATCTTCACGGGCCAGGCGCGCGGCGGGTTGATCCGCGTGACCGCCTGGCAACGGACGGGCGGGCGGCAGATCTATACCAGCGCTGCCGAGGTCCGCAATGAGGCGGGTGAGCTGCTGGCACATGGTCACGGCACCTTCCGATGGCTGCATGGGAGCGGGCGGTCAGAGGTGGTGTCGCAGAACTAATCCGCAGTGCGGAATTCATTTCCGATATTCTTGACGCCTTTGACCCCCTATGCCAGGGTTCTTTCAAGAGCTGTGCAGTGTGATGCTTGCCTCTGGCAAGACGATCGCCATCAGCCGGCCAAAGGTCGTTGAAGGCCGTCGCGGGTAGGCGCCCGCAATACCTGGGAGGATAGTCCGGAATGTACAGCGCCTTTGCGCGGTGCTTCGCCACCGCCGTCCTGAGCGCAGGTCTGACGGCGCCCGTCGCCGCCGACGATATCGCGCTTCCCCCGACGGTCGCCTGGAGCGCCTATCCGACGGGAACCAGCGGCTACAGTCAGGCCGTGGCGATCGGAAGCGTTTTGCAGAACGAGTACGCCGTGAACCTTCGCGTCGTGCCGGGCCGGAACGACATCGCGCGTCTGGCACCGTTGCGCAGTGGTCATGTGCAGTTTGCTGCGGGCGGTTCGGAGGCGGTTTACGCCCAGGAGGGCATGCTGAACTTCGGCGTCGCAGACTGGGGGCCGACCGCGATCCGCGGTGTGGTCTGGAACATCTCCGACGGTTGCTCGTTTACCTTCGGAACGGGCGCCGACGCCGGCATCGTCGAGCCCGCGGACATGCAGGGCAAACGCCTGACCTATGTGAAGGGGGCGCCCTCGCTGAACAACGCGAGCCGGGCTCTGCTGGCCTATGCCGAGCTGACCTGGGACGACGTCGAGATTGTCGAGGTCGGCGGCTATTCCGCCTCGATTCAGGCTGTGGTCGAAGGCCGGGCGGACGCTGCCGGCGGCTCGTGCAACTCGGCCAGCTTTCTGCAGGTCGAGGCCTCGCCCCGCGGCTTGCGTTTCGTCACCTTTCCGAGCGACGACGCCCAGGCGGTGAAGCGGGTGACCGACATCCTGCCCTGGTATCTGCCTCATGTTGCGACAGAGGGGCCGACGATCGATCCTGCGGAGGGGATCGAGGTGTTCACCTCGCCCTATCCCTATCTGGTCAGTGTGGCCGATGCGGATGCGGATCTCGTCTACAACATGGTCAAGGCGATTGCCGAGCGCTTCGAGGACTATCGCGATGCCGCGCCCGGTGCACAGGGCTGGGCCATGGACCGCCAGCGCTTTGAAGCGGCTTTCGTGCCCTATCACGAAGGTGCGGTTCGCTATTACAAGGAACGGGGACTCTGGACTGAAGCGGCAGAGGCACGGCAGCAGCAGAACCTTACGCGTCAGAACCTCCTGCTACAGGCTTGGGCGAACTACACTGCCGATGCTCCTGCGGATGCCGATGCCTTTGCCGAGGGCTGGATGAAGAAGCGCGCGGCCGTGCTCAATGACGCGGGCATCACCGTGATCGCAGAGCGTTGGTAGCGCCTGTCCTTAAGGTTTGGAGTGAACCCGGACGCAGTCCGCAACGGCCAACGTCGGGGACGGCTGGTGCTGATGCTGATACACGCTTTCACCTTGGGGGACTGCCGATCTCTGCTTACAGGCTGAGCGCCAGGGAGCGACTGTCGCTTTCCATCCGGGAACGCGGCTCTTACGTATGGCCGGAGAGCGGGGGTTCGTCTCACCCTGCTTTGTCTCATCCGGTTCGAATGCGTTCGGTGCGGCGGTGACTCGACCGCCATCCGGTTTACAGGCTGCGCGAGGCGCGGCCTCGTCGGAGACCGACTCGGACAAAAGTGAACTCGATTCCTCTACGCGGTACCGCCAGCTCTCGATTTTCTGGCAGGCGGTGACCGCCCTGCTGACTGCTCTGTCGGTCCTGTTGGCGGTCAATCAGATCTTCAATCTGGGTTTTCTGGTCGGACACGTCCTGCTCGACGCCCGCTACCTCTATCTCCTGACCGGCACAATGCTGGCGATGGTTTTCATCTACTTTCCCGCTCATAGCGGCGCACCGCGCAGGCACGTCCCCTGGTACGATGCGCTTCTGGGGCTCGCGGTTCTGGTGGTCTGCGGCTATTTCGCCTGGAGCGCGGAGCGCATCGTTTCGGAGGCTTGGGAGTTCACCGCCCCGCAGGTCGCTGTCTGGATGAGCTTCGCGGGATGGCTGCTGGTGCTCGAGGCGGGCCGGCGCGCCGGTGGGCTGCCTGTCTTCGTCATCGTTGCGCTCTGCTCCACCTATCCGCTCTATGCGGACCAGGTTCCGGCCTTTATCGCCGGCCTGCCGATGGCCCTGCCGCAGGTGGCGAGCTTTCACATGTTCAGCGTCGAGAGCCTGTTGGGCATTCCCATGCAGGCCTTCGGGCTGCTGGTCTTCGGCTTTCTGGTGTTCGGCGTGCTGCTGTCCTTCACCGGCGCCGGGCCCTTCTTCATCAATCTGGCCTTCGCGCTGTTGGGCACGCGCCGCGGCGGTCCGGCCAAGGTCGCGATTTTCTCCAGCGGCCTGATGGGGTCGATGAGCGGCGGGCCGGTCACCAATGTCCTGACCACCGGGCCGCTGTCGATTCCGGCGATGCGGCGGATCGGCTTCTCGCGCAGCTATGCGGCGGGGGTCGAAGCCTGTGCCTCGACGGGCGGCGTCCTGATGCCCCCGATCATGGGCGCGACGGCGTTCGTGATGGCCAACTTCCTGGGTATCAGTTACCTGGAAGTCGCCCTTGCCGCCATCGTGCCTTCGGCGCTCTACTACTTCGGCCTCTTCATGCAGATCGACGCCTATGCCGCCCGGCGCGACTTGCAGGGCCTACCGGCTTCGGAACTGCCGAGTACGGTCCAGGTCTTGCGCCGCGGGTGGTACTTCCTGTTCGTTTTTGCAGCGCTTATCTGGATGCTGGTCGGTCTGAATCGCGAGGCCACCGCCCCTTTCTACGCCGCCGCGCTTCTGCTGGTGATCAACCAGTTCACCCCCTACCGGCTGACTCGCCGCCGCTGCGTCGAGCTGATGGCGCGGATCGGCCAGATGCTGGCCGAGCTGGCAGGCATTCTGGCGGCAATCGGCCTGATCATCGGCGCCCTGCAGGTGACGGGGATGGCGGGCACCTTCACCAACAATCTGGTGCGCCTGGCCGGAGACGACCTCCTGGCTCTTGTCCTGATGGGGGCCCTGACCAGCTTCATCTTCGGTATCGGTATGACGGTGACCGCCGCCTACCTCTTCCTGGCGATCGTCCTGGCACCGTCGTTGATCCGCTTTGGGATCGACCCGCTGGCTGCGCATCTGTTCCTGATGTACTGGGGCATGCTGTCGTTTATCACTCCGCCTGTTGCCTTGGCTGCCTTCGCGGCCGGGTCCGTCGCCAACTGCTCGCCGATGCGGGCCGGGTTCCAGGCTATGCGCCTGGGGACGATCATCTACTTCATCCCGTTCTTCTTCGTCTTCAATCCTGCGCTGCTTCTGCAAGGTGCTCCGGGAGAGATTGCGGTGGTGGTCTCCACCGCAGTGATCGGCGTGGCCTTTGTCGCTGCCGCACTTCAGGGATGGCTGATCGGATTCGGTTCGCTCGGGCACGGGCCGCTCGGGTTGGTCGCGCGTTTGCTGCTGGCCGTTGCCGGACTGCTCTTTACCGCGCCCGGTGGTGACGTCTTGGGACTGGGCGAAGGCGGACTGCTGTTGTTGTCGTCCGGTCTGCTCGCTGCGGCGCTGCTCTTGTCCCTGCCTGCTCGCAAGATGCAGCCCGGCGATAGGCTGCGTGAGACCCACGTCCCCGATAGAGACCCCTCGCCGCACGACCGAGCGGCGGGCTGATTTTGCGTTCATAGGAGAGTGCCATGTTCGAGATGTCCGACCGCGCCCAGACCTTGCGCGACCAACTGCTGCGCTTCATGGAGGAACGCGTCTATCCGAACGAGGCTGTTTATCGCAGTCAGCATGCCGCGCAGGCTTCGCCCTGGCAGTCGCCGCCGATCATGGAGGAGTTGAAGGCGGCGGCCCGCGACGCAGGACTGTGGAATCTCTTTTTGCCGCATCAAGAGGCGGAGGTCTACGGCGGTGCGGGTCTGAGCAACCTCGACTACGCACCATTGTGTGAGATCATGGGCCGCTCCCTGATCGCGCCGGAGGTCTTCAACTGCAATGCCCCCGACACCGGCAACATGGAGACACTCTTCCTCTATGGCTCCGAAGCGCAGAAGGACCAGTGGTTGCGTCCGCTGCTGGCGGGAGCGATCCGCTCCTGCTTCTCGATGACGGAGCCGGATGTGGCTTCCTCCGACGCCACGAACATCCGCTGCTCGATCGTGCGAGACGGCGATCACTACGTCGTCAACGGCCGCAAGTGGTGGTCGTCCGGAGGCAACGACGAGCGCTGCAAGCTGGCAATCGTCATGGGAAAGACCGATCCCGACGCGCCCAAGCACCGGCAGCAGTCGATGATCCTGGTGCCGCTCGACACGCCGGGTGTGCGGATCGAGCGGCATCTCACGGTGTTCGGCTACATGCATGCCCCGCACGGCCATGCCGACATCGTCTACGACAACGTTCGGGTACCGGCCGAGAACATGCTGCTGGGCGAAGGCCGCGGATTCGAAATCGCCCAGGGGCGGCTGGGCCCGGGACGTATCCATCACTGTATGCGCCTGATCGGATTGGCCGAGCGCTCGCTGGAAGCCCTCTGCGCCCGTGCCGTGGAGCGCGAGGCCTTCGGGCGGCCCTTGGCGGAGCAGGGCGGACTGCGTCAGGAGATCGCCCAGGCGCGTTGCGCCATCGAGCAGGCCCGCCTGCTGACCCTGAAGGCGGCCGCGATGATGGACACCGTGGGCAACAAGGCAGCGCGCCGCGAAATCGCGATGATCAAGGTGGTCGCTCCGCAGATGGCCTGCGACGTCATCGATCGCGCCATTCAGGTTCACGGCGGTGCCGGCGTCTGTCAGGACCACTTCCTGGCGGAGGCCTTCGCGAAGGCGCGCTCGCTGCGCCTGGCCGACGGCCCGGACGAGGTGCATTGCGAGGCGATCGCCAAGCTGGAGCTGAAGCCGTACCGCACGGTGCAGCCCGTCGTGTCGGCGGCAGAGTAGGGGAGCGCAGTAGAGGAAGCATGATGTTCGATTTGAAGGACAAGGTTGCCGTCGTTACCGGGTCGAGCCGTGGCATCGGCCGTGCCATCGCCGAGGCCTTCGCGCGCGCCGGGGCCAAGGTGGTGGTCTCGAGCCGCAGCCGCGAGGCCTGCGAGCCCGTCACCGGGAAGCTGCTGGCCGAGGGTCTGACGGCGATGACCCTGCCGTGCCACATCGGTCGCAAGGCTGAACTCGAAGAGCTGGTGTCGCGGACCCGGGAGGCCTGGGGCGAGGTCGACGTTCTTGTCTGCAACGCCGCGATCAACCCAGCCTACGGTCCCCTGTCGGAGCTGTCGGACGACGCCTTCGACAAGATCATGGCGACCAACGTTCGCTCGACCTTCCAGCTGTGCAACATGGTGCTGCCGGGGATGGCCGCGGCAGGCGGAGGGGCCGTGATTCTGCTCTCCAGCATTGCTGCGCTGCGCGGAAACGGCGTGATCGGCGCCTATGGCATGTCCAAGGCGGCCGAGGCGGCCTTGGCGCGCAATCTCGCTGTCGAGTGGGGGCCGTCGAAGATACGCGTGAACGCCATCGCACCCGGACTGGTTCGCACCGACTTTGCGCGCGCCCTTTGGGAGGATCCCGTGCGTCTCGAGCGCGCAGAGACGCGCACGCCACTGCGGCGGATCGGGGAGCCCGACGACATCGCCGGCGTGGCCCTGTTCCTCGCTAGCGAGGCCGGTGCCTACGTGACCGGACAGACCATCGTCGCCGACGGCGGCGAGATGATCTCCTGAGCCGGCCGGGCATGTCTGTGGATGACGGTTTGCTCGGCGCGATCCTGCCGGCCCACCGATTCGACGAAACGGCACTGGCGGTCTACTTGCGCAGCCGGCTGCCGGGCGTCGAGCGCGGGTTGGAGGTGCAGCAGTTCCGTGGGGGGCAGTCGAACCCCACGTTCCTGCTGACCGCCGGTGCGGGCCAGCGCTATGTGCTGCGCAAGAAGCCGCCCGGCAAGCTCTTGCCGAAGGCCCATCAGGTCGAGCGCGAACACCGGGTCATGGCCGCGCTTTATGGCACGGCGGTGCCGGTTCCTCGCATGCACCTGCTCTGCGAAGAGACGGAGGTGATCGGCACACCCTTCTACGTCATGGATTTCGTTCCGGGCCGCATCCTGGCGGATCCCGCAGCACCCGGTCTGACGCCTGCCGAGCGGCGCCAAAGCCGAATGGCGATGGTCGACGTCTTGGCCTCGCTGCATGCCGTCGACTGGCGCGGTATCGGCCTTGCCGACTTCGGGCGATCCGAAAACTATCTGGCTCGCCAGGTGGCGCGTTGGTCGCAGCAGTATGCCGCGTCGCGCACCGGTGCGGAAATCCCTGCGATGGACTGGTTGACCGCCTGGCTCGCGGAAAACTTGCCTGTCGCCCAGCAGGACGTTGCTGTGGTTCACGGGGACTACCGGCCCGGGAACCTGGTGCTGCACACCGACCGGCCCGATGTGGTTGCCGTCCTGGATTGGGAGCTTTCGACGCTGGGCCATCCTCTGGCCGATCTGGCCTACTTCTGCCTGCCCTATCACCTGCCAGCCGGCCTTCCCGGTCTGCGCGGCCTGCGCGGTCACGATCTGGAGGAACTCGGGCTGCCGAGCGAGAAGGAGGTCTTGGCGGCCTATGCCGAGCGCAGCGGACGCGGGACCATCGGCAACTGGGCCTTCTTCCTCGCCTTCTCGCTGTTCCGCTTGGCGGCGATCCTGCAGGGCGTTGCGGCCCGTGCCGCCCAGGGCAACGCCAGCAGCGCCGACGCTCAAGAAGTCGGCGGCCGCGCGGGTCTTCTGGCGGAGGTCGGCCAGTCGATCGCGCAAGGGCGCAACGCCACAGTCGTGGAGGGAGTGCAATGAGCGACCGCCGCTGTGATCCGCCCGGCAGCTATCAAACACGCATCTACCTGAAGGGGGCCAAGGGCGAACGGCCCAGCCTGCCGGTGCGCCTGGAGGCGCTCGACCGGCTGGCGCGGGAGCGCCTGTCGCCCGAGGCCTACTGGTATGTCGCTGGAGGCGCCGGGGAGGCGACGATGGCTGCCAATCTCGCAGCTTTCGACGACTACCGTCTGGTGCCGCGCGTGTTGACCGATGTCTCCCAGCGCGATCTTGGACGCACTCTCCTCGGCCGGCGGTTTTCGGTGCCCTTTCTGCTGGCGCCGGTCGGCGTGCAGGAGATCGTGCATCCCGAGGCCGAAGTGGCGGTCGCACGCGGCGCCAAGGCTGCCGGCGTGCCGATGGTCCTCTCCACGGTGGCCTCGCGTCCTCTCGAAGAGGTGGCAGCGGCTCTCGGCGATACGCCGCGGTGGTTCCAGCTCTACTGGCCGAGCGACGATGCTCTGGCCGCCAGCCTGATGCAGCGCGCCGAGGCCGCCGGCTACGAGGCCGTGGTGGTCACGCTCGACACCAAGATGATGGCCTGGCGCGAGCGCGATCTGGACAACGCCTACCTGCCCTTCCTCAGCGGTAAGGGATTGGCCAACTATACCACCGACCCGGTGTTCTGCGCGGCCCTGGCGGCACCGCCGGAGTCGGACCTGCGCGCCACGGTGCGCCACTGGTCGAACGTCTTCGCGGCGCCCGGTCGCACCTGGACGGATCTGGAGCGTTTGCGCCAGGCGACGGAGCTGCCGATCCTGCTCAAGGGTGTTCTGCATCCCGACGACGCGCGCAAGGCGGTGGAGGCTGGCGTCGAGGGGCTGATCGTCTCCAATCACGGGGGGCGCCAAGTGGACGGCTCAATCGCCGCTTTGCACGCCCTGGGGCCGGTCGCCGAGGCCGTGGCCGGGCGGGTCGCCGTTGTGTTCGACAGTGGGATTCGCTGTGGCGCCGATGTTCTGAAGGCGATTGCGCTTGGCGCCGATGCGGTTCTGCTCGGCCGCCCCTACGTCTGGGGGCTCGCCTGCGAAGGCGCCGAAGGCGTTACCGACGTGGCGCTGCGTCTTTTGGCGGATATAGACCTGTCGCTGGCCCTGACCGGCGCCGATGCTCTGGATCGTTTGGACAGAACATGGCTGGTGTCGGGACGTGAAAATTCCGCTTCGCAGAATTAATTTCCAATATCTTTACGTCACTGGAGATCATACGTCATACTGACGGATAAAGGCCGTCCCGACACGGGAGACCGGGCCGTCGGTCGACAGCCATCTAGGGGAGAGACATGGACACAGCCGTCCAGAACGAATCCAGGTTTGTGCATTATCGGCAGCGCGACGATATCGGTCTCATCGTGATCGACAGCCCGCCGGTGAACGCACTCGGTCATGGGGTACGCGCCGGACTGATGGCTGCGCTGAACGAAGCTGTGGCCGATGCACAGGTCAAGGCCGTGGTGCTGACGGCGGCCGGCCGCACCTTTCCGGCCGGTGCCGATATCCGCGAGTTCGGCAAGCCGGCGCAGCCGCCATCGTTGTCCGAGGTGATCGCCGCTGTCGAAAGCAGCGGCAAGCTGACCGTCGCGGCACTGCACGGCACGGCCTTCGGCGGCGGACTGGAGTTGGCACTCGGGTGCGACTACCGCTTCGCTGCCGTCGAGGCGAAGTTAGGACTGCCAGAGGTCAAGCTGGGTCTGCTGCCCGGTGCCGGTGGTACTCAGCGGCTGCCGCGCCTGATCGGAGTTGCCGCGACGCTGCCTATCATCGTCGAAGGCAATCCCGTGCCTGCGACCGAGGCAAAGGCGCTGGGACTGGTCGATGCCCTGGCCGAACCCGGCAGCAGCGGCGACTCCTTCATCGATGCGGCCTTGGTCTATGCACGCAGTTTGCTGGCCGAAGGCGCGGTCAAGCGTCCTCTCGGCGAAATGCCTGTACAGCAGCCGGACGCCGATCTCTTTGAAAGCTTCGAAGCCAAGACCCGGCAGCGCAGACGCGGGTTCGAGGCGCCGCTGGTCTGTATCGAGTCGGTCCGCAACGCCGTCTCGCTGCCCTTTGCCGAAGGGCTGAAACAGGAGCGGGCGCTATTTGAGAAACTGAGGGACTCCGCTCAGTCCCGCGCGCAGCGCCACGCCTTCTTCGCAGAACGCGAAGTGGCCAAGGTGCCGGGCCTGGCCAAGGATACGCCCGCCAACCCAGTCGCTGAAGCGGCGGTGATCGGGGCAGGTACCATGGGCGGCGGAATCGCCATGGTCTTCGCCAATGCCGGCATCCCGGTCCGCCTGCTCGACGCTCAGGAGGAGGCTCTGGATCGCGGGCTCGGTGTCATCCGGCGCAACTACGAGGCGACGGCGAAGAAAGGTCGGCTCACGGCGGCCGAGGTGGAAGAGCGCATGGCGCTGATCCGTCCGACCGTCTCTTATGACGACCTGGCCACGGTCGATCTCGTGATCGAGGCCGTGTTCGAAGACATGGAGCTTAAGAAGAAGGTCTTTGCCGAGCTCGACCGTGTCTGCAAGCCAGGGGCGATCCTGGCCACCAACACCTCGACATTGGATGTCGATGCCATCGCCGCCGCCACCGGCCGGCCCGAGAGCGTTCTCGGGCTGCACTTCTTCAGCCCGGCCAATGTCATGAAGCTGTTGGAAGTGGTCAGGGGACAGGCGACCTCGGACGAAGTGCTGGCCACTGCGATGCGGCTCGGCAAGCGCGTGGGCAAGGTCGCGGTGGCGGTCGGCAACTGCTACGGCTTCGTCGGGAACCGCATGCTGCACCGGCGCCAGAGCGAGGCGATGCTGTTGGTCGAGGAGGGCGCTGCTCCGGAGCAGGTCGACAAGGTTCTGACGGACTTCGGCTTCCCGATGGGGCCCTTCGCCATGTCGGACCTGGCCGGCATCGACGTCGGCTGGCGCATTCGCAACGAGCGGCGCAAGGCCGGCGATCCCGAAGCGCCGGAGTACAACTGGCTTGACGCGATCGCAGAGCGTGGCCGCTACGGCCAGAAGACCAAGGCGGGCGTTTATCGCTACGAAGAGGGCAGCCGAACGCCGATCCCCGATCCCGAAGTCGCGCAGATTATCGCGGAGCATGTTCGCAGCAAGGGTGTCGCTCAACGCAGTATCGAGGACCGGGAAATCCTGGAGCGCTGCCTTTACGCCATGGTCAATGAGGGCGCGCGTATTCTGGAGGAAGGCATTGCCGTTCGGGCGCTGGAAATCGACGTGATCTGGATCTACGGCTACGGCTTTCCGGTGTATCGCGGCGGTCCGATGTTCTGGGCCGACGAGATCGGGGCCGAGGCGGTCAGCGCCGCCTGTTCGGCGTTCCGGGCCGCATCCCGTCGCGAAGTCTGGCAGCCGGCCCCGCTGCTGGCCCGCCTCGCGGAGACCGGCGGTCGGTTCGGCGACCTCTAGGGTCTCGTCCCTTGGCCCGGATCCGGTCCGGATAGAGTAACGGCGTCCGGAGAGGCGCCTCCGATCTTTACGCTCAGGAGTTCGTTCATGTCCTCTGACGCTGTCATCGTCTCGACCGCGCGCACCGCAATCGGAAAGGCTTTCCGTGGTGCTTTCAATGCAACCCACGGCGCCCTGCTCGGTGGGCATGCGCTGCGCCATGCCGTCGAACGGGCAGGGGTCGAGCCCGGCGAGATCGAGGACGTGGTGATGGGCTGCGGGCTGCCGGAAGCGGCGACCGGCAAGAACATTGCCCGTCTCTGCGCGATGCGCGCGGAGCTGCCGGTCAGCGTCGCCGGTACTACGGTCAATCGCTTCTGCAGTTCCGGGCTGCAGGCGATCGCCTTCGCGGCGCAGCGTGTCCTGGTGGACAAGGTGCCGGTAATGGCGGCGGGCGGCGTGGAATCGATCAGCCTGACCCAGGCTAACCTCAACCAGACTCACATCGAGGAACCCTGGCTGAAAGAGCATCTGCCCGCCTTGTGGATGCCGATGATCGAGACCGCCGATATCGTTGCCGAGCGTTATGGTGTCAGCCGCGCCGATCAGGATGCCTACGCTTTGGAGAGTCAGCAACGTACCGCTCAGGCTCAGGAGGCTGGCCGCTTCGACGCCGAGATCGTGCCGTTGGAGACCGTCAAGTCGGTCAAGGACAAGCAGACCGGCGCGGTCAGCGAGGAAGCTGTCACATTGCAGCGCGACGAGTGCAATCGCCCCGCCACCACGCTGGACGGTCTCGAAAGCCTGGACCCGGTGCGCGGCCCGGACCACTTCATCACGGCAGGTAATGCCAGCCAACTGTCCGACGGTGCCTCGGCCTGTGTGGTCATGGATGGCAAGCTGGCTGAGCGGCGTGGGCTGCAGCCGCTCGGGATTTTCCGTGGACTGGCGATAGCCGGCTGCGAACCCGACGAAATGGGAATCGGTCCGGTCTTTGCCGTGCCCCGGCTGCTGGAGCGCAACGACCTCAAGGTTGACGATGTCGATCTGTGGGAGCTGAACGAGGCCTTCGCCTCTCAGGTGCTTTATTGCCGCGACCGTCTGGGCATTCCGCAGGAACGGCTTAACGTCAACGGCGGCTCGATCTCGATCGGCCATCCCTATGGCATGACCGGTGCGCGGATGGTCGGCCATGCGCTGATCGAGGGACGCCGCCGCGGCGCTCGCCATGTCGTCGTCACCATGTGCGTCGGCGGCGGCATGGGCGCGGCCGGACTGTTCGAGGTTGCCTGAGCCCGGCGCCGGCATGCAGGAGAGACAGATGGACTTGCACTACACGGCAGAGGAAGAGGCCTTCCGCGAAGAGATCCGCGGCTTCCTGCGTGAAAAGCTGCCGCCGGACCTGGCCGCCAAGGTGCGCGGCGGCAAGCGGTTGACCAAGGCCGATCACGAGCGCTGGCACGCGATCCTGTCGGAGGCCGGCTACCTCGCGGTCAACTGGCCGACAGCCTATGGCGGAACCGGCTGGTCTCCGGTTCAGCGCCACATCTTCGACGAGGAGACGGCGGCGGCCGGTGCGCCGGCGATTCTGGCTTTCGGCGTCAACATGGTTGCGCCCGTGCTGATGAAGTTCGGCACGCAGGCTCAGAAGGATTACTACCTGCCGCGCATCCTCGATGGCAGCGACTGGTGGTGCCAAGGCTATTCCGAGCCCGGTGCCGGGTCCGATCTGGCGGGTCTCAAGACCCGCGCCGAACGCGACGGCGACCATTATGTGGTCAACGGGCAGAAGACCTGGACCACCCTGGGCCAGCACGCCAACATGATTTTCTGCCTGGTTCGCACCGATCCGGAGGCCAAAAAGCAGGAGGGTATCTCCTTCCTCTTGATCGACATGACTACGCCGGGCATTACGGTGCGGCCCATTATCACTCTCGACGGCGGGCGGGAGGTCAACGAGGTTTTCTTCGACGACGTCCGGGTGCCGGTGGAGAATCTGGTCGGCGAAGAGAACAAGGGCTGGTCCTGCGCCAAGTATCTCTTGACCCACGAGCGCACCGGCATCGCCGGCATCGGTCAGGCCAAGGCCGCGCTCCAGCATTTGAAGACTGTCGCGGGGAGCCAGCTCAAGGATGGTCGGCCGCTGAGCGAGGATCCGACCTTTGCCCGGCGCATCGCACGGGTCGAGATCGATCTGATGGCGCTGGAGATGACCAACCTGCGGGTTATCGCGGAGGCGCAGAGCGGCGGTGCGCCGGGAGCGGAGAGTTCGTTGCTCAAGATCAAGGGCAGCGTCCTGCGGCAGGAGATCACCGACCTGCTGCGCCGTTCGGTCGGTCCCTACGCTTTGCCGTTCCTCAGCGAGCTGATGGATGCCGACACCAATCAGGCGCCGGTCGGCCCCGCCGAAGCGGCGCCGCTGGCCGCCGAGTACTTCAACCGGCGCAAGCTGTCGATCTACGGCGGCTCCAACGAGATCCAGAAGACCATTGTCGCCAAGGCGATTCTGGGTCTGTGACGCGGGAGATCTGAAGCATGCGTTTCACCCTCAGCCAGGAGCAGGCGATGCTCCGCGATACCGTTGCCCGGCTGGTCCGCGAGCGCTTCGGCTTCGAGGCGCGCCTGAAGACGCTTGAGAGTGCCGCGGGCTTCGACCGTGACGTCTGGCGCGAGTTCGCGGAGCTCGGTTTGCTCGGCGCGCCCTTCGGCGAGGAGGTGGGCGGTTTCGGCGGCGGCGGCATCGAGTTGATGACCGTCATGCAGGAACTGGGACGCGGCCTGCTGCTCGAGCCCTATCTGGCCAGCGTGGTTCTGGCCGGGAGTCTGATCGAACGTCTCGGCACGCCGGCGCAACGTGCGGCCTATCTGGAGCCGATGATCGCCGGCGAGACTCTGCTGGCCTTCGCGCACGGCGAACCCGACTCGCGCTATGCTCTGGAACAGGTCGCGACGCGCGCTGTCGCGACGGAGGGGGGCTGGCGCCTGGACGGCCGCAAGTCAGTGGTTCTGTGCGGCGGAGATGCCGACCATCTGGTGATTTCGGCGCGCACGGCCGGAGCGTCGGACGAGGAAGCCGGGATCGGCCTGTTCCTGCTGCCGAGCGACGCAAAAGGCCTGAACCTGCGCGCCTACCCGACGATCGACGGGCTGCGCGCGGCCGAGCTTGAGCTCGACGGCGTGATCGTTCCTGCCGAAGCGGTCCTCGGCGCGCCCGGCGAAACCTTCCTCGCGATCGAGGCGACCGTTGCGCGGGGGATCGTCGCCCTCTGCGGAGAGGCGGTCGGGGCCATGGAGACCTGCTGCGACATGACCCTCGACTATCTCAAGCAACGCAAGCAGTTCGGCGTCGCCATCGGGTCTTTTCAGGTGCTGCAGCACCGAATGGTCGATCTGCGCGGCGAGTTGGAGCAGGCGCGTTCGATGGCGATTCTGGCTGCCGGCCGGCTGGAGGCGGAGCGCGACGAACGCGAGCGCGCGGTCAGTGCGGCCAAGAATCTGATCGGCCGGGTGGGGCGCACCATTGCGGAGGAGTCGATTCAGCTCCATGGCGGTATCGGCATGACCTGGGAATATGCCTTGCCGCACTTCGCCAAGCGGCTGGTGATGATCGACCATCTGCTTGGCGACGAAGATCATCACCTGGAGCGTTTCGTGACGCTGGGACGTGCTGCCGCAGCGGCGCCGGCTCTCTCGGCGGTGAGCTGACGCCACCTGATTGCACCGTCCGCCCCGGCGGTCCTGTTCGCCAACCTTCTGCGTCCTGAGAGAGTCGATCCCGGAGGCCAAGCCATGAGCGACGGCAAACGCATTCTTCTGACGGCCCATCCCGATGGCATGCCGGACGAGACGCATCTGCGCCTCGAGTCGATGCCCATCCCGCAGCCCGGTTCCGGCGAGGTGTTGCTGCGGACCGTCTACCTGTCGCTGGACCCCTACATGCGGGGGCGGATGAATCCGGGGAAGTCCTATGCGCAGCCTGTGGAGCTGGGCGCGCCGATGGTCGGCGGTACGGTCTGCGAAGTGATGGAAAGTCATCGGGACGGCTTTGCCGAGGGCGACCTCGTGCTGGCGGCGACGGGCTGGCAGACTCATGCGCTGTCCGACGGAAGCGGTTTGCGCAAACTCGATCCCAAGGCGGCGCCGATCACCACGGCCTTGGGCGTGATGGGGATGCCGGGTCTCACTGCCTATGTCGGCTTGCTCGATCACGGCCGTCCGCAGCCCGGTGAGACAGTCGTGGTTTCGGCTGCCGCCGGCGCGGTCGGGCAGGTGGTCGGGCAGATCGCGAAGCTGAAGGGCTGCCGGGTCGTCGGCATTGCCGGCGCCGCCGACAAATGCGCTTACGTCGTCGAGGAACTCGGGTTCGACGCCGCGGTTAACTATCGGGCCTCCGACTTCGCCGAGCAGCTCGCCAAGGCCTGTGCCGAGGGGGTGGACGTTTACTTCGAGAATGTCGGCGGCGCGGTGTTCGATGCGGTTCTGCCGCTGATGAACGACTTCGGCCGGATCCCGGTCTGCGGCCGAATTGCTCACTACAACAACGCCGCCTCGAGTGGCGGGGTAGAAGGTGGCGCCAGTCCGTTGGTCCGGACCATGGGGCTGGTACTGGTGCGGCGTCTGACTCTGCGCGGCTTCATCGTCTCCGACCATGCCGACCGTCTGGACGACTTCCTGAGAGACATGGGCGGGTGGCTCCGATCGGGTCAGCTCCGCTACCGCGAGGATCTGGTCCAGGGCCTGGACTCCGCCATCGATGCGTTCCAGGGGCTACTGGAGGGCCGGAACCGCGGCAAACTGCTGGTCCAGGTCGGGGCGGATCCGACTCTTCCGCCTACCTGATGGCTTCGGTATGACGTCCGACTCCCAGACACCGCTCGAAAAGACCACCGCAGCGCCGCGCGTCTTGATTGTCGGCGCCGGTGCCGTCGGCGCCTTCTACGGCGCGTTGCTGCATCGCGGCGGCGCAACTGTCGAGGTGGTCGCTCGCTCCGATGCCGAGGTTGTGCGCGCCGAAGGCTATCGGATCGACAGTCCCTTAGGCGACCTCTCCTTTCGGCCAACGGCTGTTTATGAGACGGTCGATGCCGCCGCGACTGGCGGAGGGGGCGGACCGGACTATCTGGTCCTCGCCGTCAAGGTGCTGGACGATCTCGACCGTGCCGCCTTGATCGCGCCGGCCGTCGGCTCGGCCACCGCCATCGTTCTGATCGAAAACGGCATCGACATCGAGGCACCGATCGCCGCGGCTTTCCCGCAGGCACCGCTGATCAGCGGCATCGCCTTTGTCGGGGCTCGGCGCACGGCGCCCGGCTGCGTACAGCATCAGGCCTTCGGTCGATTGGTTTTGGGAGACTATCCACGCGGTATCGGTCCGGCCAGCCATCGTTTTGCCGCGCTGCTGGAGGCGGGGGGCATGGCAGGAAAGCTGACCGACGAAGTGGTGACGGAGCGCTGGCGGAAATGCGTCTGGAACGCTGCCTTCAATCCGATGTCGGTGCTGGCCGGCGGCGCCGATACGCGTCGCCTGCTGGCGGGGGACGAACCGCTGCTGCGAAGCCTGATGCAGGAAGTTTGCGACGTTGCCGCCGCCGAAGGCCACCCTTTGCCGGAGCCTCTGGTCTCCGCCAGCTTGGCCAACACCCGCGACATGCCGGCCTATAGGACCAGCATGGCACTCGATTTCCTGGCCGGACGACCTTTGGAGACCGAGGCGATTCTCGGCAACGTCGTCCGCGCTGCGGAGCGTCATGCGACGCCAGTGCCGCATCTGCGCACGCTGTACGGCCTGCTGCGCTTGCGGGCTGCCGCACAAGCGGCCTGAAGCGGCGGGTCAGCTTGCGTAGCTTGGGTCTTTCCGGTCGAGCAGCCGGCGCAGTGCTTTCCAGGCCAGGCCGCCGACCCGCGGAAGGCCTTCGGACTGCGCATGGGTGGTGTCGATCGCCGCCTCCGGTGGCAAGTGCAGCGGGGTTCCGCCGCCCAGTGCGGCGATCTGAATCTCGCAGGCCTTGATCAGGTAGTAGGTCCAGATGAAGGCCTCGGCCACGCTCTCGCCGACGGTCAGCGTGCCGTGGTTGCGCAGCAGCAGGCACTTCCTGTCGCCCAAGTCTCGGATCAGCCGCTCCCGCTCCTCCAGGTCCAGCGCGACGCCTTCGTACTCGTGGAAGGCGATGTGTCCTCGGACCAGCATCGCCGTCTGGCTCAGCGGCAGCAAACCGGCGGCCTGGGCGGAGACGGCGACGCCCGGCGCGCAGTGCAGGTGGATCACCGCCTGGGCGTCGGAGCGCGCCATGTGAACGGCGCTGTGGATGGTGAAGCCGGCCGGATTGATGCGCTGCCGTTCGGCCTCGGGACCGACGGCCTGTCCATCCTGATCGACCTTTACCAGGGAGGAGGCGGTGATCTCCTCGAACAGGGCGCCGTAGGGATTGATCAGAAAGTGATGCTCGGGACCGGGCACCCGCGCCGACAGATGGGTGAAGATCAGATCATCCCAGCCGTAGTGAGCGATCAGGCGGTAGCAGGCGGCAAGGTCGACACGAACCGCCCACTCCTCCGCACCGATCCCGGCCGGCGGCCGCTGTTGTGGAAGTTCACTCATGGCGCGCTCTCCTGCTGTTGTGTCTGGTCGGCGTGCAGTGGAGCGGAATCCCGAGGAACCCCCTCCAGTGTCTCGCTGCCGCGGCGCAGGCGGAAGGTGCCGGCGCCGATGCCTAGCAGGCTGCCGTCCGGGCCCAGCACCTCGCCGCTGCAGGAGTAGATCCGCCGTCCCCGTGCCTGCAGTCGACCCACCGCACGTACCGTCCCGCTGCTGCATTGACCGGTGAAGTTGGTGCTCATCGAGAGCGTGACGGAGCGGCGAACGCGGTCGGGATAGGGACAATAGAGTCCGCTCAGGCTCATGGACTGGTCGAGCAACGAGGCGATCACGCCGCCGTGCAGAACGCCGCTGCGGTTGGTGTGGCGTTCGTCGACCTCCAGCGCCAACACGCAGTGGCCGTCGCTCCACTCGGCGACCTGGAAGCCGAGGGTGACCTGGAAGCCAACCGGTGCTTCGCCCAGGAGACCCTGAGTGCCTTCGTCATCGCCGATCCGCGTCGGCCGTCTGTCGTTCATCTCAGCCTCGCTCAGAAGAGCACGCCTGGCAGCCAGATGGCGATCTCGGGAAAGACCATCACAATGGCCATCGCCAGAATCATCACCGCCACGTAGGGCACCACCGACCGGTAGATGTCGCCCATCTTGATCGACGGCGGCACGATGCCCTTCAGGTAGAAGAGATTGAAGCCGAAGGGCGGCGTCATGTAGCCGATCTCCATGTTGATGATGAAGAGAATTCCGAACCACACGGGGTCGAAACCCATGGCCACCACCACCGGCAGGAACACCGGCAGCGTGATCAGCATGATGCCCAGCGGATCGAGCACCATGGCCATGAAGAAGATCACGACCTGAAACAGGATGATCGTCGCCCAAGGCCCGCCGGGAATGCCCGAGACCAGGTCTTGCACCAGATCCTGCGCGCCCATGCCCTGATAGGCGGAACTGAAGGCGTGAGCGGCGAAGAGGATCCAGACGATCATGCCGGTCAGGCGGAAGGTGCGCAGGCTGGCCTCGCGGATCATGCCCCAACTCAGCTGTCGGTGCACCGCTGCAGAGAAGAGGGCGCCGGCGACGCCCAGGGCTGCGGCCTCGGTCGGCGTGGCAACGCCGCCCATGATCGAGCCGAGCACCATGACGACGATCAGCATCGGCAGTGCCACGGCCCGCAGTGCGACCAGCTTCTCACTCCAGGTCCCGCGCTCGTCGGGTGGCAGGGCCGGGCCGAGGTGCGGCTGCAATCGGCAGCGGATGGCGATGTAGCCGGAGATCAGGACCAGCAGCAACAGGCCGGGCAGCACGCCGGCTGCGAACAGCTTGCCGACCGACGTGCCGGTGATGAGCGAGTAGAGGATCATGATGATCGACGGCGGGATCAGAATGCCGAAGCCGCCGCCCGCGTTGATGCAGCCGAGCGCCAGTTCCTTGTCGTACTTGCGCTCCAGCATGCGGGGCAAAGCGATGGTGCCCATCGTCACCACGGCCGCGCCGCTGATGCCGCACATTGCGCCGAAGATGGCGCAGATGCCGACTGTACCGATGGCGAGGCCGCCGCGTACGCCGCCCCACCAGAGGTGCATCATGGTATAGAGGCTTTGGGCCACGCCGGCGCGCTCCAACACCATCGCCATGAAGACGAAAAGCGGGATCGCAAGCAGCGTGAAGCTGCCCATGCTCCCCCACATCTGCGACGCGACCATGAAGAAAGCGCCGGGCCCCCAGGTAAAGTAGAGAAACACCACGGAAACGCCGCCCAATACGAAGACCAGCGGCAGCCCAAGCAGAAGGAAGAAGATCAGCGCCCCGAAGAAGGCGACGGTCAGCAGCTCCAGGCTCAAGAGGCGTCCTCCGCCGACAGGGTTCCGGCCGACTGCGGTGGTGTCCTGCCGAAGAGGATCTGCAGATCGACGATCAGCTTGGCCAGGCCCTGCAACAGGAGAAGCGCGGTGGCTATGGGGATCAACAGCCTCAGCGGCCAAACGGGCGGGTTCCAGGCCGACATGGAGTGCTCCAGCCGACTGACGGACTCCCAGGCCATCGAGCTGCTGAAGTAGAGCAGCGCCCCGACGAACGCGAACATGAGGGTCGATGTGAAAACGTCGACGGCGGCACGCTGACGCGGCCGAAACCGGCCGTGCAGGATGTCCACGTTGGCGTGTCCGCCGTTGGCCAGCAGGAATCCGCCGGCGAGTAGCACGTAGGCGCCGAACAGCATCTGGGCCAACTCGTTCGTCCAGACGGTTGGAGAGCCCGCGAGATAGCGCAGGCCGACCTCCAGCAGGAGCAGGAGGAAAATCGGAATCACCAGGAACGCGCTCAGATGTCCGATCCGATTGTTGAGGGCGGTAACCGCCTCGACGTAGCGGGAGAAGACACGCATGGCGTTGCTCCTACGGGCGGAAGACGGACGGCGGTGCGGAACCGCCGGCACGGCAAAGACCGCCCCGGTCCGCCAGCAAGCGGACCGGGGCAATGCGGTGCGCGGCGCTAGCGCTCGATGTGGCCCAGGTCGGCCAGGAAGGACTTGAGCTTCTCCAGGGCTTCGGCAGCCATCTCGCTCTTTTCGGCCTCCTTCTCCCAGGCCGCCGTCGCGGCGGCGGCGAGGTGCTGGGCGACCTCGTCGGGCAGGCGGGTGACCTGAACACCCTGCTCGGCCTTTGCGGCGGCCAGGGCAATCTGTTCCTTGTAGGTGTACTCGTTGGTCCGGAACCAGAACTGCTCCTCGAGCGCATTGAGGAGAATGTCGCGAAGGTCCTCGGGCAGCGCGTCGAGGGCATCTTGAGAGATCACGAAGGCGTCGGTTCCGGCGATGTTGAGCGCCGGGTGGACGTGATACTTCGCGACTTCGTAGAGCCCCATCGACTTGGCGCCCTGGACCGCGCCCCAGTGAGCGCCGTCGACCACGCCCGTCGCCAGAGCCGGATAGAGTTCCGGGCCGGGCAGATAGGTGGCGGCTGCACCGGCCTCGGTCAGGAATTCCTGCAACGCTCCGGACGAACGGATCTTCAGGCTTTCGAAGTCGGCCAACGACTCGATCGGCGACTTCACGACCATCTCGGTCGGGTAGACCTTGTCGGTGGCATAGAAGACCCCATGCTCCGCGACCTCGGCCCGGATCATCTCCTCGAAGCCGAGGTTCTTGTGGAAGTAGGCGGCTTCCCAGGTGTTCCGGAAGGCGAAGGGGAGGCCGGAGGCGATGCCTGCGACGGAGACGCGGTCGCGGATGTAGGCCGGCGAGATGGTCCCCATCTCGATCACCCCGCGGCTGACGGCGCTGAAGATCTCTCTGGCCGGGAACAGCGCTCCGGCTTCGTGAAGCTGCAGCACGAAGCGACCGTCCGTGCGGGTCTCCAGGGTTGTCTTAAGTCGCTCCAGGCTATCGGAGAAGGAGCTGGAGGCGTTGGGCCAATGGCTTTGCACGCGCCAGCGAACCGTGTCCTGCGCATCGGCCGGCGTCGGCGCGGCGACGAAGGCCGTTGCGACCGCCGCGGCCGCGAGGGCAGCCGCCTTGAACGTCGTCATCAGAGTCATCCGGGGTCCTCCCTAGCCACCCCTTCCGATCGGGGAGGCGTTGTACAGCGTGCCGATATGGCGCGCCCAACTATTCCGCATAGCAGAATATATTTTTGAAATAGCCTAGGAGAGCAGTTCGCCCGCTGTCAACGACTCTGGATAAAGATCGCGAGACCGAGGCTTGAGCGGACGTGATGGAGCGTGAAATTCTGCAAAGCAAAATATTGTTCCGCATCGATTGCGGTCTTGGCGGCTTTCGTGCAAATCTCCTCAGCCGTCAATCCGGTGGTGCATGATCTCGGCCGGACATCTCCTCTTGCGTCCGGTCCGAGCGCGGCCCGGTTTCAGAATCATTCCCGGAGTTCCAACGATGGAAGGCCCTCCTCTCGCGAACAGCGCGCCGAAGGTCGTTGAGGCCGCTGTCCATGAGTCTCGGATCGACTCTGTGGCGGATCGACCGTGTCCGGCGCCTGTGCCGGGGGAGAGGTTTCTCAATTTGGCCGAGGCGGTTCGCCGCCAAGCTGCGGCGCGTCCCGATCGTCTGGCCATAGTCGACGCGGACCGGCGTTTGTCTTGGCAAGATCTCGGACGTTTGGTCGAGCGGGTGACGGCCCGCCTGCGGACCGAGGGAATCGGGCGCGGCACCATGGTGGCCAGCTTGGCCGAGAACTCTGCCGCACACTTGGCGGTCTATCTCGGCGCGCTCGGCGCCGGGGCATGTGTCGTGCCCCTGCCGACCGGTGCCCACGAAGCGGCGCTGCGTCGCATGGCGCAAAATTGCGATCCGGCTCTGCTGTTCGCCTCGGCCCGCCAGAAAGAGGTTGCAGGCCGCTTGGGGCCGCCGGTGGTGGATCTCGACGCTTTGGAGAGCTGGCTCGACACGGATACGCCGGGCCTGGCGGAAATCGCACAGCCCGAGCCGGTCGGTCCGGACGATCTGTTCGACATGATCTACAGCTCCGGCACGACGGGTATGCCCAAGGGCATCCTGCACGACCACCGTTTTCGCAGCCGCCAGATCATGCGGATGGCCAACTACGGCCTGAACGGCGATGCGGTCTGTCTCATGTCGACGCCGCTCTACTCGAACACCACGCTGGTAGCGGTGCTGCCGGTGCTGGCTCACGGCGGCACGTTGGTCGTGATGGGGAAGTTCGAGACTCGGGGCTTCCTGGAGTTGGCGGAGCGACATCGGGTCAGCCACGCCATGCTCGTGCCGGTGCAGTACCGGCGCATCCTCGACGATGCCGACTTCGACCGTTTCGACCTCTCCGCCTTTCGCGTCAAACTCTCGACCAGCGCACCCTTGCCTGCGGCAACGATCCGCGCGGCGTTGGAGCGCTGGCCGGGCAAGCTGATCGAGATCTACGGCATGACCGAGGGCGGTATCAGCACTATGCTCGATTGTGCCGCGCACCCCGACAAGCTGGATACCGTGGGTCGGCCGGTCGCAGGAGCCGAGGTGCGCATCCTCGATCCTCAGGAACGTCCGCTGCAGCCTGGTGAAGTCGGTGAAGTGGTGGGGCGCTCGCCGACGATGATGGTGGGGTACTACAAGTCGCCGCAGAGTACGGCGGAGATGCTGTGGCGCAGCCCGGAGGGAGAGGATTTCTTTCGCACCGGCGATATGGGGCGTCTCGATGCCGATGGTTTTCTCACCTTGCTCGACCGGCGCAAGGACATGATTCTGTCCGGCGGTTTCAATATCTACGCTGCCGATCTGGAACAGGTGCTGTTGGTGCACCCCGACGTCGCAGAAGCCGCTGTCATCGCGGTGCCGAGCGAGCAATGGGGGGAAACGCCCCTGGGCTTGGTGGTGCTGGGCCCTGGAGCGGCGGTTGACGCTCAGGTCTTGTGCGACTGGGCCAATGCACGGCTGGGCAAGACTCAGCGGCTTTCCGCCGTCGAGATTCGCCCCAGCCTGCCGCGCAGTGCGATTGGGAAGGTTCTCAAGCGCGAACTGCGTGCAGCTTACTGGGCAGAGGCCGCGACTTGAGCTGTTTATCGATCCGCTTCGGGAGCAGCACAAGGGCTGTAAGAGATGACTGTCATTCTGCTGGTGCGCCACGGTCAGGCGCGTTTCGGGACCAGTAACTACGATCGCCTCAGTGACCTGGGCGAACGGCAGGCAAGAGTCACCGGAGAACATCTGGCACGCGAAGGGCGATCCCTTGCAGCCGCGATCAGCGGCGCTTTGGTGCGCCAGGCCGATACCGCGCGTCACGCCCTGTCCGGCTGGGATCCCGAGCTGACGGCCGGTCGAGATCCTCGTTTCGACGAGTATCCGGCCGATGATTTGTTTGAGGCCTATCTGCCGCTTGCAGTGACGCGCAATCCGGACCTGGACCGGCCGATGGCGGAGCTGCAGGCCGACCCCCGGCTGTTTCATGCTGCCTTGAGCGCTGTCACCGGGCTCTGGGCCGAAGGCGCTCAACCGGAGGTGCGCCAAGGGAGGGCGTCCGCCGTGGAGAGGTGGCAGAGCTTCCGCGCCCGGGTAACCGAGGGGCTGACGGCTCTCATGGCTGCCTCCGAACCTTCCGACACCGTCGCGATCTTCACGTCGGGCGGCGTGGTTGGCACGGCAACGGCGCATGCCCTGGGCCTTGACGGGCAAGCGGCCATGGCGCTCGGACATCGGACGTTGAACGCCGGAATCACGGAGCTTCGCTATGGTCGGAGCGGCTTCGTGCTCGTCAGCTTCAACGGAGTCGCGCACCTGCGCCTGGCCGGCGGCGAGACTCTGGTCACCTATCGATAATCTGCATGGCGAAATATATTTCCGTAGTGATTGACCAGGTTCGCCCCCCTATGCGACGCTCGAACGTCGTTGGGAGGACATGCCGGTGAGGTTTTCGGGTAAAGTCGCGCTGATCACGGGCGCGGCGAGCGGTATAGGTCGTGCTGTAGCTGCCCGTCTTTCCGCCGAAGGTGCGGCGACAATTCGCGTCGATCGCGCGGGCAAGGCGCTGAAGGCTGCAAGCGCCGACATCTCTGCCGATCCAGCTTCCGATCTAACCTGTACCCTCGATATCGCCGATGAGCCGGCCGTCGCCCGAACCGTCGGAGCGGCGCTGGAGCGCTTCGGACAAATCGACATTCTCTGCAACAACGCCGGCATCGCCTCCAGTCGCAAGACCGCTGTCGAGGAGGAAGCCGAGGAGTGGCAGCAGGTGATCGCCGTCAATCTTCTTGGCGCCGTTCACTTCACCAAGCATGTCGGTCGCGCGATGGTGACAGCGGGGCGCGGCGCGATCGTCAACACGGCGTCGGTCGCAGGTCTACGGGCCGGTGCCGGCGGTAACGCCTACAGCGCGTCGAAAGCCGGTTTGATCAACTTCACCCAGACGTCCGCTTGCGACTTCGGTGCCCATGGCATTCGCGTCAATGCGGTTTGCCCTGGATTGATCGAGACGGGGATGACGCGCCCTACCTTCGAGCTCGCGCGAGAGCGGGGCAAGGAAGATCGGCTGGGCTCCCGCTGCGAACTGCGCCGCTATGGCCGGCCTGAAGAGGTGGCCGCCGTGATCGCGTTTCTTGCGAGCGACGACGCCAGTTACATCACCGGCCAGGCCCTGGCGGTCGACGGCGGCAACACCGCGTCGCTCAACCTGCCGGGTATGAAAGTCTAAACAACAACGCGCAACGACGCGGCTGAGGAGAGGGAGCCTCATTGCATGTTCGATCGCCACTTCAAGGTTTGGCCTGCGCATGCTCCGAAGACAATTGAGCTGCCGGATCAGACGCTTGTGGCGAACTTGGCAGACACGGTGGCTTGCTTTCCCGAGCGCAGGGCGACGATCTACCAGGGCCGCAGCCTGACCTATGCGGAGCTGAACGATCAGATCGAGCGCTTGGCCGGCTTTCTGCAGCGGCGCGCGGGTGTTGCCAAGGGCGACCGCGTGCTGCTGTTCATGCAGAACAGCCCGCAGTTCATCGTCGGCTACTATGCGATCCTGCGTGCCGACGCGGTTGTCGTTCCGGTGAATCCGATGAACCGGCGCGCCGAGCTTGAGCACATGGTCACCGATACCGGCGCCTCTGTCGCTCTGGCCGGCCAGGAACTTCTCGACGAAGTGACGCCGCTGCTGATTGCCGAAGCCGCAGCGAGTCCCGGCACGCCTCGTCTTGAGGTCTCGGGCGGTATTGAGACGCGAGAGGCATGCGGGTCGGCTGCCGGCAACACCGGCAGTGCGGGCCTGACCTGTATTGTCGCAGCGGCTTATGCCGATGCTGCCGATTCGGGCTTCGACCTGCCGCTGCCGAGCCCGCTGGATCGACCCGCGCCGGCCGACTACGGTGTTACGGGTATCGTGCGCTGGATCGATGCGCTCGACGCGCAGCTGACGGCCACGCCGCCGCAGGCGAAGCCCGACGACTTGGCGGTGATCCCCTACAGCTCCGGCACCACCGGTCATCCCAAGGGCTGCATGCACAGCCATCGCACGGTCATGGCGACCTTGGTCGGCGGAAACGTCTGGAATCCGATGGACGAGACCTCTGTCAGTCTTGTCTCGCTGCCGCTGTTTCATGTGACGGGCATGCAGAACTCGATGAACGGGCCGATCTTCGTCGGCGGCAGCATGGTGATCATGACCCGCTGGAACAGAGCCGTCGCAGCGGAGCTGATCCGCCGTTACCGCGTGACGCGCTGGCGCAGCATCTCGACGATGGCGATCGATCTCGTCAACGACCCCGACGCTCAGTCTTACGATCTGAGCAGTCTTGAGATGATCGGCGGCGGCGGTGCAGCCATGCCCGATGCCATTGCGGATCGTCTGAAGAGCCTGACGGGCCTGGACTACATCGAGGGCTATGGCATGTCGGAAACGATCGCCGCCACCCACATCAATCCGATCGACCGTCCGCGGCGGCAGTGTTTGGGGATTCCGATCTTCGGGGTCGACTGCCGCATTCTCGATCCTCAGGACGGGCGCGAACTGGGTCCGGATCAGCCCGGCGAAATCGTCATCAACGCTCCGCAGGTCTTCAAGGGGTACTGGAACAATCCTTCGGCCACGCGCGACGTCTTCGTGGAGGTCGACGGCAAGCCTTTCCTGCGCACCGGCGACATCGCCTACTACGATGAGGACGGCTACTTCTTCATGGTCGACCGCGTGAAGCGGATGATCAACGTGTCCGGCTACAAAGTCTGGCCGACGGAGGTCGAGGCCTTGATGCATCGCCACCCCGCGATTTCCGAAGTTTGCGTTATCGCAACTCCGGACCGGCGGCGTGGCGAAAGCGTGAAGGCGGTGATCGTTCTGCGCGACTGCGCCGAGGATGAGGTCGACGCGCAGGCAATCGTCACGTGGTGCCGCGGCCTGATGTCCGCCTATAAGTGCCCGCGGGTGGTGGAGTTCGTCGATGCGCTGCCGCGCTCGGCCACCGGAAAGCTGCAGTGGAAAGTTTTGCAGGAAGAGGAGCGGTCGCGCGCCGTTGGGGCCGCGCCGTGAGCGCCGCCGCGGACGAGCCCGGCGCGGCGAGGGCTGAACCGCGCTCTGTCGGACGGCTGCACGATCTGCCGAACCTGATTGGCCAGGAGCTGGGGCGCAGCGACTGGATGACGGTCGAGACGACGCGGATCCATGCCTTCGCCGAGGCAACCGAGGATCGGCAGTGGATTCACCTCGATGAGGCGCGGGCGGCAGAGGAGAGCCCTTTTGGGGGCACGGTCGCCCACGGCTACCTGACTCTTTCCCTGCTGCCGCATCTCAGCAATCAGGCCTTTTCGGTCGCCGAGGTTCGTACGCGGATCAACTATGGCCTCGGGCGTGTGCGCTTTCCGGCGCCTGTTCGCTCGAATGGCCGTATTCGGGCCCGCTTTACGCTGGTTGACACCAGTCTTCATGCCGCCAGCGAAGGCTTGCTGGTCACGACAGAGGCCGTGGTCGATCTGGAGGGCGAGGCGCGGCCGGCCTGCGTCGCCGAGATGCTGGCTCTTTATCTGACCTAGAGCAGGATCGCCTTAGGTGGAATCGCTCTAGCGGGACCAGGGCGCCGGATGGCCATCCCGTTTGTCGGAGCGGGCGGGGCGGTGTAGGTAGGAAGGGTGGCGGAGGGGGCACCGCCGCATCGGTTCGGCGCCGCCCGGCCCCGGTCGGCGCCCGAGCTTGGCCCCAGGTGTGAGGGACGATCGTGAAGAAACGCCGCAATTACTCAGGGCCGGATGCGGCCGGGTTCGACTCGGAAGAGCGTTTCGAGGGCGACCGCCAGTTTGTCTCGGCCCTCTACCGCGGGCTCAGACTGCTCCGCTGTTTCCGCCCGTCGGACAGTGGCGGACTGGGTAATCTGGAACTCGCCCAGCGCAGCGGTCTGCCGAACTCCACCGTATCGCGCCTGACCTACACGCTCAGCAAGCTGGGATACCTGATCTACGACGAGAACAACGGTCGCTACCGCATGGGCGTGCCGGTGCTCAGCCTCGGCTACGCCTGCCTCGGCGGCATGAAGATCCGCGATACGGCTCAGGTCTACATGCAAGAGATGGCGGACAAGTCCGGCGGTGGCGTGCTGGTGGCGCTCGGCGCCCGCGATGGCCTCAGTATGACCTACGTGGCCTGTGCACGCTCCGAAGGGCTGGTCTCGCTGCAGCTGACCGTCGGCTCGCGTATCTCCTTGGCACGCTCGGCCATAGGGCGCGCCTATCTGGCTGGCGCAACCGAAGAGGAGCGCAGCCACTTGATGGAAGGCATCCGAGAGCGTGTCGGTCCGGAGCGCTGGCCGCAGATGGAGGCCGAGATTCACGAGGCTGTGGAGCAGGTTCGCACCAAAGGCTTCTACACCAACCTTGGCCAGTGGCAGCCGGACGTACATGCCGTGGCGGTTCCCTATCGCGCACCGCAAGGCGATACGCCGCTGCTTGCCTTCAACTGCGGCGGCCCTGCTTACCTGCTGCCGAAGCAACGGCTGGAGGACGATCTGGGACCGCGGCTTGTTGAACTGGTGAATACGGTGTCTCGTGCCGGTGCGGGCTTCTAGGGGGCTTCGGTTCGGTCTGTTCCGGTTCGCCGTTGCCAGGGGATGGATAACGACAGCGACGCTGTGCCAGGACGAGGAGGGGCGGGGGCCTCCATGTCGAAGTCCGATTTGTCTGTAGCCTCAGATCCCCAAGACCGCGCTGTCGTGCCACAGCCGCCGGCTGCGCGCCGGCTGGAGCGTCTGCTGACAGGGCCGATCGCGCCGATGCTGGCGCGGCTGGCGGCGCCGAACGTCGCGGTCGCGACCGCGCTGACCCTTGTGACCATCGCGGATGCCTGGTTCGTCGGGCAGGTCGGCACTCTGGCACTGGCATCGCTGGCGCTCGTCTTCCCGCTTCAGGCGTTGATGCAGATGATGTCTGCGGGCGCGATGGGTGGCGGAGTCTCTTCCGCCGTGGCCCGTGCGCTTGGCGCCGCACGTCCGGATCGGGCGCAGGCCGTTCTCTTGCATGCGCTCGTCATCGCCGTCGCCATGGCGCTCCTGTACGTCGTCATCGGTGCCGGATTCGCCCGGCCGCTCTTTACGCTGCTCGGAGCCCGCGGCGAGGTGCTCGAGGGGGCCGTGGACTATGCCCAGATTGCCTTCGGCGGTGCCGTCGCCATGTGGCTTGCAAACACCTTCGCTTCGACTCTCCGCGGTACCGGCGACATGGCCACGCCGGCTGTCGTTCTGATCGCGACGAGTGCGATCCAGATTGGTCTCTCCGGCGCTTTGACGCTGGGGTGGGGGCCCTTTCCGGCACTCGGGCTCCGGGGGCCGGCCATCGCGCTTGTCGCAGCCTTCTCGCTCGCCGCTCTGACGTTATGGGCAAGCCTTGCTCTCGGCCGGGCCGGGTTTCGGCCACGCCTGCGGGGACTCCCTCTGCAGTCCGAGCTTTTCCGCGACATTCTGAAGGTCGGTGCCATTGCCTGCGGCAATGCCTTCCTGACGATAGCGACGGTTCTCATCGTCACACGCCTCGTGGCTGC
>JANQPZ010000138.1 GCA_028285215.1 Rhodovibrionaceae bacterium | reverse complement strand
TCAGCGGCTACTTCGACCACCACAACGCCTACCTGGCCGCCATGGCCGCCGAGGACCCGCAGCGCCACGCCGAAGCGCTGGAGGACTGGCAGGCCAAGGTCGCACCCATCGTGCGCAATCCTTTCCTGCAGGATCCCGACTACTTCATCCGCCGGCCCTACGCGCGCGACCACATCTACCTGGATGCGGAGCGCTTCGCCGGCTTCCTGGCTCAGCCCTTCTTCGAACCCTTCGCGGAAACCAGCTTCACGGAAACGCTGCTGCGCAACCGCATGGCCAACGAGCTGTTCGCCGAGAGCGTGCCGGTCATCCTGCACGAGGACGACCTCAACGCCATGTCGGTCTCGGTCGAGAACCGCTCGCCCTTCCTGGACAGCGCGCTGTTCGACTGGTGCCAGAGCATTCCGACCCGGCATCTGGTGCGCAACGGCCGGGCCAAAGCCGTGCTGCGCGACGCTGCCCGCGGCCTCGCGCCGGACGCGCTGCTCGACAACCCGCGCAAGGTCGGCTTCAACGCACCGATCCTCGACTACCTGGACGTTGCCGAGACCGGCGTGCGGGAGGAACTGCTCGCTGACAGCCCGGTCTTCGAGATCGTCCGGCGCGAGGAGATCGCCAAGCTGATCGAGGCGGCGGAGCTGCCGAACAGCCAGTCGAAGTTTCTCTTCAACTTCGTCAACGCCAAGATCTTCCTGGAGGAGTTCGCCGCATGAAGTGGTGCAACTCCTGCCTCCTGCCCGACACGCGTCCGAACCTGCAGATCGCCGCCGACGGCATTTGCAACGCCTGCCACGGCCACGACCGCAAGCGCGAGATCGATTGGACCGGCCGCGCCGAACAGCTCCGCAGCGTGGTGGCGCAGGCCAGGGCGAAGAGCTCAGGCTACGACTGCCTGATCCCGGTCTCCGGCGGCAAGGACAGCACCTGGCAAACCGTCAAGTGTCTGGAACTGGGCCTCCGCCCGCTGGCGGTGACCTGGAAGACGCCGGCCCGCACCGCCATCGGCCAGCGCAATCTCGACAATCTCGTGGCGCTGGGCGTCGACCACATCGACTGGCAGATCAACCCGAAGGTGGAGGCCGCCTTCATGCTCAAGGCCTTCGAGCGCTTCGGATCCACCGCCATCCCGATGCACATGGCGCTGTTCAACATTCCACTCACCCTGGCCGTGCGTCTCGGCATTCCTTTGGTGGTGTGGGGCGAGAACTCGGCCTTCGAATATGGGACGCGAGACGAAGCCCTGACAGGCTTCCGCCTGGATGCCGCCTGGCTCAAGAGCTATGGCGTCACCCACGGCACGACGGCCGAAGACTGGGTCGGCGACGGTCTCTCGGCGAAGGACCTGGCCGCCTACTTCGGGCCCAGCAGCGCGGAGCTGGAGACAGCCGGAGTGCGTGCCGTCTTTCTGGGCTACTACCTCCCCTGGGACCCGGAAGAGACGCGCCAGGTGGCCGAAGCGCACGGCTTCCGGGCCGACAGCGGAGGGCCGCGCACAGGCTACTACGACTTCGCCGATATCGACGACGACTTCATCGCGATTCACCATTGGATGAAGTGGTTCAAGTTCGGCTTCACGCGACTGTTCGACAACCTCTCCCTGGAGATCCGCAACGGCCGCATGGCACGCCCCGAGGCGCTGGAGATCCTGCGTGCCTCCGGTGAGCAACGCCCGACGGGAGACATCGCACGCTTCTGCCGTTTCGCCGGCACGGACGTCGAGGCCTTCCTCGGTATCGCCGAACGGTTCCGCAATCCTGCCGTCTGGTCCCGCAAGCCGGACGGAACCCCCTACATCCCCGGCTTTCTGATCGAGGACTGGGTCTGGTCATGAAGTTCGCACCGAAGGATCCCCCCCGCCGTTTCGCCGTCGGGAACACCGTGACCTTCGAGATGGAAGATTGCGGGAGCTTGGCTCTGGAGCCGGACGAGCAGGTGACCTTCATCACGCCCGCCGGCGGCGAGTACGACGTCGCGCGCAAGGACTGGGGCTTCTATGCCACGCCGTCTCTGAACGGGCGGCTGCCGCAGTTCGGACTGCGCGGCGTGCTGATCCGCAACCGCCTGACCGGACGCTATTTCGTCCTGCTCGTCGAACGCGGACGGGAAGACAGCTTCGCGGCCTACTGTGCACAGGAAAGCCTGGATAGCGTTGCCTGGCTGGATACGGACGACGCGCTCGACGGGCTCAGGGCGGCGCTGGAGGCGGCAGGATGACCCTGACGTCTCCCCCCGCATCGACGCTTGCCCCGACCCTCGACTGCCCTTGCGAGGGCCGGCATCTCGTGCCCGCCTTTACCTACCAGGCGCCGCCGCAAGGGGAGACGGCCTTCGACCTGGAGGGTGCTCCCTACGAGCGCGCCTACCGAAGCTGCGCGCTCTGCGGCCATTGGTACGGAGCGCACGCGCTCGACCTCTCCCGGCTCTACGACGGCAGCTACGTCGACGCGACCTACGGCGGGCCCGAGGGCATGGCCGCCAAACTCAGGCAGATCATGGCCTTGCCGCCCGAACGCTCGGACAACGGCGGGCGGGTGCGCTGGATCGAAGGCCAGATCGGCAGGGCAGCCGGGCGCCGTCTGCTCGATGTCGGGGCCGGCCTCGGGGTATTCCCCGCGACCATGAAGGCCAGGGGCTGGAACGTGCTCGCCGTCGAGACCGACAGCCGCACCGTCACGCATCTGCGCGAGGCCGTCGGTATCGACGCCTTCGACCAGGATCTCATGCTCCTGACCGCGGAGGATCTGGGCGGGTTCGTCGACTTGGTCTCCTTCAACAAGGTCCTGGAACATGTGGAAGCGCCGCTGCCGCTGCTCAGCCATGCCGCCGGGCTGCTGACCGAAGACGGCGCCTGTTATCTCGAGTTGCCGGACGTGGCTGCGGCCGGAGAGGGACCGGGCCGCGAGGAATTCTTCATCGAGCATCACCACGTCTTCAGCCCGGCGTCGCTGGCCCTGCTGGCCGAGCGGGCGGGTTTCTCGCTCGCGGCTCTGGAGCGCCTGCGCGAGCCGAGCGGCAAGTTCACCCTGCGGGCACTGCTGATTCCTGGAGCGGGAGCCTAACCGGATGCTGACCCAAGACGACTTCGTCGCCGCCCTGAGGTCCGCCGGTGTGCGCAACGGCGACACTCTGATGGTCCAGAGCAACCTGCGCCGTCTGGGATCGGTGGAGGCGCCGCGCAGCAAGGGTGGCATTCTGGAGTTCTACGTCGACGGCTTCCGCAGAGCCATCGGCGAAGAAGGCACCCTTGTGGTGCTGACGGCCTTCGAGGACTACGCGCGCCACGGCATGACCTTTGACAGACGGCATTCGCCGTCCTTGTCGGGGGCGCTGTCGGAGCACGTCCGCTGTCTGCCCGGCGCCATACGTTCGCGCCACCCGGTGCTCTCGATCACGGCACTCGGCCCGCAGGCGAGCGCGCTCTGCGACGGTCCCCACTTCGAGGGCTTCGGCTACGATTCCGCCTGGGGGCGCCTGCATCGCGCCAATGCCAAGATCATGACGCTGGGTTACGCCATCGCGCCCGACGGCATGACCTTCTGCCATTACCTCGAGAACCTCTACGGCGTGCCCTACCAATACACCAAGCTGTACGACCACCCGGTGCTGGACGACGGCGTGCCGCAGCCCGGCACCTGGACCATGCCGGTCCGCTATCTCGACTTCGGCGTGGAGAACGATCAGTCCTTCTTCAAGCGCTGCCTGGTCGAGGCCGACCTGGCCAGGATCCATCCGGTCGGGCGCGGCCAACTGCTGATCACCGACTGCGAGTCGATGGTCGCCCACGCGCTGCAACGCTTCGCCGAGGACCGCTACATGATGCTCATCCGCCAGCCGGCCTTCCGCCGCGGCGAAATCCCCTTCGACGTCAAGCCGAGTGCAGCATGACCGAGCCCAAAGCGAGCAACTATCAGGCCTACACCGGCGACGAAAGCTACTTCGACGCCTACAATACCTACCAGCAGCGTCACCGGGCGAACCCGCGCGAGAGCGACAAGGTGATCCTGAAACTGATCCGCGAGAGTCTGGAGCCGACCGTCTCTGCGCCGTCGATTCTCGACATCGGCTGCTCCACCGGCAATCTGCTCGCTCTGCTGCGGCGGGAGCTGCCGCAGGCGAAGCTGGCCGGCTGCGATCTCTCGGCCTCGTCGGTCGAGGCCTGCCGCAACGACCCGGATCTGGCCGGGATAGACGTCGAGGTGGCCGATGCCCTGGCCCTGACCGGACCGCCGCGCCACCACATCGCCATTCTCAACGCCGTGACCTGCTACTTCGAGGAGGCCGAGTTCGCGCGCCTCTTGGCCAACGTTGGCGCGCTGCTGTACGACGGCGGACGCCTGATCGTCTTCGACTGGTTTCACGCCTTCGCCCAACAGCAGCTTTGCATCCTGGAGAAAAGCCAGGGGCATCCCGAGGGTGTCGCCTATCACCTGCGCTCCATCGCGGCAGTGAAACCGCTGCTGCGTCAGGCGGGGTTCGACGGCGGCGATTTCCGTCCCTTCGAACTGCCGATCGACCTGCCCTTTCCCGGGACGGAGGGCGAAGTCGTCTCCTATACCCAACGCACGGACGGCGGCGGGAGACTCTGCTTTCGCGGCGTCTTCTTCCAACCCTGGTGTCATCTGGTCGCCCGCAAGACATCGGAACCGGACTCATGATGCCGGCCCTACGGATCACAACCACCGCCCCGGTAACCTTCGGCGAGTTCGACCCCGTGCCGCCGGCCGCCGAGGGCGCCTTAGCGGACAGCGGGCGGGGCAACGCCCTGCTCGCGCTCGACAACGCGCAGCAGTACCTCTTCGCCGCCGACGACGGCACGCCTTGGCATCGCTACGACCTGCCGGACGACTCGGACGTGCTCAACTGCGGCGGCTATCTGGACAAGCTGCTGAAGTACCGCGATCCGGCTCTGGCGGAGCATCTGCGCCGCAAGGGTGTCAGCAAGGCGAGCTTCGAGGACGGCAGCTTTCCCCTGCTGGCTTCGCGCTCGCCGCAACTCGATCTGCTGCTGCACCGTCTGCTGGTGGCGCTCGCCGAGGAACAGCCCACTCGGCGTGTCAGCCTGTTCGATCTCGGCTGCACGGTCGCGGAGCATTTCGACCTGCTCGACATCATGCTGCGGGCCAGCAGCGACGGCAGACTGAAGGCGCCGGAGCTACTCGACTACTGCGGTCTGGACATCTCCGCCCTGGTGTTGGCCGCGGCGCGCTTTCTCCATGGCGATCTGGACCCGCGCCACTTCCGCCTGCTGCTCGGCGAAGGCTCTGACTTCGACGCCGGCGATCAGCGGTTCGACCTCTCGCTGTCGGTCGGCGTGATCCACAATCTGCGCGACCCGGTCGGCGGCACCGAACGCATGATCCGCTTCTCCGACGTCGCAACGGTGCTCGCCTGCTGGGCCTGCGCGGCGGAGCAAGGCATCTGGCTGACCAGCCATCACGCCGCCCCGATCTACGTCTTCGGCCGGGAAGACCTGGTCCGGCTGCGCGCCGCCGCCGTGGGCCGCGAGCTGCTGGTCGCGGACTTCATTCCGGAGGCGCAGTCGAGCCAGCAGCGTCACTTCGCAGGCCTCAGCCAAGAAGCGATGGACAGCCTGGGCTGCTACCATCTGGTGGTCACCGACCGCATCGATCTCTTTCCCGATCTGGCGAGGCTGAGCCTGTGATGCAGAGCGATCTCCGCCGCGCCGTCGGGCGCCTCGTCTTCGCGCGCAACAGTACCGTGGCGCTGAACTTCATGCCGCTGAAGGACTTTCACCTGGACGTGGCGCAGGACGCCAGCCTGATCATGGCCCTGCGCAGCTTGCGCGAGACCGGCAGCCGTGCGCTTGTGGATCGGCTGCGCATCGGTCAGTGGATGGACCGCCTGGCGCTGCGCGAGCTTACGGAAGCGATCCAGGCGGTAAACCCGACCCGGTCAGACGATCCTGCATCGCTGTCCGTCATCGAAGTCGGCGCCGGCAGCGGCCCGCTGTTCGAATATCTCAAGTCGGCCGGCGAAACGGAGCTGTCGAGCTACACCGCCATCGGTCCCGCCTGCGAGGACCGACGCTTCCAGGTGCTGCACGGCTCCGACACACTGACCTTCAACTATGCGGAAACGCTTCCGGCGCCGTCCGCGGCCTCAAGCGTCCTGGTGCTCAACCAGAACCAGGCGATCCGCTACGGGCATGGCTGCGATCTCGACTGGCTGTCTGCCGCACTCGCGGCATCCGGCCCCGTGGTCCTCGCGCTTCGGGTTTCGCTCGGCGACGACGCGAAACGCCTCACCGTCAACGGTCACCCCGTTCCCCTACCGGCTTTCGAGGCGGTCCGCCGGGCCCTGCGGGAGAGCGGCCGCAGCTGGCGGCTGCAGCCGATACCCGGGTTCGACGCCGACTTCTTCCTGCCTGAGCAGGCCGCCACGCCCGAGCTGTCCAGCGCGCAACCGGAAACGGGGTTGCTCCTGGCGGTCGCCGGCGCGGCAGCGGGATCCCTGCCCGACTACGGCGAGGCCTGAGGCCGAAGAGAGAAGGTCTATCGGGGTCAGATCCTTAAGGTCTTGGTTAACGCTTTCTATGCGACGGTAGCCGCCATGCCGACCGCCACCGCAGTTCTCGACCCGCCCACGACCGCGCTCGACCTCTCGGGCGCGGGCATGATCGCGCTCACCCGCGACCTCTGCGAACCGCGCACGGCGGTGGTCGCCGACGGCAACGAAGCGCTCTTTGCGCGCATCGCGGAAGAGCTGCCGCTCGAGCTGATCCGCGTGCCCTCCGGCGAGAGCTTCAACGGCTGGGTCGTGCCGCAGAACTGGCGCGTGAAGCGGGCCAAGCTCTACCGCGACGGCCAAGAGGTCTTCGACGGTACCGAAAACAGTCTGGGCGTGGCCTACTACTCCCGCTCCTTCACCGGAGACCTATCTTGGGAAGCGCTGCAGCCGAAGCTGGTCAGCAACCCGGCGCTGCCCGAAGCCTACATGTTCCATTGCATGTGGCAGTACCGCCCCTGGGATGCCGACTGGCGCCTGGTGATGCCGCACAGGCTGTTCGCGACGCTGGGACCGGGCCGCTATCGGGTCGAGTTGGAGACCGAAGACGCCCCCGGTGAGATGCTGATCGGCGTAGCGCAGAAGAGCGGCCGCTCGCCCAAGACGATCGTCTTCAACTCCAACAACTGCCATCCCCACATGGCCAACGACGGCTTCGCCGGCACGGCGGTGCTGATCCGCCTGATGCAGTGGCTGGCGGAGCAGGAGACCTTCTACAGCTACCGCCTGGTGATCGCGCCGGAGCATCTGGGCAGCGTCTTCTACCTCAAGACCCTGCCGCGCGCGGAGGTCGACCGCATGGTCTGCGGCGTCTTCGAGGAAATGCCCGGCACCGGCGGCGCCATCAAGGCGGCCAGCAGCTTCGCCGGCGGCCATATGCTGGACGCGGCCTTCGCCAACGTGCTGCGCCATCACAGCCGGGCGCATGAACTGGTGCCCTGGCGTTGCGGCGCCGGCAACGACGAAACGGTTTGGGAAGCTCCTGGCTACGAGGTGCCCTTCGTCGAGCTCACCCGCTGCGAGGATCAGTTCGCCCCCTACCGTGAGTATCACTCCAGCCTCGACACAGCGGACCTGATGGACCCGACGCAACTCGAGGAAATGCTTGCGGTCCTGCAGCGCGTCGTCTCGGTGCTCGAGAACAACATGACCGCCCAGCGCCGCTTCGACGGCCTGATCTGCCTCTCCAACCCGGACTACGGACTCTACATGGAGCGGCCGGACCCCACGGTGGTGAAGGACCTGGAGGCCGATGCCGAGGCCTGGGGCCATCTGCTGGACTGTCTCTTTCGCTACCTCGATGGCGAGCACACGCTGCTGGAGATCGCAGAGCGCCATCAGCTCTGCTTCGAGCGGCTGCGGCGCTATCTGCAGCGCTTCGAAGCCAAGGGGCTGGTGGAGCTGACACGCGCCGAGATCGAACGCCGGCCGCCGGAGCGCGTGGCGTCATGATCGCCGTCATCGATAGCGGCCTCTCCAACATCGGCTCGGTGCTGACCGCCTTGCAGCGCATCGGAGCCAAGGCCGAGCCGACCCGCGATCCTGCCGAGGTGGCGGCCGCCGCATCGTTGCTGCTGCCGGGTGTCGGCGCCTTCGGCGACGGCATGACGGCGCTGCGGCAGCAAGGCCTGGTCGAACCGATCCGCGCCCATGCAGCCGCCGGCAAACCGATCCTCGGTATCTGCCTCGGGATGCAGCTCTTGGCCAGTGCGAGCGAGGAGTTCGGCGAGCACCAGGGTCTGGATCTGATCCCGGGCCGCGTCCGCCGCCTGCGCCCGCAGGCCGGACTGCGCGTTCCCAACATCGGCTGGTGCGGCCTGCAGGCCAGAAACGACGCGCAGCTCTTTGCCGACATCCCGGCGGATGCCTGCTTCTATTTCGTCCATTCCTACGTGATCGACTGCGACACGGCGGAGGATTGCGCGGGGACGCTCACGTTCGGCGACGACGAAGAGACGGTCGCCGTGCAGCGGGGGCGCATCTTCGGCGCGCAGTTTCACCCGGAGAAAAGTCAGGACGCCGGGCTCGCCGTACTCGATGCCTTTCGCCGGATCGGCGAGAGGTTGCAATGACCGAGCGGCTGGCTCCCCCCGCGCTCGCCGGCCAGCGCGCGAAACCCAACGGCGGCCCTCACCCGCGGCTGGTGCCGGTGCTGCTGCTCAAGCACGGCGTGATCGTGCGCAGCCAACTCTTCAAGGTGCATCAGGTCATCGGCAACCCTCTGTCCAGTGTTGAGCGCTTCTCCCACTGGAACGTCGACGAGTTGGTCGTGCTGGACATCTCGCGCGGCAGCGAGGGGCACGACCTGCGCCGGGACGACCTGCAGCAGAGCTACAACGGCGATGGCGTCCTCGACGTGCTGCGGGCGATCGCCGACGTCTGCTTCATGCCGCTAACCTTCGGCGGCCGGGTTCGGTCCCTGTCGGACATCGAGGCACGCCTGGCCGCGGGTGCGGACAAGGTGACGCTCAACACCGCCGCCTTCGAAAACCCCGACCTGCTGACCCAGGCGGCACAACGCTTCGGCAGCCAGTGCGTCGTCGCCTCGATCGACGCCGCGAAGACGGCGGATGGCTGGGAGGTGCGCGTCGAGGGCGGACGGAAGGAGACCGGCCGGGATCCGGCGGACTGGGCGCGGGAAACGGCGCGGCGCGGCGCCGGCGAGATCCTGCTGAACTCCATCGACCGCGACGGCTCCGGCCAGGGCTACGACCTGGAGCTGATCCGTCGTGTCGCCGCAGCCGTGGAGATCCCCGTTGTCGCCTGCGGCGGCGTCGGCTGCTACGAGCACTTCGCGCCGGCCATCCTGGATGCCGGTGCCGCCGCAGCGGCGGCTGCCAACATCTTCCACTTTTTCGAGCTGAGCTATCCGCAGGCCAAGCGCACGGCCCTGGACGCCGGGGTGCCGCTACGGCCGCTGCGCCTGGGCTCCAAGTATCTACCGCGCGAGCCGTTCTACGACCGCGCCCGCGAGGACGCGCGCCTGGCCGAACGCCTGCGCCAGGCGCGCGAGGAAGACTACCCGGCCGCCCGGCCGGAGGCGGCAGCCAAGCGCCGTCCCATCCGCTGGTGCAGCAACTGCACCTATCCCTCGATCTCGGCGGCGCCCATGGAGTTCGACGACGCGGGCAAGTGCACCGGCTGCCAGATGGCGGAGGTGAAGGACCGCATTCCCGCGAGCGAGTGGACGCGGCGGACCGAACTGCTGCGCGCGCTGGTGGAGCGCTACCGCTGCCGCGACGGTTCGCGCCACGACTGCGTGGTCGCGGTCTCGGGCGGCAAGGACAGTTACTTCCAGACGCATGTCGTCAAGGAGGTCCTGGGCCTCAATCCCCTGCTGGTGACCTACGACGGCAACAACTGGACCGACGTCGGCTGGCGCAACATGCTCCGCATGCGCGAAGCCTTCGACGTCGACCATCTCGTCGTCCGGCCCTCGGTCTCGACCCTGAAGCGCCTGAACCGCCTCGCCTTCCAGATCATGGGGGACATGAACTGGCACGCCCACGTTGGCATCATGACCGTGCCGATGCGGGTGGCGGCCGAACGGGGCATTCCGCTGGTCTTCTACGGCGAGCACGGCTACCTCGACCTTTGCGGCCAGTTCTCCCTCGACGATTTTCCCGAGGTCACCTACCGCGACCGGCTGGAGCACTTCGCCCGCGGCTACGAGTGGACCTACTTCGTCGGGCGCGAGGGCCTGACGGCGCAGCAGCTCGACACCTGGAAGTACCCGAGCGACACACGGTTGCTGGATCTGGACCTGCGCGGTCTCTTTCTCGGCAACTACGTTCACTGGGAAGCGAACGCGCATATCGCGCTGGTGACGGAGCGCTACGGCTTCGAGATCAGCGAGGAGCCCTTCGACCGCACCTACCGGACCATGTCGAACCTGGACGACATGCACGAGAACGGGGTGCACGACTATCTGAAGTACATCAAGTTCGGCTACGGTCGCGGCACGGATCACACCTGCAAGGACATCCGGGCGG
>JANQPZ010000137.1 GCA_028285215.1 Rhodovibrionaceae bacterium | reverse complement strand
TGGTCAGGGGTACGGCAAGGCACTGGTGCGCCACAGCCTCAGCGAAGCCAAGCGCCAGGGACACCGTATCTGCGTCGTGATCGGTGCACCTGCCTACTACGGTCCCTTCGGCTTCCAGTCCGCGCCGGCGGTTGGCCTGGTCATGCCGGGCCCGGTCGAACCGGAGCGTTTCCAGGTATTGGCATTGCGGCCTGGCGCCCTGGCGGGCGTTCACGGCGTCTTGCGTCGCGCCGAGACTGCCCAAGCGAGCGGTGACGCCGACGTGGAGAGCGATCGCGCCGGCTGTGCCTAGTTCAGTATGACGATGCCGGCGTTCAGCAAGCCTGCGTAGGTCAGCCACAGCAGATAGGGGAGCAGCAGAAAGGCGGCCGGACGGCTGAGGCCGGCGAAGCTGCGCGCGGTCAGCGCCACCAGGGCGAAGAGCAACAGGATCACCAGCAGGCCCGGCAGGGGCGCCTGGGCTCCGAAGAAGACGAAGGGCCAAGTGAAATTGACGGCTAGCTGAAGGCACCAGAGCAGCAGTGGTCCGCGGGCGCGGCTCGGTTCGCCTGCCGTGACGGCGGCGCGCCAGATCAGCCAGGCCGCCACGGCCATCAGAATGAACAGCAGCGTCCAGGCGACCGGAAAGGCCCAGCCGGGCGGTTTGACGGCAAGCTGCGTGAGGCTGTCGTACCAGTCCTGATTGGCCCGGGCAGGGATGCGACCGATCTGCCCGACGCCCAAGGTCAGCACCAGGAGACCCGCGAGCAAAAGCCAGTCGCGCGCTTGGGTGGCTGTTGGCGTAGATCTCTCTTCCGTCACCGTCCCTCGCGGCGCCAGGCGAACAGGAGAGCCGCAAGGGCCAGAGCGAGGGCCGCCAGCTCCGGCAGCAGCGGGCGAGTCTCGACGCCCGTGACCACGAACTCGTTTTGACCGACCACGCCGAACCAATCGTTGCCGGCTCGGTCGCGGTCCGGCCGTACCTTGCGGACGGCGACGTCAGTCTCGTCCACCAGCGTCTGAGTCCGGCCGCCGGTGGCGTCGATCACAGGGGCCAGTCGTTCGTCGGTGGCGCGGAGATCCGCCATCTCGATGGGATTGACGGGCCCGGCTGCTGCCAGGGCGATGCGCTCCCCGTCGCTGACGCGGTAGACGCCCGGCTGATCGATCGGCAGCGAGGCACTGGCGCGTCCCGGACCGCTGCGCTGCAGCTCCAGCGTTACGGTTTCGCCGTTGGGAAGCGTAACCTCCACCGGCGACCACTCCTGTTCCAGGCTGCGCTGCTCGACCTCCAGACGACTGCCGTGGACAGCGGCACGCAGATCTTCTTCTTCAAGATCCGGTTCCTTCATCAGCCAATGAGCGACGCGCCGCGTCAGTTCCGCCTGGGGGCCACCGCCTTCGAAACCGCGGGACCAGAGCCAGATGTGATCGCTGGTCAACTGCGCGACGCGGCCCTCGCCGATGCGGTCAAGCACCAGAAGCGGCCTTTCGTCAGCGCCGGTCATCAGAATCTCGCCGTCGCGGGCCTCGGTGTCGATCTGGCGGAACCAGCGGCCCCAGGCAGGCAAAGTCTGTCGGCCGTTCGCATCAGCACCAAGCGGTGCCGCACCGGGCAGTGCGGCGGTGACAGGATGGCGCTGGCCGAGATCGGTCACCGCGGCGTGGAAGGGATGCTCGACCACCTCGCCGGTTGGCGTCGCCGGCAGCACGCGACCGAGCGGCGTGCGGTAGAGTGACAGAGGCGTGGCGAAGGCCGGGCCGACTGCCTCGAAGAGTGCGCCGCCTTCCTCCACGTATCGCGCGATGTTTTCGAGATACAGGTTGGGCAGCACGCCGCGTCGCCGGTAGCGGTCGAAGATCACCAGGTCGAACTCGTCGAGCTTGACCTCGAAAAGCTCGCGCGTCGGAAAGGCGATCAAGGACAGTTCATGGATCGGCGTGCCATCCTGCTTTTCGGGGGGGCGCAGGATGGTGAAGTGCACCAGGTCGACGCTAGGGTCGGATTTCAGGATGTTGCGCCAAGCGCGCTCGCCGGCATGCGGTTCCCCGGACACCAGCAGCACGCGCAGGCGGTCGCGCACGCCGTTGACCACTACGGCAGCGGAGTTGTTGCGCAGCGTCAGTTCATCGGGGCCGGCTTCGGCTTCGATCTCGACCACAGTGGCCCCGCGGCGCTCGACCTCGAAGCTGTAGTCCACATCCTGGCCTAGCGGTACGCGCAGTACTTCCGGCTCGCCGCCGTCACGGGCAATGCGCAACACCGCCTGGGCGTTGGACGGCGAACCGCCGGCTCCGGCCTCCGGCAAGTCGTCGACGCGCAAAGTGAGCGAGACCTCGCGTCCGACGATGCCATAGCCCGGCACGTTGGTCAGAGTGAGGCGCCGGTCCCGCTCGCCGTCCAGGCCGCTGCGCAACAGATGAACGGGTGCATCGACGGTGAACTGCGCCAGATCCTCGGGCACATCGTGCACCTGGCCGTCACTGATCAGGAAGACGGCGCCGACGCGCGACTGTGCGACCTCGGACAAGGCTTCGTCTATGGCAGCGAAAAGGTGGGTACCACCGCGGTTTCCGGTACCGACAGCCGCCGCACCGCCGGTCAAGCCGCCGCTTTCCACCCGCACCACCCGGATCTCGGTGTCCGGCAGCGTCTCCAGCGCCTCGGTCAAGCTCGCCAAAGCCGCCTCCTGCTGATCGGGGCGCGGCGGAATCTCACTGCTCGGGCTCTCGTCCAGAACCACCAGGGCGACGTCACGCAAGGGCTCGCGCTCTTCCGACACGGCCGAAGGATTGGCGAGTGCAAGCAGAAGCGTTGCGGCGAAAAGCGCACGCAGCAGCCCACCGCGCGCCCTTTGCCAGAGGGTGACGCCGCAGATCACCGCGCTCAACACTGCCAGGGCCAGCAGGGCGGACCAAGGGATCAGCGGGTCCCACGCGACCGTCAGATGGTCCAGCATGCTGCCGTCTCGCCTCCTACTGTCCCAGCCGTTCAAGGATGTAAGGCACGTGGACCTGGTCGGCCTTGTAGTTGCCCGTCAAAGCGTACATCACAAGGTTAACCCCGAAGCGGTAGGCCATCTCGCGCTGCCGCTCGCCGCCGGGCACCACGGCGGCACGAGGACGTCCCAAGTCGTCGATCGCCCAGGCGCCGGCCCAATCGTTGGAGCCGACGACGACCGAGGCGACGCCGTCGTTGTCCGCCTCGTCGGGGTTTTCCACCCAGAGCGTTCCGCCCTCATAGCGGCCGGGGAAGTCCTGCAACAGATAGAAGGCCTTGGTCAGTACATGCTCAGGCGGTACCGGCACCAGCTGGGGAACCTGGATCCCCTCGGTAAGGCGCTGCAGCGCCTGGCTGTTGCGACTTGTCTCGCCGAACAGTCGAGTGCCAGCGGTGGGCTCGCGCAGATCGATCAAGAGCGTGCCGCCATTGCTCAGGTACTCGTTGAGCGCGCGCCGGGCGGCCGAATCCAAATTGGTCTGCTCCGGCGTGATCGGCCAATAGAGCAGTGGGAAGAAGGCCAGTTCGTCGCGTCCCAGCTCCACCGCCATAGGGTCGGCAGGCTCGACCGCCGTGCGTCGCAGCAGCAGCCGCGATAGCCCGGAGAGGCCGGAGCGGCTGATATCGTCGACCTGCGGCACGCCGGTCACCACATAGGCGAGGCGGGTTTCCAGCGTGGCGGCGAGTGTACGGCGCAGATCGTCATCGTCCCCGGACTGCGCCTGTGCTGCGGGACTGCCCAGAAGCACAGCGGACAGGACAAGGACCGCTGCGGTTCCGGCGCCCTTCGAGATCCCGCTGTTTTCAGGGGCCTGGCGCAGCTCGCCGGGCCGCAAACTCAGGTGGCCGCGCAAGGCCAGGGCGATCAGGGCGTCCAACAGGGCCACGACCAGCGCCGCAGTCAATAGCCAGGGCAGGAGATCCTGCTCTTCGCTGCCAGCGTAGATGCGCGCCTCCAGGCTGCCGGGTAGGCTGCCGATGGGCGTGAGGACAGGCACGCCAACCACGAGGTTGTGCGCTCGCCGGCCGGCGTCGGTGCCGTAGATGCCGGGCGGGTGGCGCGGACCGATGTCGCCGGCCTCGACGGCCTCTGCCGTCAAGGCCAAAGCGGTTGCCGGCGGATTTCCGAGCCGGCCGAAGCCATCGAGAGTGGACAGGGGCGGCAGGGCTGCCTCGCTGGCACCGCTGACGCCTTGGCTGACCGCCACGATCCGCCGCAGCATCTCGACGAAAAGGCCCGACAGCGGCAGATCGGACCACTCAGTGTTGGCGGTGGTGTGAACCAGTGCCAGCCATCCCTGGCCGCGCGGTTCGGCGGTCACCAACGGCGTACCGTCGGTCAACTGTGCCCAGGTCTTCTCCGGCAGATCCAGTGCCGGTTCCGCCAGGACCTGACGTGACACGGCAACGTCCTCCGGCAGCAACAGTCCCGCGAAGGGGGAGTCGTGTGCAAAGGGTGCCAGCTCGGCCGGATCGCTCCAGGTGAGGGCACCGCCCATGATGCGGCCGCCGCGGCGCAGCTCGACGGGCAGGAGGCCGTCGTCGCTCTCCGCCAGACGCGGCCCGGCGAAGCGCAGCAGGAGCCCGCCTGCCTCGACCCAACGTTCCAGAGCCGTCGCCTGCTCCGGCGGCAGCGGTCCGAGGTCGGGCAGGGCAATCACCGCAACGCCGCGGTTCATGAGCTGCCCGATATCGCCGCGGCTGATCTCGGTGAAGGGCGCCAGGGCGCGCTCCAGGTAGTAGAGCTCGCTCAGAAGCGGCTGCGCGGACTCCAGCGGACCGGTGGAGACCAGGCCAACCGGCCGGCGGCGCCAGCGCTCGTCGAGAAACAGCACGGCGCCGGCGCCGGCCTCGCCTTCGATGTCCAGGCGGGTGATGCGATTCCGCAGCTCGATCGGCAATGTCAGAGCCTGCGAGGTTTCCGCCGCTTCGGGCTCGAAATCCAAGGTCTGCTGGGTCACGAGGCGTCCGCGGTCGTCGCTGGCCCGCACGGTCAGGCTGTCGGGCGTGTCCGACGCGACGCGGCCTGCGCGCAGGATCAGCGAGGCCGTGTCGATCTCGGGCGGCAGCAGC
>JANQPZ010000122.1 GCA_028285215.1 Rhodovibrionaceae bacterium | reverse complement strand
GATCTTCCCAGACCTCCCGCCCATTCCAGGCCAACCGCCCCACGGCCGGACGCAGCAGCCCCGCCAGCACGCGCAACAGGCTGGACTTCCCGGCGCCGTTCGGGCCGGTCAAGAGCAACAGCCCCCCGGTCTCCAGGGAAAAGCCCAGCCCGGCGAAGATCGCCCGGTCGCCGCGGACACAGCCGAGATCGGAGGCTTCGAACAGGGGCATGGGGCTTTGACAGGCTTTGTCGAAGGGGAGACTGGAGAGAGCCTTACGCCCCGCTTGCGCGCCGGGCAAGGTCCGGGCTTCCGCTCCCGCTCCCTTCGGCAGGTCGCTCCCCGGTCGGCGACAGAGCCTCCAGCCTCAGGAAGCAGAGCTTGGCCTTTCCGTACTTCCGTTCGTCGAGCAAGGCAAAAGCGGATGGCAGGGCCAGATCTTCGCTCTTCAGCATTTCCAGGCAGATCAGCGTCTTCTGTCCGATCCAGCCCGCGCGCACCAGGGCTTCCAAGGCCGGTCGGGCAAGGCCCTGGTTATAGGGCGGGTCCAGCAGCACCAGATCCGCAGGCGCCTCCGCCTGTGGAGGATGCAGGACATCGCGGTCGTGAACGCGGCAAGCTTCCGTGGCGTCGAGCGCGGCAACGTTGCTCCGCAGGGCGCTCAAAGCGGGAGCGTAGCGCTCCAGGAAATCGACTTGGCCGGCACCGCGCGACAAGGCCTCCAGGCCGAGCGCACCGGTCCCGGCAAAGGCATCCAGCACGCGCGCGCCCGGCAGGGGCGACACGCCGCCGGTCATGCGGCCGCCCTCCAGGATTCCGAACAGCGCCTCACGGGTCCGGTCGGCCGTCGGCCGCACGCCTTCGCCTTCCGGAGCCATCAGGCGCTTGCCACGCAGGCTACCGGCGACGATGCGCATCGACCACGACTCCCAGTTCGGCCGCCAGCTTGGCGCCGAGCTGTTCCTTCAGCACCTTGGCCGGCACCTCCTCAACCTCGCCGGGTTTCAGAGCCCCCAACTGAAAAGGACCGAAGGCAAGGCGAATCAGGCGATTGACCGTCAGACCGAGCGCTTCGCAGACACGACGGATCTCGCGGTTCTTCCCCTCGCGCAGGGTCATGGTCAGCCAAGCGTTGGCGCCACCGCTGCGGTCTCCGGGCGTGCGATCCAGTTCGGCCTCAATGGGCCCGTAGCGAAGGCCTTCAATCTCGATACCGTCGCGCAGCCGCGCCAACGCCCTCGGCTGAACCGAGCCGAAGACGCGCACCCGGTAGCGACGGCGCCACCCGGTGGCCGGCAGCTCAAGCCGGCGCTTCAGCCCCCCGTCGTTGGTGAGCAGCAGAAGCCCTTCGGAGTTCAGGTCGAGGCGGCCGACCGGCATGACCCGCGGCAGGCCCGAAGGCAAACGGTCGAAGACCGTCGGGCGGCCGTCGGGGTCGCGGGCCGCCGTCAGCAGTCCCGCCGGCTTGTGATAGCGCCACAGCCTCGGCGGCTCGAACGCGGGCAGGGGCTCGCCGTCGACCGTGATGTTCTGGCTTGGCAGCACATTGACGGCCGGCGTCTCGACGGTCTCACCGTCCAGTTCGACGCGGCCCTGAGCGATCAATGTCTCGGCTTCACGGCGCGAACAGAGACCGGAGCGGGGGATGGCCTTCGCGATTCGCTCGCCCGGCTTGGCGTTGGCAGTCGCCGGGCTGGCGGTTCTGTCCAACGACCTAGAGCCGGCTCTCGTCGAAGTCGACGCAGGAAAGGTCGAAGGCCGCCAAGCCTTCCTCCAGGTAGTCGGACAGCAGCGGAATGCCGATGAGATACTCGGCGGTCCGGTTGTTGTGCCGCTCGCCGGCGGCTTCGACGGCTTCGTTCCACTGCTCGCCTTCGTAATCGCCGCGGCCGAGCCAGGTCAGCGCCACGAGTTCGATCTGTTCCTCCTCGTCGAGATTGCGGATGAAGGTCAGAAGCTCTTCCAGGATGCCGTCTTCGCTCGCGGTATCGGCCGGCTCCTCTTCATCGCCCTCGTCGCCGTTGTCAGCGGCATCGAAGCCGCTCGCGGACTCCAGCTCTTCTTCGGCTTCCTCGTCCAGACCGACTTCGTCGTCGTCGGTTTCGGCGCGGATCAGGCCCTCTTCCTCGTACTCGCGCATCTTCACGACGACGAAACAGACCTTGTCGACGTCCATCTCCAGCATGGAGGACTCCTTGGGGATTCGGCAGGTTGGCGACTTGTGACCGGGCACTTAACGCGAAGCTTGACCCAGAGCAAGACCCATGGTGTTGAGCGGACCATGGCGGAAGAGAAACCCCGGAAACCCGATCTCATGCAGCTGGCCCTGGCCGAGGCCGAGGCTGCGGCCGCAGCCGGCGAGGTGCCTGTCGGCGCGGTACTGGCGGATTCGGACGGGCGGATTCTGGCGCGGGCGCACAACCTGGTCGAACGGCTGAACGATCCGACCGCGCATGCCGAACTGCTGGCGATCCGCGATGCCGCGCAGCGGCTCGGCACCAAACGGCTGGAGGACGCCAGTCTCTACGTAACGCTCGAACCCTGCGCCATGTGCGCGCAAGCCATCGCTCTCGCCCGTTTGCGCCGCCTTGTCTTCGGTGCCTATGACCCGAAGGGCGGTGGCGTGGAGCACGGCGCGCGCATATTCGAACAACGGACGACGCATCACCGGCCAGAAGTCGTCGGCGGTGTCCGCGAAAGCGACTGCGCGGCGCTTTTGAGAGACTTCTTTCGCGCGCGCCGCTGACGTGCGCTGCTGACGGATCGCCGGGTCGGACGTCCGCTCAGACCGCGATCGCTAGCCCCGATTGCTCCTTTCCGCCTCCCAGGCCGCGAAAGAAGCGACCGGTTGGCCGGTCTCTCCCCAAAAGCTCCTCGGGGCGACCGCTCTCGACCAGGCGCCCGTCTTCCACATACCAGATCCGGTCCATCTGCTCTGCGACCGATCGACTGTGCGTCGCGACCAGCACCGTCGCCTCGCTGCTCCGCAGCAGCTGCCCGACCAGCGCTTCGCCGCCGGCGTCCAGGCCGGCCTCGGGCTCGTCGAGCAACAGCAGTCCTGCTTTGGAGAGCGCGGCGCGGGTCAGAACGACACGCCGGGCCTCGCCAATGGAGAGGTTGCGGCCGCCTTCGGCGAGAGATCCACCCAGGCCGCCGATCCGCGCGATGACACCCCCCAGTCCGAAAGCTTCGGCCGTCGCCAGCACCTCAGCGTCGTCCGGCCGTCCGCCCAAGCCCATGGTCAAGGCGCGCCGCAGACTGCCGGCCAGGATCGGCGCGCGCGAACTCACCAGCGTGATCGCCCGGCGCCGCGCCGTCGCCGTAAGGTTCGCCAGCGGCCAATCGCCGAGGCGCACCTTGCCTGCACTGCAGTCCTCCAGACCTGCCGCAAGATGCAGCAAGGTGGATTTGCCCGAGCCATTGCCGCCGACAATGGCGATCTTCTCGCCCGCAACCGCCTTGGCGCTGAAGGCGTTCAGCGTGCCGGCCGAGACCTTCGAGAAGCTCAGGGGATGCGCGCCCTGCAACTCTTCGCGGGGCACGGTGCGCGGCGAGCGGCGCAGCCGCGGCCGCGCCAGCAGCGCCTCGCACTTGTCTCTCGCGGCAATCCAAGCGCGGCGGCGATCCCAGACACCGGCCAGGTCGCGCATCGGCTGGATCATCAGTCCGACGGCCGCCAGGCCTGCGGCCGCTTCGGCCGGCGCCATGCCGCGGGTCAGAGCGACGAACAGGATACCTGCAGCCGTCAGGCCGGCAACGACGTCGGGGATGGCGCGCAGAAGCTCGGCGACACGGGTGCGCGCCACGGACGATTCGATCAGCTTCTCACTGCTGCGTTGCAGATGGTCGCGTTCGATCTCGATACGACCCAGCAGGCGCAGTTCCGGCGCATGAGGGATACGCTCGCTCATATCGGCTGCCAGCCGGGCCCGCCGCGTGCGCAAGCGGCGGTGCATGCGGCCGAGCGGCAGGCCGGCCAAGGCCATCAGCAGCAGTCCGATCCCTACGGGAACGGCGGCGGCATAGGCGAGCGTGGGATTCAGCAGATAGAGAATCGCACCGCCGGCCGGCAAGACGATACCCGCGGAGATCAGCCGCGCGATACCGCGGCTGACCCAGTTCCGCACGGCGGAGAGGTCGCCGACGAAGCGCATGGACAAGGCCCCGATACGGCGTTCCGCAACGTCCTTCGACGACATACGGGTCAGGTGTTCGAACAGCTTGATCCGCAGCGCCAGCGCGTAGTCCTGACCGACACGCTCCGCCACCACGCGCTCTGCCACGCGCAGCAGCGCAATGGCGAGGCCGGCGGCGCCGATCAGCAGAAGCGGCTGCAGCGGAAGAGTGGTTGCAGAGTCTCTAAAAGCAGCGAAGACGTCGCGCGTCGAGAAGGCGGCGATCCCCGCCGCGGTGGCTTGGCCGAGGGCCAGGATCGCGACAAGCGCAATCCTGGCCCGGCGGCCGCCCGAGAAGATCGGAGGCAGGCGCGTCATGCCGCGACCTCGCACAACGGCGCAGTGGACGTCGCGCCGGCCAGCAGGGCGTTGGCCTTGGCGGGATCGCAGAGGGCATCCCGCGTCCAGATCGGCAGCCCCGTTGCCGCCTCCGCTTCAGCGGACGCAAGCGGAGACAGGCTCAGAACGCCGGTCAGGGCCAACGGCTCGATCCCGATCTCGGCCAGAACCGTGGTGCCGCCGATGGCGGAGAGAGCATCGGGAACGGCGAAGACGAAGTTAGGGACTTGCTCACGGACATGGTCGCTGCGCAACAGCGCCGCCGTCTCGCTTTGCAGAATGCCATCGGCGAACTCGACCACGACGACATCGCAGTTGGCCTGCCCGGCCTGTCCCAACAGCAGATCGAGCGCAGACTCGATCTCGGAGATCGACTGGCGATAGGTCGAGACCATCCCCGCATCCACGAAGTCGGAAACGTAGTGGGCGCCGGCATCGACGTAGGCATTGAAGTCGCCGAAGGCCGCCGTCCCGGTGATCTTGACGACGCCGACCCGATGGCCGGCCCGGCGCAGACCGTTGGTCAGAGCGGCAGCGGCCGTCGTCTTGCCGGAGTTCATCGAGGCCCCGACCAGTCCGATCACGGCCGGCCGGTCGCTCGGCTGCGCCGCCGTCTCGGCATAGGAGGAGAGATTGACGACCCGGCCGGTGGCATCGGTCAGCAGGCCCACGGGAACGATGCTGGTCGGCATCGCCATCTTGCCGTTTTTCTGGCGCATCTGACCGAGCACGCCGCCGCTCGCAAGCAGGTCCGCCGAGCGGCGATCGATGCGGGCGATACCTTCGAACTGATCGGGGGCGTAGCGGTCGCCGCAGGCCACCACCACCAGGTCTTCCGGATAGAGCTCGGAGCCGCGCCCGGAGGTCAGCTGCAGGCGCTTGTGCGAGCCGATCTTTTCGACCCGGCCAAGCACCAGGTCGCCGGACCTGGCTTCCTCGACACGGTCGCTGATGCCGACGACGTCACTTCGCCGGACGCGCCGCGTGGAGAAGGCCCACTTAGCGCCGTCGAGGGAAGCGGTGAACTGAGAGCGATAGGTGTTCATCGTGAAGATTCCTTTGATCCGGCGCTCAGGCCTTGAGGGTTGCGGTCTGCGAGAGATCGGTGTCGCCGTTGTCCGGCAGGACCAGATGCGGAAGCGCGCTGTGGGCAACGCAGTCGCTGAAGTGGTGGGCGCAGCCCGGAAGCACCTGCAGGCTGACGTTCGGCGTGAAGCCGCGGGCCTTGGCGGCCTCCTCGACCGCACGGCTCCAGCGCTTGGCGCGTGTCAGGCGATCGATGCCCTGCTGCTGATCGATCTCCGGGCCGCTGCGGGTATTGTCGTCCCGCTGGTTGTCGAACTCGCCGACATAGACCCGGATCGGCAGGCGCAGGAAACGTTCGAGACCCGCCGCCATGCGCGGCCCCCAGTCGTCCCGCTGTTCGGGCCGCGCCGCGAGGCCCAGAGGAAAGGCGGCGGAGTCCGGAAAGGTGTACCAACCGGCGGCGCCGACGATCAGGCGGCGCACGAGATGCGGATAGAGCATCGCGAAGCGGTGCGCGAACTGGGCGCCTCCCGAGTGACCGAAGAGGTCGAATTTCGGGCCCTGCAACACGCCTTCGATCCGCAGCTCTTCGAGCAGAGCCAGCAACGCCAGATCGGCACGGCCCTTTCGGACCAACTGTTGATAGTGCGGCCAGGTCTCTTGATCGAACAGGGGCGCGATCACGGGTCGGCCAAGAGCCTCGGCCCGCCGGCGCAGGAGCGTGGCCTTCTCGTAGGCGCCACGCTGGATGCCATGGACCGCAATCAGCGGCACGGCATCGGCGGCGACTCTGCTGGGCAGAACCATCCAGCAGGCCAGCCCGCGACGGCCGCGTGCCGGTCTGTGGATGATCGCCGACTGCTTGCTTCGCATTGGAACCTCCAGTTGGTGCAGGACCGCCGTCATGGTCAGGCGTCCTGCGCGGCGCGGCTGCCGCCGATTTCGGCTTCGAGGGCGCGGGGCAGCAGGTCGAAGATCATGTGAATGCGATCCTCGCCGCCGTCGTTGACGGCCTCGTGCTCTTGCTTGTTGTCGAACCACCAAAGCTCGCCTTCGCCCATACGCACCGACTCGTCGCCCGCGCGCAGGAAGGAGCCCGCCTTGGAGCGCAGCACCAGGTGGTAACGGTCGCGGAAGAGGTAGTAGAGACCGCGGTCGACATGGGGATAGACCCGGTGTCCGGCCGGCAGGCAAACCAGCTTGGCCCGGCTCAGCAGAGCGTCTCGCTCCTCTGCGAAGTCCTTGAGGAAAGCGCAGGCCAGCGGGTAGCTGCGCGACGAACCGGTCCAGCGGCTCTCGTGAACGTCGCGGCGGTCCCGATCGCCGATCGCCGACTTGCGCAGACCGCGCAGCGGGATCGACAGGGCTTCGCGCTGAACCTTGATCTTGGACTGCCGGCCGGTGGCGGCGTCCCAGGCGCCCTTCACCTGTTCGATTTCCTGCAGGAACGGCTGCGGGTCGATGCCCGACTTGATTTTCTGGAAGTATCTCATGATCCATGTCCTCCAATGGCGTCGTGCCCGGCTTGTTATTTGCGAATCCAGGACTCTTCGAGCCCGCGGGTGTCGGAGACTTGCGTGAAGGCGATCGGGCCCTGGCCCGGCGCGTACCAGGTGGTCCGCACGCGCTTGGTATCGTCGCATTCGACGACGTAGGCGGGCGTATTGGGGTGGCCCGGCCGCACGACATCGACGGCACCGGTCACCTGGCAGACCGTCTGGCGCGTCCGCGTGCGCCCGGTGTGGGAGGTCGCCTGACGCTCATAGCGGCCCTGGCTGCCGATCCGCAGCGGGTAGAGGGAGTCGAGCTGGCGCACCTGGGCCTGGGCGCTATGCCAGTTCTGCGACGTGCCGCAGTTGGCCCAGCTGTCGGACGGCGAGAACCAGTCGGCCGTGCGGGTCCAGACGCAGCCGTCGTTCTCGCGAACCCTTACGCCAGTGCCGTAAGGCTGAACATCGAAGCTGCTGTTGCTGCCGTCGATCAGGCTGGCGACCTGGAAGTCGCCGAAGGCCCGGGGTTGCTCCACGACCGGCAGTTCGGCGGAGACCGCCGTCGTGTCCGGCCGATTGTTGTCGAAGGCGGATCCGATGGAGTTCAGGATGCGCGTGCCGTCCGAAACGCAGCCGGTCAGCAGAACGACGACGCCTACAGTCAGGTATTTCATGCTCAGCTCCTCGTTTTGGCGCGAGGTCCCTTATGGACATCTCGCGGCGAAAACGGGGCGCCAAAAGCAATTATTCCAAGTGAGGCGCAAAAACCTCTTTTTGTCTCAGACCGCTCGGCGGAATTGCCGGTGAAACAGCCCGCTTTCGGCGTGAAGAAATCCGCTTATCTCTCTGAAAAACAACAAAACACGAGGGGCCGAATGTCTTACAGCCTCCAGGCACCAAAAAAGTTGCCTGAACGCCGAAAACGCGCGCGGCGGGTCTACTCCGCCGCCGCCTGACCGCTCAGATCGCGCAGGCAGTCGTCGTCGAGAGACGCGAGCGCGGTAAAGTCGCGATTGTTCTGATACCAGGGGCGCTCGCTGCCGGTCGCGGCATTGCCGACGGCCGAATAGTTGACGTACCAGATGGCCCGGCGGTAGGGGCTGATGTTCGGCGCCGATCCATGAACGATGTTGCAGTGGAGGAAGGCAACGGAACCGGCCGGCCCCTCTAGAGCGCGGATCGGCGAGTCGTCCGCCAGCGCAGTTACCGTCGACTTATCGATCTCCATCACCACGTAGCCGACGGCACCGTCTTCCGGCTTCACCTCTTCGCGCATGCCATGGTGTTGCGAGCCGGGGATGATCAGCAAGGGCGAGTTCACGGCCGAAATGTCGTCCAGGAAGACGGCCGTCATCACGCAGCGAGGTTCGGGCATGCCGTCGGCCCGATGCCAGGTGCCGAAGTCCTGATGCCAGGTCCACTCACCGCCATGAAAGCCCATCTTGGGATTCAGACGCGTCTGGTGGATGTAGGCCTCGTCCTCCAGCAGCTGGCGCACCGGCTCCAGAAGGCGCGGGTGCCGCGACATGCGCCGGTAGGCCTCTTCCAGCGCGTGGGCGCCGTAAACCAGGCGCAAGGCATCGCTGCCGTCCTTTTCGTAGACCGCGACTTCGTCGCGGCGTCCCAGCAACTGCGGCAGCGCCGACTGCAGCTGCCCAATCTCCTGCGGCTGAAAGAGACCCGGGAAGAGTAGGCAGCCGGTCTCGCGATACTCTTCGATCTGCTTGGCGTTCAGCTGCATAGCGCTCGGCGCTCCCTCCAATCGTCTAGAGCAACGGCTTGTTGCATCTCGACATGGGCGTTAGCTTCCGCGGGATAGCAACGAAAAGCAACCGAGGAGGGCGGAAAGACGCCATGAACGAAGACGAGTTCAACATGCAGGTGCGCAAGTTTCTCAAGGAAGTCGGGGTCACGTCCCAGCGCGAGATCGAAAAGGCGGTGCGCAGCGCACTCGAAGACGGCCGGCTTGACCCCAACGGCAGTGTCAAGGCCAGCGTGCTCCTGAAACTCGAAGGCCTCGATGTCGAACACACCATCGAGCACGACATCCGCCTGAGCTAGCGGACCGCCCGCCGCTGGGCCCGGTAGCTTCGCGGCGTGCTGCCGGTTGCCTGCTTGAAACGCCGGGCAAAGTGCTCGGCCGAGGAAAAGCCGCAGGCGACGGCGATCTCGACATTCGTCATGCGGGTGGTGCTGAGCAGACGCTTGGCCCGGTTGATCCGCAACCGGAGCAGCGTGGCGCCGGCAGACAGTCCGAAACGCTGGCGGCAACGCCGGTTCAGTGTAGAGGCGGCGGTCCCCAACCTTGCGGCCAGGCCGAGGACGCTGAGGCCGCGGTCCAGCGAGCCGTAGGCCAGCTCCAGAAACGCCGCCAGCAGCGGGTCTTCGGCGTCGGAAACGAAGAGAAAGTCGTCCTGGCGGTGCGCTCCTGGACCGGCAAGGTCGTAGAGGAACCAGGCCTTCAGCTGGGACTCGTAAGGCTCGCCGTGATAGTGGCGGATCAGCTCCAGGCTCAGGTCGAAGGCACTCGCCCCGCCATGGCAGGAAAAGAACGGCGGGTCGACGCAAACCAGGTCGCGGCTCAGGCGAACGGCCGGCGAGGTCTCCTGAAGCAGGTCGGCATACTGCCAGTGGATCGCGACCTTGCGCCCGTCCAGCAACTCCGCCGCAGCCAGCAGCAGGGCGGCATCGGCAACAGTTACGAAAGCCAGACCGCGCTTCGCCCAGTCTCGCAGCACCCCGACGAGCTGCGGCGACACCAGGCCGGCCGCGTTGCCGCCGGTGCAAAGAGCGAGAACGTCGAGCGACGGCGAAGAGCGGTCCAACCGGTCGCTCAAGGCGATCTCGAGACCGCTGGACGACCTGGCGTGCGTGGCCTCGAAACCGAGCAGATGCCAGGAGAAGCGCTGCCCGCCCGCGAGGCTGTTGAACACCCTCAGCGGCTCCGTCAGACAGGCAAGCGCCATTGCCGGGAAATCGTCGAACAGCAGGATCCCGATCCGCACCAGCGGCGGCGAGGCCGTCGTCGCGGAGGAACAGGACGCCATGCTGTGCAGTTTCCCCATATGCGCCAATTATGCAGTTCTTCGCTTCATCTGTGGAGTCATGGCTTCGAGCGCTCTGTCAGACTGCCGGAAAACCGAGAATAGGGAGGAGAGTCATGGCGAGCGATCTGACACGGAAACGCGCTCTGGAGAAGGTTCACCCGGCGCTGCCATCCCTGCAGTCCGGCATGGAGCGCGGCGAGATTTCACGCCGGGAGTTCCTGCGCACGGCGACCCTGCTCGGCGCCGGCGCCACGGCCGCCTACGCGATGACGGGGCTCCCGCAGCCGGCCGCGGCCGCCAGCGGCGAGGCGAAAGCCGGCGGTACGCTCCGGGTCGCCATGCGCGTGCGGGAGATCGCCGATCCGGCCCTGCTGAACTCGGTCACGCAATCGAACCAGGCGCGCCACATTCTCGAATATCTGACCAAGACCGGAACCGACAACGTTACGCGCCCCTACCTGGCAGAGAGCTGGTCGACCAGCGAGGACCTGAAGACCTGGACCTTCAATCTGCGCCGGAACGTGCGCTGGTCGAACGGAGACCGCTTCATCGCCGAAGACGTCGCCGCCAACGTCCGGCGCTGGCTCGATCCGGAGGTCGGCTCGGCCAACATCGGTCTCTTCAGCGCCATGACGGAGGAGATCGAAACCGGCAGGACCGACGACAGCGGAACGCCCGTCACGCGCACGCGGATGACCGAAGGCGCCATCGAAATCCTCGACGAGCATACGATCCGTTTCAATCTGAACCGGGCCGAGCTCGCGCTGCCGGAGAACTTCTACAACTACGCCTGCTGCCTGGCGCATCGGAATTTCGACGAGATGGGCGGCAATCTGGCCCAGGCGCCGGTTGGAACGGGCCCCTTCGAGCTGGTCGCCCTGGAGCCCTCGGCGAGGCAGATCCTGCGCCGACGCGCCGACTACTGGCAGACACCGGCCCTGCTGGACGAGGTGCAGTACATCGACCTGGGCGACGACCCGGCCGCCACCCTGTCGGCTCTTGTTTCGGACCAGGTCGATCTGGCCTACGAGAACGACGTCAACCAGCTCGAGATCCTGAAGCGGCAAGCCAGCCTGCAGGTCTTCGAGGCGCTGACGGCACAAACCGGCGTGGCGCGCATGCAGGTAACGCAGGCTCCCTTCGACGACCGGCGCGTGCGGCAGGCGATTGCGGCCTGCATGGATCACGAGGCGCTTCTGCGGGTGGCCCTGCGAGGCCTGGGGGCGCCCGCGGAGAATCACCACGTCTGCCCCATCCATCCCGAGTACTTCCAGCTGCCGGCCCTGAAACAGGACTACGCCAGGGCACGCGCGCTCTTGGCCGAAGCGGGCCATAGCGACGGCCTGAGACTGCCGATCGACGTCGCCAGCTCGACCGGCCAGTGGGAACTCAACGCCGTGCTCGCCCTCAAGCAGCAGCTCGAACCGGCCGGCATCGTGCTGGAACCCAACCCGCTGCCGGCCGCGAAGTTCTGGGACGTCTGGCTGAAGACGCCCTTCGGCTTCACGCCCTGGACCCACCGTCCGCTCGGCGTCATGGTGCTCAATCTGGCCTACCGCTCGGGCGTGCCCTGGAACGAGAGCAAGTACAGCAATCCGGATTTCGACGCCGCCTTGAGCGAGGCCAGCGGCATCCTGGACCCGGCTGCGCGAACGGCCGCCATGGAGCAGGTGCAGCGCATTCTCCAGGACGACGCGGTCATCGCTCAGCCGCTCTGGCGCTCGGTGCTGTCGGCCGGAAACGCAAGGGTACAGGGCTATGACATGCACCCGACGCAGTACCACGACTTCACCCGCACTTGGTTAAGCTGACTCTCGACCAGCCGGCATCTCTCCCTGTCAGCCGGCGTGCCCCCCGGCCCGATCGCTTCGCAGTCGGGCCGGGAGGGTGCCTTCTTGTCTCCCCCGAAACCCGTCTCAAAGCGGAAGGACGCAGCGACTCATGAGCGATCAACGCCGGCACCCCACGCTACGGGAAGTCCCGGATCTCGGAGACTTCGAAATCCCGGAAACGAAGCCGGCCAACCGCTCGACCTCCCCGATGGACAGTCTGCCGATAGACTTCGATCCCGTTGCCCTGCGCCGCGGCCGGCTGGAGCGGGTGCGTACCATGATGCGCGACGAAGACCTCGCCGCGGTGGTCCTGTTCGACCCCTACAACCAGCGCTACGCCACCGGCTCCCGCAACATGTTCGGCTACTTCCTGCGCAACTCCAGCCGCTACCTCTACGTCCCGCAGGAAGGAGACGTGGTTCTCTTCGAGTATCCCGGTAGCGCTCATGTCTCCACCTGGCTGGAGACCATTCAGGAGTCCCGTGGGTCCAAGCTGGTCTTCGCCTCGGTGAACGGCCGCGACCGTGTGATGGCGAAGCCCTTCGCGGCCGAGATCGCGGACCTTCTGCGCCAGGACGGCGGCGGCAACCGACGCATCGGCATGGACCGCTGTTCCTTCGGCTTGGCGCTTGCCCTGCAAGACGAAGGCCTGGAGGTCGAGGACTGCATGCAGAGCCTGCTGCACGCCCGACGTCTCAAGACACCGGAGGAAGTCGCCTGCCTGGCCCTCAGCCTCTCCGCCGCCGAAGCGGCGGTCTGGACCGTCGAGGAAAAGCTGGCACCCGGAGTCAGCGAGAACGAGCTCTTCGCGGCGCTCTATCACAAGGTTCTCCTCGGCGGCGGAGAGTTCATCGAAACCCGCCTGCTGAGCTCCGGACCGAAAACCAATCCCTGGTTCAACGAAGCGGGCGACCGCCGCCTGCGGCCCGGCGAGTTGCTCGCTCTGGACACCGATACCGTCGGGGTCAACGGCTACTACGCCGACATCTCGCGAACCTTCTTCTGCGGTCCCGGCAAACCGAGCGGCTACCAGAAGTCGCTGTACCGCATGGCCTGGGAGCAGGTGCACCACAACGCCGCGATGCTGCGCCCCGGCATGACCTTCCGCGAAATCGGCGAGAAGGCCTGGCCGATCCCCGAGCGCTTCTTCGATCTGCGGTATCCCTCGATCATCCACGGCGTCGGCATGCACGGCGAAACACCCATCGTGGCACACGCCTGCGACCTGGACCGCTTTACGGGCGACGGTCTGCTGGAGCCCGGCATGGTCGTCAGCGTGGAGAGCTACATCGGCGAGCCGGGCGGTCCCGAGGGCGTGAAACTGGAGGACCAGTTTCTCGTCACCGACACCGGCGTGCAGCGAATGTCCGACTACCCCTTCGACGAGCGGCTGCTGGAACGCGCCCTCTGATCGGCGAAGGAGACGACATGAAGGTCACGCTGCCATCACAACTGCGTGGTGCCGGGTGACCGCTGCATCGGCAGGGCCCACATGACTGTGACGCGCAAGACGCACAGGCATGGAGGCTACCATCCTCACCCGTCGCGATTTCCCCGGCCCCGGGGCAGCGGCCGCGGTCGCTGCCGCCATGGTCGTGACCGTTGACAGAAGCGCCGAGGCTGGCGTTCCCCGTGGCCCGGAAAACCCTGAGTCTCAAAAGGCTCGACAGGCGTATACACACCGGGTCGGTCGACGTTTCCGGCGCCGACGCTTCGCTCGATCCCGATTTCGCCACCCGCACCTCGGCGGCTACCGCTTCAGGAACCGGCGCTTCCGGCATCGCGGCTTTCGGCGTCGTGGCTTTTATCGGCCCGGCCTCGGTCTGCGATTCCGAGGCGGGTCACGCCTCAAGCTCCACTAAAACGAAACACGCGCATTCATCCCGGTTCCGGACGCCGACGACGCGACCGACGCCGACAATCACCGCGCGTCCGAGACGGGGCGCGGCAGCGGCAGCCCTTTGTCCGCCATCACGGCACGCAGCCGGTCGGGATAGTCGGTGATGATGCCGTCGACGCCGTCGTCGATCAAACGCGCCATCGCCGCCGGGTCGTTGACCGTCCAGACGATCACCGCCAGTCCGTAGCGTTTCGCCTCCTCAACGTCGCCATGGCGCAGGTCGCGAAAGAACGGCGACCAGACGCGCCCGCCGGCGCTCGCGACCGCGGCGGGAACGGATCCGTCGAAGGCATCCAGGTCCAGACCCGCCGTCCAGGGCGAGGGACCCGGTTGTCCCCGTTTCAGGTTGTCCAGCCAGCGTTGCTCGACCGTCAGATAGGCGGTGGCGATATCCGGCGCCTGAACCTCGACCAGATCGAGGCTGCGCCAGTCGAAGGACTGGATGGTGGTCCGCTCTGCGACGCCTGCGGCGGCGATCTCATCGAGCAAGGCGGCGACGAAGGTCTCCGGCACCGGAGATGCAGGGTCGCCGGGTGCGATCTTGGTTTCCAGGTTGTAGCGGATCGTCGCCTCCGACAGCCGCTCGGCCCGTGCGAAGACCTGCCGAAGCGTCGGAATGCCCGCTCCGTCCACGGCTTCCTGCTCTCGGAATCGCCGCGCTGTCTCGCTGCCCGGCTTCAGTCGCCCGACATCGTAGCTTGCCAGTTCGGCGGCTGTCAGAGATCGGATCGGCGGCCCTTGTTCCGACAGCCAGAGACCATCGGCGCCGCGGGTCAGGTCCGGGTGCAGCCGGCGGTCGTGCGACACCACAACCACCCCATCGGCCGTCAGACCCAGATCCAACTCCAGGGTGGTGACACCGAGACCCAACGCGTGGTCGACGGCAGCCAAGGTGTTCTCGGGTTTGAGACCGCGACCGGCACGGTGAGCCTGCAAGTCGAAGGACGGACCCCAAACGCCGGTCGTACCGCGCTCCGGCGTCTCGCCGGCAAAGAGGGTCAGCAGGCCCACGGCCGCGAGCAGCCCGGTCAGAATCAGCAAGCCGCGCGAGCCGCGGGACAGACCGGATCGGCCGCGGTGTGGGCCGGTCTTTTCCGGCGACGGAGGCATATCGTCAGCTCGGCCTCTTCCCACCCGCGCCCTTCAGGCGCCGAGATCGGTCAGACGCCGCATCCAGGTCGCCGTGTCGCGCGAGTCCGTGCGATCTTCCGCGTTCAGCGCGGCCACCACCCCCTTGCGGTCACCTGCCGACTTGTTCTGGCTCAGCTTTGCCTTGGCTTCCAGCCGTTCTATCGGCAGTTCGAAACCGTAGATGCCGCGCAGCAGCTTTTCGAGAACGTCGGGCGCGACGGCGTCCATCGTCCAGTCCGACGGTCCTTCGTAGCGGGCAGCCAACCGCTGCTGTTGGGCGTAGAGGCGGTCGCGATCGGTGATCGGGCTGGGCCTGCCGTAGACATGAACAGCCAGATAGTTCCAGGTCGGCACGGAGGCGGGCGTCTCATACCAGCGCGGCGAGATGTAGGCGTGCGGCCCTTGAACGATCAGCAGAGCCTGGCCGCCCTCCCGTGCCAAGATGTCGAGCCGGCGCCACTGGGCATTGCCGCGCGAAAGGTGGGCTTCGATCACGCCGCGCTTCTGGTCGTAGAGAAAGGGAAGGTGCGTCGCCTCAGGCCCTTCCGGGCCGCTGCTGACGAGCAGGCCGAAGTCGTGCCTGTTCAACAGCTCTTCGATCGCCGCGGCCTCGTCGAGCTGGAACTCGGGCGGAACGTACATCTCAAAAGGTCCATTCAAGCCTTACGGAGCCGCTCGATCCTGCTCTAGACAGCCAACACCTGCCACCTTGCGGACAGTGGCCGTGTCACGGCTCCGTTCATCCGACAATCCCGCGGGGACGGACTTCCGCTTTCATGCAACGCTGCATCCGCAGCGTCGCGCGAAGGCCCTGGTCGGAAAACGGCAGCTGCGTCGGGCGCCCCCTGGACGACGTGCAAGCTCACTCAGAAGATGTGATCACTCCGCAGGCGATACGCGCTCCGGCGCCGCCGATGGGTTGGGTCATGTGATCGTCTGCATTGGTATGCATGACGAGGGCGGACCCATCGTAGTCGAGAACCGCAGGACGGTCCGGTCCCTTTAGCGAGACCAGCGGAGTGAGCATCTCCGCCCGAACCGAGCCATCGGCATGGGCGTAGACGTTCGGCAGGTCCCCGTTGTCTGGCCCGTCCGGATTGAGCAGACCGTGGGCGCGCTCATAGACGTTGAAGTGCCCGCCCGAGTTCATGAAGCCCTCGATATCGTCGCAATTGCCGATCTCATGGATATGGATGGCATGCCACCCGGGCGCGACGCCATCCAGCGTCAGACGGATCAGCACACCCACATTCGATTCGATCAAGCTGGCTTCGCCAATGGTTGCCCCGGAGTTGTCGATAACAGTCGCAGACGCCGTTGCGGGGGCGTCCTGCGCGAGGGCCGGGGTACCCATGACAAACAGCGCCATTCCGAACATGGCTGCATACATGTGATTGGACATGCCTTGCTCCTGTGTTAAGTGGGGTCCGTCGAGAGCAAACTAGGCCGGTTTCTAGCTAGCTGATGTCTCGTTTACAAGCTCACAAACGACTTGCCTTTGCCGCGATTGGGGCGTTCTTCTGCCTTCCTGCGGTCGCCTTCGCGGCGTGGGTTGTGGCTTCGCCGGTCGACACGCGGTCCAGCGCCGTCATTGCCAGCCTCCTTGAGGCTCCTGGCCTTGCGTTCGGTGCGCCTGCGGAGACCGCGATGCGCGCTCTGGGAATCGGCGCGCTCTATGGGCCAACATGCGGTGGCCGCACGGCCGTCACCGCCAACGTGCAACTCGCGGGGACGACCTGGCACGTCATGGCCTTTACCCACCGAGAGCGCGTCTCTGCGGTGGAACTCGTGTCTCTGGGCTCACAGAGTGCAGGCGGGTGCAAGGCCCGTATCGCAGCTCTTGAGCAGTTGCTCACAGAACAACACGCAAGCGTACCGCTTCAAAGCCCTGTTGAACGTCGCCAGGGGTTCGCCCGCTTGACGTCCATGCTCTATACCTTGGCTGACGGAACGGAAGTCGCCCTGAACCACAGGCGATGGGTCGACGATGGCAGCTGCGATCTGACCGTGCGCTTCACGGGCGAGTCTTGACCATCGACTGCGGGTCCTGTCAGGCGCAATTACCCGCTACCGGGACGTCAACACCAGCCACGTAAATCGAGTCACAGGAAGCTTTTCCGACAGGGCCCGTTCTGGATCGACGACACCACCAGGAAACGGTCGCTGCCGGCTTTCCGCGGTTCAACTTCTCGATGTCGATCGAGAAAGGCCGCTTTCCTCGGCAACAGAGGCTGATACGCGCGCCCTAACCCTTACGTTCGACCATCAGCTTCTTGATCTCGGCAATGGCCTTGGCCGGGTTGAGGCCCTTCGGGCAGGTCCGCGTGCAGTTCATGATGGTATGGCAGCGATACAGCCGGAAGGGATCTTCCAGCTGGTCGAGCCGCTCGCCGGTCGCTTCGTCGCGGCTGTCCGCGATCCAGCGGTAGGCCTGCAGCAGGATCGCCGGGCCCAGATAGCGGTCGCCGTTCCACCAGTAGCTCGGGCAGGAGGTCGTGCAGCAGAAGCAGAGGATGCACTCCCACAGACCGTCCAGCTCCGCACGCTCCTCGGGACTCTGAAGGCGCTCGCGCTCCGGAGCCGGAGTGGTGCTCTTCAGCCAAGGCTCGATCGAGGAGTACTGGGTGATGGCATGGGTCAGGTCCGGCACCAGATCCTTGACCACCGGCATGTGCGGCAGGGGGTAGATCTTCACATCGTCCTTCATGTCGGAGATGTACTTGGTGCAGGCCAGTGTATTGGTGCCGTCGATGTTCATGGCACAGGACCCGCAGACACCCTCGCGGCAGGAGCGGCGGAAGGTCAGGGTCGGGTCGACCTCGTTCTTGATCTTGATCAGCGCATCCAGAACCATCGGGCCGCAGCTGTCGAGATCGACCTCGTAGCTGTCGACGCTGGGGTTCTGACCGTCTTCGGGCTGCCAACGGTAGACCTTGAAGGTCTTGACGTTCTTGGCCCCTTCGGGCTTCGGCCAAGCCTTACCCTTGCCGATCTTGGAGTTTGCCGGAAGCGCGAACTCGGCCATAGGTATCCTCTGCCATTTCTCTCGTTCGAACCGCTGAAAAGTGCGACGGCTGCCGGATCGGCGGTCAGTAGACCCGTGCTTTCGGCGGGAAGGCCTGAACCTCGTTGGTCATCGGGTTCATGTGCACCGGGCGGGTGTCGAAGCGCACCTTGCCGTCGTCCTCGACCCAGACGACGGAGTGCTTCATCCAGTTGGCGTCATCGCGCTCCGTAAAATCCTCGCGGGCGTGAGCGCCGCGGCTTTCCGTGCGGTTGAGCGCCGAGTGGACCGTCGCGACCGCCTGGTAGATCAGATTGTCGAACTCCAGGGTCTCGACGAGATCGGAGTTCCAGATCATCGAGCGGTCGGACACGGAAACGTCGTCCCGCAGCTTCCAGGCCTCCTCCAGCTTGTCGGCACCTTCCTTCAGCACGTCGCCCGTCCGGAAGACCGCCGCATGGTTCTGCATGATCTTCTGCATCTCCAGGCGCTGCGCCGCGGTCGCGGTCTCGCCGTCGGCTTGGCGGAGCCGGTCCAGACGCTCCAGCGCGACATCTGCCGAGTCCTGCGGCAGCGGCTTGTGCGCCTCGCCGGGCTGCAGCGTTTCCGCGCAGCGCTTGCCGGCCGCGCGACCGAACACCACGAGATCCAGCAGCGAGTTGGACCCGAGGCGGTTGGCGCCGTGCACCGAGACGCAACCGGCCTCGCCGACCGCCATCAGGCCCGGCACCACCTTGTCCGGATCGCCGTTGACCGTGGTCAGCACCTCGCCGTGATAGTTCGTCGGGATGCCGCCCATGTTGTAGTGGCAGGTCGGGGTCACCGCGATGGGCTCTTTGGTGACATCGACACCCGCGAAGATCCGCGCCGTCTCCGAGATCCCCGGCAGGCGCTCGTGCAGCACCTTGGGGTCCAGGTGCTCCAGATGCAGGAAGATGTGATCGCCGTTCTCGCCGACGCCGCGACCGTCGCGAATCTCCATCGTCATGGAGCGGCTGACCACGTCGCGGCTCGCCAGGTCCTTGGCGCTGGGCGCATAGCGCTCCATGAAGCGCTCGCCTTCGCTGTTGGTCAGGTAGCCGCCTTCGCCGCGCGAACCCTCCGTAATCAGGCAGCCGGCGCCGTAGATCCCGGTCGGATGGAACTGGATGAATTCCATGTCCTGCAGCGGCAGACCGGCCCGCAGGACCATCGCGTTGCCGTCACCCGTGCAAGTGTGCGCCGAGGTGCAGGAGAAGTAGGCGCGACCGTAGCCGCCGGTCGCCAGAATCACCCTGTGGGCGCGGAAGCGATGGATCGTCCCGTCGTCGAGGTTCCAGGCGACGACGCCGCGGCAGGCCCCGTCTTCCATCATCAGATCGAGCGCGAAGTACTCGATGAAGAACTCCGCGTTGTTGCGCAGCGACTGCTGGTACAGCGTGTGCAGGATGGCATGGCCGGTGCGGTCGGCTGCTGCGCAGGTCCGCTGGGCGGTGCCTTCGCCGAAGTTGGTCGTCATGCCGCCGAAGGGGCGCTGGTAGATCTTGCCGTCGGGCGTGCGCGAGAAGGGAACACCGTAGTGCTCCAGCTCGATGATCGCGGGAATCGCCTCCTTGGTCATGTACTCGATGGCGTCCTGGTCTCCGAGCCAGTCGGAGCCCTTGACGGTGTCGTACATGTGCCAGCGCCAGTCGTCGTCGCCCATGTTCCCGAGCGCGGCGGAGATGCCGCCCTGGGCGGCAACCGTGTGGCTGCGGGTAGGGAAGACCTTTGAAATGCAGGCCGTTTTCAGACCCGATTGCGCCAGCTCCAAGGTTGCGCGCAGACCCGCCCCCCCGGCGCCGACGACGACCACGTCGTAGCTGTGGTCGACGATGTCGTAGCTGGGAGTAACCTTGGAGTCGGACTTCTTCGACGGCTTCTCGGCCATGGCGTCTCTCGCCCTCTTGCTTCGCGCTTCCGCCCTCTAGGCGAACAGAATCGATAGGACCGCCAGCGCCGCCGCCAGCCCGAGAACCAGGAAGGCGGCCTTCATGACCAGCAAAGCGGCCAGCTTGATCCATTCGTTGTGGAGATAGTCCTCGATCACGACCTGCACACCGAGCGAGGCGTGATAGAAGGTCGCGCCGATCAGCAGCAGGAACAGACCAGCCGTCACGGGATGGCCGATCCACTGCAGAAGTTCGTCGTGCTCGGCCCCGATATGGCCGATGACGCCCGCGACGAACCAGATCGTCAGCGGCACCAGGGCAAGCGCCGTCAGGCGCTGGGCCCACCAGTGCCCGGTCCCGTCCTTGGCGGAGCCGAGACCGCGCACGCGGGCAAGCGGACTGCGGAGTTTCGTGGACATGGCGCCGTGCTCCCCTACCAAGTCGCCAGGCCGACGATCCAGGCCAGCACGGTCAGCACGGCGGTCGCCGCGACGACGGCCCAGCCGGACCTGTAGACCGTCTCCAGCTCGAAGCCGTAGCCGGCGTCCCACACCAGATGCCGGATGCCGTTGGCCAAGTGATAGAACAGGGCCGCGGACCAACCCAGCAGCATGAACAGGCCCAGCCAGGATCCGATGAAGCCCGACGCTGCAGCGTAGGCTTCCGGTCCAACCGCTGCTGCGACCAGCCACCAGACCAGCAGGAGTGTCCCCGCGGCCAGCGCCACGCCGGTGATGCGATGCAAGATCGAAAGCACCGAGGTGAGCTGCGGACGGTAAACCTGAAGATGAGGCGACAGCGGCCTCTTGGCCGTCTGCTCCTGAGCCGACATGGATCGCTCCTCGAGTGGCCGCCGCAGTCGGAAAACCCGAAACCGGCGATCGTTGCGGCGAAGCCCCAGCTCCTGCTGCGCCGAAGATGCCGGAGCGGAAAGGCTGAGGCCCGCAATCATTATTCGGATACCTTACTTAAGGGTTTAGTGCGCTGCGGCAAACGAGTCAATTTAGCCGCCGCAGTGCTGCAAAATGCGTTGCTTGCAAACGAAAGTTAAGCTCATGAGCGAGCTGGCGCCCTCTTCACCTCATGGGCTTTGGAAAAGGCTCGAAACGCTGGCAAGCGGTCCCGTGATGCCCCGAGACTTACGTATTGTGGATATATTTGTGGACAAATTGTGCGCTTCATACTGAGTTTTGCACAGAAAAAGCATGGCAGTTTTCTCTCTTCATCTTGCTCTCTACAGAAAGTTCCACGAGCATATCGAATAGTGCGTGAGTGGTTAGCGGATATCTCCCGTCGGCCTCGCCGGCGCATCCCCGCTCTGCGGGGGTAGCGGCTGGCCAGTTCGAGCTTGAGGTCCGCGCGCCGGCAAGGCGGTTTCTCCGGGACGACGAGCCCTGGGGAACCTGCGGAACCGGCGACGATCCGAACCCGGGGCCGTTGTGGTTCGAAGGCTGTCCGTCCTGCTTACGGATGCCCGGACTGCGGCGAAGCGCCGCGGATCGTAACTGCCGCGAACGTCTTCGGCCGCTCCGCGGAGCCTGGCCGCCACCGGCGAGAGCGCCAGGTTCGTCAGTGGCGGCGCAGCGTAGAACGCAGGGCAAAGCGGTCGAGCGACGGGCCCGGCCAAGGCTCACGGCTGCGAGGGGCAGCGCGACGGGGCAGTCCGAGAGCGCTGTCCGACGATTGGGGCGTCGCGGGACCGAAAGGCTCGCGGCGCCCTTTTTCGGTCCGCGGCGTGTCTTCACGACACAGAACGTGCCGCCGACGCTATGGCGCGATCGCGACCTGCACCAA
>JANQPZ010000120.1 GCA_028285215.1 Rhodovibrionaceae bacterium | reverse complement strand
GGACCTTCTCGCGCCGGTGCATCATGAAGAGACCGCGCTGTGCGTGGGCGTGGAGCGGGCCTTTCTGGCCGAGCTCGACGGGTCCTGCCGGACACCCATCGCCGGGCTCGCGACGATGAAGGCCGGGGAGTTGCATTTCCGCGGGGAGATTCTCACGCCCGACGGGCAGACCTGCCATAGCACCGCGCGGACAGGCGCGGCAGGGAAAGGCGCCAACGCGATGGGCGTCGATGCCGCGCAGGAGTTGCTGTCCGAAGCCGGGGAGGGTTTCTTCGAGGCGCTGGAGTGATGCGGTTGCTCATCACCCGTCCTCAGCCTGATGCGGACGCCCAGGCGGCAGTGTTGAAAGATCTTGGCCACGACCCGGTTCTGGCACCCATGCTGACCGTGGAAGTTCATGATCCGGGACCGTTGCCGGTTTCGGATGTTCAGGCGCTCATTGTCACAAGTCGAAACACACTGCGCGCGCTCGAACAGCTCGGCCAAACGGACGCAACTCTGCGTTTGCCGCTTTTCGCCGTGGGAGAGGCGACTGCCCGTCTGGCAAAGGAGATGGGTTTCGGGGCGGTGACGGCCGGGCCTGGCACCGCTGACGTGCTGGTCCCCGTGATCCGTGACCAGTGCGACCCGGCCAAGGGGCCTCTGCTGTATCTGACCGGCGAGAGAACCGCCTTTGACCTGCAGGCGCCACTGCAAGCCGACGGGTTCAGTGTAAAGCGACAGGTTCTCTACGCCACCCGCCCGGTTGGCATGCTTGACCCGGAAACCGCCACAGAGTTGCGCTCAGGTCGGCTCGATGGCGTTGTGCTGATGTCGCCTGCGACCGCAAAAGCCTACGTGGAAAACGTGAAAGCGAGCGAGCTTGCGGGCGCCGCCGAGAGACTTGTTCATCTGTGCCTTTCCGCCAACGTCGCAGAGGCTCTTGCGGACCTTGCAGGGGCGCGCTGTTCGGTTGCGGCAAAGCCAACACAGGACGATCTACTTGCCTTGATCACCCGCGAGGCGGCAAACTGCTGAAGCGGTTCACGGCGGCGGAATGGACGGGTGTCCGCGAAGGCGCAGCGAGTACGAGGACCACCAGAGCACATGGCAGACGACAAAAAGGAAACGGGCCGCACGACGCGGCGTACGACCCGCACGTCGAGGCCGGCCAAGCGCCCGTCCCGAACCATCGACCTTGAGGCGAAAGAGGTCGCGGAAGACGAGGCCAAGGCGGAGGAAAAGGCGTCTTCGGCGAAGGGCGAGAAGCCTGCCGACGACGCAAAGCAACCGGAGAAGACGCCGCCGGCCGCTGCCAAGACCGCGGACTCCAGAAAGACCAGGTACGGAGAAAGTCCGGACAAGTCGGCGGCGGCTCGGTCAGCCGCCGCGCCACCGCGCACCTCAAAGACCGAGTTGCGGAGTTTTGCGACCCACTTGGCCGCGGGCCTGGTTGGCGGGCTCATCGGTGTGATCGGCGCAGGCATCGGCATCAGCCAGTTTTCGTCCGGCGAACCGGAGAGCACTGGCAAGACCGATCAGGAAATCGCACAGCTCCAGTCGCAACTCGGCGCGCTTCAGTCATCGCTCGATGAGCAAAAGAAGGCGATCGAGGCTGCGGCACAGCCGGCGGAAGTGAGCAAGGATGATCTGGGCAAGATCGACACCCGGATCGCCGCAGTCGAGAAAGCCACTGCTGCGTCCGCAAGCGCGGACGCGAAAGAGACGTCCGGCCTGTCGGACCGCATCACGAAACTGGAAGATGTGCTGAAAGCGGTGCAGTCCTCGGCGGCGTCCGGAGACGGTGATGCGGCGACCCTTGAGCTCTCGTCGCGACTGGCAACCCTATCGGATACCGTGAAGACGCAGCGGGAAGAACTGGCATCGGAAGTCGCGCAGTTGAAAGCCAGCGTCGCAAAGAGTGGGGAAAACACCCCGACGCAGGCGGCGACAGATGCCCTTGCCGCGCGGACCAAGGCGCTCGAGGCCGAAATCGCGAAGCTTTCCGCCGAAGTCCAGGCATCGGAAAAGGCCCCGTTGGTGGGACAAGACGGCGGATCAGGCGCCGCGCTGGCGCTGGCCTTCGAGGCGCTCCGCCGCGCCGTCACTGACGGCGACCCCTACACGCAGCAGCTTGATCAGTTTCGCAGTTACGCACCGGACAAACTCGACCTGTCGGCAATCTCGGCCTACGCGAAGACAGGCGTGCCGCGGCCGCGCGCGCTTCTGAAAGAACTGCCGCCGCTGCTCAGAAGCGCCAACGAGGCCGCGGACAAGGCCGATGACGAGACCTTTCTCGACCGCCTTGCCACCAACGCACAATCCATCGTTCGGGTTCGCCGCGTCGGGCCGGTCACGGGCGAAGATGCCCCCGCGGTACTGTCGCGCATCGAGGCCGAAATGCAGGCATCCGACCTCGCCGGCGTGCTGCGCGAGGCGCAGGGCCTGAAAGGTCCCGCGCTCGACATCCTGAAGCCCTGGCTCGCAAAGGCGGAGATGCGCCAGGCGGCGATTTCCGCACTCGATACGGCCGAGCAGGACTTGCTCAAACAACCTGCCAAAGATCCCGATCCCGCGGCGAAAAGGTAGCTGGTAATGCTTAAGCTCGCCGTCTTTGTCATCGTGGTCGCTGCCGCCGCCCTTGGTATCGCCTGGCTTGGCGAGACACCGGGCACGCTCACCGTCAACTGGCTCGGCTACCGGATCGACACGTCTGTTTTGGCCGCTGGCCTTGCACTGGTCGCCTTTGCGCTTGTGGTGATCTTCCTATGGTCGCTGGCGCGATACCTGATCACCCGGCCGTCCGCCGTTGCCGAGTTGGTGCGCCGCAAGCGCGAGCGCCGTGGCCTCGAGGCGCTCACCCACGGCCTGGTTGCCGTAGGCTCCGGCGACAAGGCCGAAGCCCGCAGGTTCGCCGCACAGGCGGACAAGCTTTTGCCGCATGAACCCCTGACGGCCCTTCTCGGCGCGCAGGCGGCACAACTGCAGGGGAACCGGACTGCAGCGCGCAAGATTTTCGAGCAGATGACCGAAACGCCGGATACGGAAATGCTGGGCCTGAGGGGACTGTTCCTCGAGGCACGGCGGGAGAACGAAAACGAGGCGGCGCGCCAGTTCGCCGAGCGGGCCATGCAGCGCAAGCCTGATCTGGCGTGGTCCGTCAATGCGCTGTTCGAGCTGCAATGCCGGGTGAGCGACTGGGCCGGAGCGCTGCGGACGCTCGACGTGGCGCAGCGTCAGAAGCAAATCGAGAAAAGCGTCGCGGCCCGGCGCCGTGCCGTATTGCTCACCGCCCAGGCCATGGATGCGGAAGAGACCGACCAGAATCGTGCGCGGCAACTGGCGCTTGAGGCCCAGAAGCTCGCGCCCGACCTGGTTCCCGCCGCGGCGATTGCCGGCCGCGTGATGGCATCACAGGGCGACGCGACGCGCGCGGCGCGGGTCATTGCCAAGACATGGGAGCTGAACCCGCATCCAGACCTGGCCGTTGCCTATGCCCATACGCGCCCTGGCGACAGCCCGCGCGATCGCCTGAAACGGGTCGAGTTTCTGCAGCAATGGTCGCCGGACCCGCTTGAAGGCGCGGTCGCCGTCGCGACCGCGGCGGTGGAAGCGCGCGAATGGGAAAAGGCCCGCGAGGCGCTCAAGCCCTATATCGAGGACCGGCCCCCGGCGCGGGTGTGTACGCTGATGGCCCGCATCGAGGGCGGCCAGGCTGGAGACCAGGGGCGCGTGCGCGAATGGCTCGCACGCGCGGTCCGTGCCCCGCGTGATCCGGCCTGGACAGCCGATGGTTACGTGTCGGACCAGTGGGCGCCCGTTTCGCCGATCACCGGAGAGCTCGACGCCTTCGAGTGGAAGGCACCGGTGGAACTGGTCAGCAACGGCGATGATCCGCTGGTGATCGAGGAGGCGGATGTTGCGGTCGAACAGATCGCCAATCCGGAGCATGCCGCCGATGACGTGGCCGAGGATCCGGAAAGCGACGAGGTCGAGGAAGAGATCTTTGCGCAGCCCCGTGCGCCGGACGATCCGGGCCCCGAGGGCACCTATGCGGAGGCGGAAGCGGAGCGCGACCGCAAGTATCCCGCGCCCTCCAGCTGAGGCATTCATTTAAACTGCCGCGGGAGGTCGCACCCCGCGCCGGTTGCGCTTGCTTTCACTTGCCACTGGAGCTATGCCAGACGAAGTGTCGTCGCGCGCCGCACCTGGACGGCGTGACCGGCGATCCGGCGCCGCATTAGCTCAGCTGGTAGAGCACATCATTCGTAATGATGGGGTCGGGTGTTCGAGTCACCCATGCGGCACCATTTCCCGCCTT
>JANQPZ010000086.1 GCA_028285215.1 Rhodovibrionaceae bacterium | reverse complement strand
CCAAGGTCGACAGCGCCGCCGCACTCGCCGATATCGAGGCGCGTGCCAATCGTCTGCTGCTCGTGTTGCTGCTCGTTCTCGGCCTGGCGGCGGCGGTCGTCCTGGTGGTCTGGCGCCACGGCGCTTCCCGTCGCTCGGCCAGGTCGGCTCAACTCTATGCCGCAGCTGCCGCGGAACTGACGCGGCAACGTCATCTGCTCCAGGTGGTGACCGACAGCCAGCCGACGGCCATCGTGATCCTGGACGCCGACGGCAATGTCCGCTTTGCCAATGCCCTGGCCGCGGAGCGCGCAGCCATGACCGCGGAGGAAATGATCGGCAAGTCGTTGGGCGCAATTGTCGGGACGGCCGCCGCGGCTCGGACCCTGGCGCTGTCCGAACGGGCGCTGGAGGGCGGCGAAGCGGTCAGCGATGTCTGGCGCATCGAGGGCGATTCCAGCGTGCAGGGCGGCCGGCGCATCTACCTAGCGGATCACGTCCCGATCCCGCCGAGCGACGACCTGCCGCTGGGCGTGTTGGTGGTGGAACGCGACGTGACCGCGGAACTGACGGAACGGGCGCGGCGGGAGTCGACGCTCGATGCCTTGATCATGACGCTGGTCAGTGTGGTCGATCGCCGCGATCCCTATGCCGCCGATCATTCGCATCTGGTCGGCGACCTGAGTCAGCGTCTGGCTCGGGAGATGGGTTTGGACGAAACCGACGTCGAAACGGCACGGGTGGCGGGGCTGCTGATGAACATCGGCAAGATCCTGGTGCCGGAGGATCTGTTGACCCGTGAGGGCGCCTTGAGCGAGGCGGAGCGGGCCAAGGTCCGGGCCTGCATGAATGCCAGTGCCGAGCTGCTGTCGGATGTCAGCTTCGACGGACCCGTGGTGGAGACGCTCGATCAGGTGCAGGAGCGCATCGACGGTACCGGAGAGAAAGGTCTCAAGGGCGAGCAGATCCTGCCGACCGCACGCATCTTGGCCGTGGCCAATGCCTTCGTCGCCATGGTAAGCGCGCGCGCCCATCGTGCCGGCCTGCCGGTCGACGAGGCCTTGAGCGAGCTGCTCGCGGACATGGGCCAGCGCTATGACCGCGGCGTTGTCGCTGCCCTGGTGAGCTATCTCGACAACAAGGGCGGCCGCCAGCACTGGGACGCAACGGCCGCGCAGTAGTCCGGCCCGGTCGTGCCGCCTCGACGCACGGCTCGGGTGTCGAGACCCTTTTCCCCGCTGTTCCAGCCCCCATTTCATGTGGCTGTAAGCGGAACATGAGCTGTCGATGTCGATCGCAAGACTCTGGAGCAAGCGCGAGGCGCGGCGTTCCGGTCCTCCGGCGTCCGTACCGGCGGGGACACGCGTCTATGCGATCGGCGACATTCACGGCCAGCTCGATCAACTGCTGGACCTGGAAGCACAGATCGCGGCCGATGCGGCGTCAAGCGATGCCGAACGCCGCGTCCTCATCTATCTCGGCGACTATGTGGATCGCGGCTCCGAGTCCGCCGGCGTCATCGAGCATATGATTGCGGCGCCGCCTCAGGGGTTCGAGCGAGTGACGCTCAAGGGCAACCACGAGGCGCTGCTGCTCGAGTTCCTGATCGATCCGGACGCCGGGACCAACTGGGTGATCAACGGTGGCGATGCTGCACTGGCCAGCTACGGCATCGACGTCGAGGACGACGTTTCGGGCGACGAGGACCGACTGCTGTCCTTGCATCGTCGCTTCACCGCAGCCCTGCCACCTGCGCATCGCGCCTTCTTGGAGGGGCTGGCCACCAGTCATGCCGAAGGCGACTACTTCTTCGCTCACGCGGGTATCCGGCCGGGTGTTCCGCTGGAGGCCCAGGACCCCGTGGATCTGATCTGGATCCGCTATCCGTTTCTGCAGTCGAAGGCCGACTTCGGAAAGGTTGTGGTGCATGGTCATACGCCGGACTCCGAGCCCGTGGAACGGAGCAACCGCATCGGTATCGATACCGGGGCCGTCTATGGCGGGCGGCTGACGGCGCTCGTCCTGGATCGCGCCGAGCGCCGCTTCTTGCAGGCCTGACGCATCCTCGCTGGCGGATTGCCTTGCCTGCGCAACGGCTTTGCCTTAGAGCAAGCTGCACGCCCCAGGCGGTGGCGAGACGCTCCCGCCTGGGACGAGCGCACTCTAGCCAAGCGACCGCTGTGCACTCTTTCCGCGGGACCTCCTCGCGCGTCATGACCGATCTAGCCGCAGAGTTGCAGGCCCTTGCCGGGGTGAAGGTGCTGACGGTCGGCGATATCATGCTCGACCGTTACGTGACCGGTGTCGTCGAGCGGATCTCGCCGGAGGCGCCGATCCCCGTTTTGCGCGTCCTGGAAGAAGATGCCGCCCTTGGGGGCGCCGGCAACGTCTTGCGCAATCTGGCCGCCCTGGGGGCGCAGCCGTTGTTCTGCGGCGTTGTCGGCGACGACCCTGCCGGCCTCGAGGTGCAGCGTCTCGCCGGCGAGGCCCTGGGGGGCGGCGCTCACCTCATTAAGGACCGAGGCATCGCCACAACGGTCAAGCAGCGCCTGCTCGCCGGCGGCCAACAGGTCCTCCGGGCCGATTGGGATGCGGGCGGCTCGCCGCGAGCCGAAGCCCTGGAAACGCTCGAGCGCTATGCGATCGACCTGCTGGGCCAGGCCCGCGCATTGCTGCTCTCCGACTACGGCAAGGGCCTTTTCCAGCCCGATCTGCTGCGACGCCTGATCGAGGCAGCGCGCGTCGCCGGTCTGCCGATCGTCGTGGATCCCAAGGGCCGCGACTACAGCCGCTACAGGGGCGTCGACTTCGTCACGCCGAACCGGCGCGAGCTGGCGGAGGCTACCGGACTGCCGGTCGGCAACGACGCCGAGGTCGCCGCGGCGGCTGCCTGTCTCATCGCCGAAGCCGGCGTCGGATCGGTGCTGGCGACCCGCAGCGAGCAGGGCATGACCCTGGTGGCCGGCGACGGTCGCGGCGGTGTTGCCGAGGTCGTGCATCTCGCGGCGAAGGCCCAGGAGGTTTTCGATGTCTCGGGCGCCGGCGATACGGTGGTTGCCGCTTTTGGCGCGGGGCTTGCCGCGGGATTGGCCGCGCTGGCGTCGGCAAGGCTCGCCAACATTGCGGCAGGCATTGTCGTCGCAAAGCGTGGAACCGCGGTTGCCGTCCCGGATGAACTGCTGCGGGCCGGTCGAACGGAGCGCCTGCAGACGGTCGAGGCGAAGATCGTCGACCGCTCGGCCGCGACCGCCGACAGCCGAAGCTGGCGCGCGGAAAAGCTGACGGTCGGCTTCACCAACGGTTGCTTCGATATCCTCCACCCCGGCCATCTGCATCTGCTGCGCCAGGCCCGCGCCGCCTGCGACCGGCTGATCGTCGGCCTCAACAGCGATGCGTCGGTGAAACGCCTGAAGGGGGAAGCGCGGCCGGTGCAGGACGAAGCGGCGCGCGCCGCCGTGCTGGCCTCTCTCGCCGACGTGGACCGGGTGGTGATCTTCGGCGAGGACACGCCCTACGACCTGATCGTCGCTCTGGAGCCGGATCTTCTGGTCAAGGGCGCCGACTACGACGAGGCGGAGGTGGTCGGGGCCGATCTGGTCAAGGCGCGCGGCGGCCGGGTGCTGCTGGCCGACCTGAAGGATGGCCACTCGACGAGCCGGACGGTGGAGAGGTTGAGCGGGAGCCGCGGACGCTGAGCGCTTCCGCGCATCTGCTCTACGCCCTGGCCTGGATCAGCTTCGGCCTGTTGCACAGCCTGCTTGCCCGTGGCGCTGGAGCCGCCTTGCTGGCACGGACCTTGGGGTCGGCGGCGCGGCTGGGCTACAACCTTATCGCGCTGCTGCATTTCGTCGCCATCTGGGGGTTCGGGCGTTGGCTGGCCGCCGATGTCGTCCCCTTCGACCGGCCCGACTGGCTGACCGGCCTGCAGTGGGCCGGCGTGCTCGCCGCCGTTCTGCTGGGCGGCCTTGCTCTGAAGGACTACGACCTAGGGCGGTTCGGCGGCCTCTGGTATCTGCGCCAGGGGGTTGTGCCCGGCGAGTCGGAGGAGCCGGAGCCGCTGGTCGTCGCGGGGCTGCATCGCTACGTGCGTCACCCGCTCTACAGCGCCGCCTTTCTGTTGCTCTGGGGTCTGGTGGATAGCCCTTTCGCGCTGGCCACGGCCGCTTGGGCCTCGGCCTATCTGGTGATCGGAACCTGGTTCGAGGAACGCAAGCTGGTCCGGCTCTACGGAGATACCTATCGCGACTATCGCCGCCGTGTACCTGCGTTTCTGCCTTGGAAAGGACGGGTGTCGACCCAGGCTTGATCTAGCCGCTCTGGCTCTGGAGCAGCCGACGGGCGGCAAGGCGGGCGAAGCGCAGTGTCAAAGCCTTGCGCCGGGCCGCCGAGAGCTTGCGGTCGACGGTCTCGCGCAGGATCCGGGCGTCATAGGCATCGGCGACGATCAGACCCTGGTCGAACGGCAGGATTTCCTGCGGGAACCCCGGGGGGACCGCGAAGTAGAGGCGTTCGCAGAACTCCAGGTAGTCCGGCCATTTCCGGTCGCTGCGGAAGTCGGCGACGCTGGTCTTGATCTCGACGGCCCAGAGAGCGCCGCCCTCGCCGAGCGCCAGCAGATCGAGGCGGCGCCCGTTCGCCAGAGGGACTTCCGGCAGGCTGACCAAGCCCATGGCGTCGAACAGGCGGGCGACGCCTCGGACGATGCCTTGGGCGGCCGGCAAAGCCGGTGCCGTCTCCGCCGTGTCGGCAGGAGACCCAAGAACGGAACGCTGGGCGTGAGGCGCCGGTTTCATGACCTGTCGTGCTGAGCGCTGGTGTCGGAACAGTATGGCACGCGTTCCGATGCCGTTGTGCGGCAAACCGACGGCACACAGCCCGATGCTGCCGGCAAAGCGATCGCATGCGTTTCGCGCTCTGTCAGCCGAGAAGCAGCAGTGTGATCTTGAGCTTCAAGATGCCGAGTGCGTCGTGGACGCCTCCGTTGGCGATCAGGTCGATGCCGACGGCGGACTTGATGACGTAGAGCCCGGTGAGCATGGCCAGACCCAACAGGCAGAAGGCAAGGCCGTACAGAAGCCGGGATGGCAGGCTGCGCGTCCTATCGAAAAGCGGCAGCCCGGTCAGCCGATGCCATAGCGCGGTCAGGCGGGCAGCTGCGCGGGGGCTCTTCCAAGAGGAGGTCGTGACGCTCATGGAGCGCAGCATCTCACGATCCGCTTTGCCAAAGACTAACGGCAGCTGCCCAGCGATCCGAACGACGTTCGAGCTGTCTTCTTGATCGCAGGGCGACCGTTCCAGAAGAGATGGCGCGCCCGGGAAGATTCGAACTCCCGACCTCTTCCTCCGGAGGGAAGCGCTCTATCCAGCTGAGCTACGGGCGCCAACGCCGCCAGGACCGAGTCAGTACCATGTCCCGCGGAGCAGCGCATAGGTAGACCGAACCGGGAGCGCTGTCGAGAGGTAGTCCCGACAAGGACTGAGATGCCCGACGTTGCGATCCCGTGAAACTTTTGGCTTGTGGATTCTTTTCCTCCGCCCGCGTCTTGCACGACGCGAAGAGCGTTTGGCAGCCTAAATGTGGTAGGTGCCACGCGAGACTGGCCAAAGATCTCGGGGTTACCACGAGATATGGGTGAGTCGCTGCGGCCTGCTACCGTCGGCAAGCGCCGCCGGTAGGGCAACTCGGGAGATTGCTTCGCCATGGACCTCACGGCACAGGAAGCCCTCGTCACCAACAATCCGCTCGATCTGCTGGAGGAATTGGTCAACGCCAACGACTGGGCGCACGACCGTTCCAGCGATCAGGAGATGATCGTCCAGGTTCAGGGACACTGGACCGACTACCATCTCTGCGTGATCTGGCAGCCGGACAGCTGCGCCATCTACTTTTCCTGCCAGCTGGACGTGAAGGTGCAGGACACGCGCCGCACGGCCGTGCTCGAGCTTCTGGCGGCCGCCAACGAGCGGCTTTGGCTGGGCCATTTCGATTTCACAGGGGAAGACGGGTTGCTGCTGTTCCGCCACACCATTCCGCTTCGCGGGGTTTCTGGTGTGTCGGTCGAGCAGCTCGAAGACATGGTGGATACCGCAGTCGGAGAGTGCGAGCGGCTGTTTCCGGCCTTGCAGTTGGTGATCTGGGGCGGCCAGAAGGTCGAGGAGGCCATGGCCGCCGCAATGATGGATACTGTCGGCGAAGCCTGACGCCGCTCGGGCGGGCGCTGGGTCGAGACGGTATGCGGAGTTGATGCGATGTCTTTGGACGGGCCGCTGTTGCTGCTCGGATGCGGCAAGATGGGCGGTGCCCTGCTGGCGGGCTGGCTGGACAGGGGACTGCCTGCCGCAGAGGTGACGGTGATCGAGCCGCAGGCTGACGCGGTTGCCGACTTCACGCGACGCGGCGTGCGGCATGTCCCCTCGCCGGACCAAGTCGCGCCCGAGCTTCTGCCCAAGATCGTCCTCTTGGCGGTAAAGCCGCAGATGATGGAGGCTGCGGTGCCGCCGCTGGCCCGGTTGGTCGGTCCGCAGACTGCCTTTCTTTCAATCGCCGCCGGCAAGACGGTCGCCAGCCTCACCGCGCTGCTCGCTCCTGGGGCGGCGGTGGTGCGCGCCATGCCGAACACGCCGGCCGCCGTCGGCCGGGGCATGTCGGTGCTGTATGCCAACGCTGAGGTGGCCGCGTCGCAGCGCGCACTCTGCGCCGAGCTGATGGCCGCGGCTGGTGAGACT
>JANQPZ010000056.1 GCA_028285215.1 Rhodovibrionaceae bacterium | reverse complement strand
CTGCTGGGCCAGGGCGCGGCGGAGGAGGCGCTGCTGGCCGCCTATCGAGGCGGACGCCTGCCGCATGCCTGGCTCTTCACGGGTCCGCGCGGCGTCGGCAAGGCCACGCTGGCCTTCCGCTTCGCGCGCTTTCTGCTAGCGGACGGACAGCCCGAGGCCGCGGCGCAGGAGGGGCCCGGCCTGTTCGGCGAGGCCGCGCCGGCGGCGGTGGGCCTGCAGCTCGCGCCGGAGCATGCGATCTTTCGCCGTGTGGCGGCGGGCGGCCATGCCGATCTCGTCACCGTGGCGCGGACGGTCAACCCGACCAGCAAGAAGCTGCGCGGCGAGATCGTGGTCGACGACGTGCGGGCCGCCACCGGCTTTCTGCGCCGCACCTCCGCCGAAGGCGGCTGGCGGATCTGCATCGTCGATGCCGCCGACGAGATGAATCCCAATGCCGCCAATGCGCTGCTGAAGGTTCTGGAGGAGCCGCCGGAGCAGGCGATGCTGCTGCTGCTGGCCCATGCGCCCGGCCGCCTGCTGCCGACCATTCGCTCGCGCTGCCGCCAGCTTGCCCTGACGCCGCTGTCGGAGGGCACGGTGTCGGAGTTGCTGGGCGATTTCGCTCCCGAGCTTTCGGCCGAGGACGCGACCGCCCTGGCGCGCCTGTCCGAAGGCTCGATCGGCCGGGCGCTCGCACTGGCCGATGAAGGGGGGCTGGCGCTCTACCGCCAGATGATCGCCCTGCTGGAGAGTCTGCCGCGGCTGGAGGTGGCGAAGCTGCACGACTTCGGCGACAAGCTGGCGCGCGACAGTTCCGGCGCGCTGTTCCGCACGGTCGGCGAGCTGCTGTCCGGCTGCATCGGCCGGCTGGTTCTGGCCCGCGCTCAGGGCGAAGCGCCGCTCGAGATCCTGCCCGGCGAAGGTCGGCTGCTCAGCGGTCTCGGTGCCCGGCGCAGCCTTGCCTCCTGGTTGGACCTGTGGGACAACCTGCGCCGCCGTTTCGCCCAGGCCGACGGCGCCGCGCTCGATCGCAAGCAGGCGCTGATCGCCGCCTTCCTCGAGATCGAGGCTCTGGCGTCCTGAGTGAGGCGGTCTACCTGAGCCTCGGGAGTTTGCCGGCAGATGCCCGATCAGCGTTCGCGCTACTACGTTACGACACCGATCTACTACGTGAACGACGTGCCGCACCTGGGGCACGCCTACACGACCCTGGCCTGCGATGCGCTGGCCCGCTTCATGCGCCTGGACGGCCGCCGCGTGATGTTCCTGACCGGCACCGACGAGCACGGCCAGAAGGTGGAGAAGTCGGCGCAGAAGGCCGGCAAGGATCCCAAGACCTTCACGGACGAGGTCAGCCAGAACTTCCGCCAGCTGGCGGCGGACATGAACTACTCGAACGACGACTTCATCCGCACCACCGAACAGCGCCACCTCAAGGCGTCGCAGGCGATCTGGGCCAAGCTGGTGGAATCCGGCGACCTCTACCTGGACAGCTACGCCGGCTGGTACGCCGTGCGCGACGAGGCCTTCTACGGCGAGGACGAGCTGACTCGGACCGACGCGGGCACGCTGGTCGCGCCCTCCGGCGCGGAAGTCGAGTGGGTGGAGGAGCCGAGCTACTTCTTCCGCCTCTCGGCCTGGCAGGACCGCCTGCTGCAGCTCTACGAAACGCGGCCCGACTTCATCCTGCCGGAAAGCCGCCGCAACGAGGTGATCTCCTTCGTCAAGGGCGGGCTGCGCGACCTCTCGGTCAGCCGCACCACCTTTTCCTGGGGCGTGCCGGTGCCCGGCGACGACCGTCACATCATGTACGTCTGGCTGGACGCCCTGACCAACTACATCACGGCGGTCGGCTATCCGGAGACCGACAGGGAGGATTTCCAGGCCTTCTGGCCGGCCGACGTGCACATGGTCGGCAAGGACATCCTGCGCTTCCATGCCGTCTACTGGCCGGCCTTCCTGATGGCGGCCGGTCTGGAGCCGCCGCACCGGGTCTTCGCCCACGGCTGGCTGCTGAACCGCGGCGAGAAGATGTCCAAGTCCGTCGGCAACGTCCTGCGGCCGCAGGAGCTGGTGGCGCGCTACGGCCTGGACCAGGTCCGCTACTACCTGCTGCGCGAGGTGCCGTTCGGTCAGGACGGCTACATCAGCCACGAGACTCTGATCGGCCGCATCAACAACGACCTGGCGAACGACTTCGGCAATCTGGCGCAGCGTGTCCTCTCCATGGTCGCCAAGAACTGCAATGCCGTGGTGCCGCAGCCGGGCGACTTCGCGGAGGCCGACCGCGATCTGCTCGCCGCCAGCGAGGCGCTTCTGCCCACGCTGCGCGAGCTCTACGAGACCCAGTCCTTCCATCGCGCCCTGGAGCGCACCTGGCAGGTGGTGGGGGCGGCGAACCGCTACGTCGACGAGCAGGCGCCCTGGGCCTTGCGCAAGACCGACCCGCCGCGCATGGAGACGGTGCTCTACACCCTCTGCGAAGTCATCCGGCGCCTGGCGCTCTACAGCCAGCCGGTGATGCCGCAGGCCATGGAGGTTCTGCTCGGGCAGCTTTCGGTCCCGGCCGCGCACCGCAGCTTCGCCGATCTCGACCGCCGGCTCGAGCCGGGCACGCCGCTGCCGAAACCACAGCCGGTCTTTCCCCGCTACCTGGAGAGCGAAGACATGCCGGCGGGGGCGAGCGCCTGATGCTGGTCGATTCCCACTGCCATCTCGACTACCTGCAGAAGGACGGCGATCTGGAGGAGGTGGTGGCCCGCGCCCGCCGCGCCGGCGTGACGCGGATGGTCACCATCTGCACCAAGCTCAGCGAGTTCGAGCAGGTCAAGGCCATTGCTGCGCGCTACGACGACGTCGCCTGCAGCGTCGGCGTGCACCCGCACGAGGCGGGGGCGGAGGGCGTGGCGACGCCGGAGCCGCTGATCGAGCGGGCGCAGGACCCCCTGGTGGTCGGCATCGGGGAGACCGGGCTCGACTACTTCTACGAGCACAGCCCGCGCGAGGCGCAGGCCCTGTCCTTCCGCGCCCATATTCAGGCGGCCCGCAGCACCGGACTGCCGCTGATCGTGCATGCCCGCGACGCCGACGACGATACGGTCGCGCTGCTGCGCGAGGAGCATGCCGAGAACGGGCCCTTTCCCGGGGTCATCCACTGTTTCACGGCGGGCCCCGGTCTGGCGCGGGCGGCCCTGGAGCTCGGCCTCTACATCTCGCTGGCCGGCATCGTGACCTTCAAGAAGGCGGAGGAGCTGCGGCGGACGGTCGCCGAGGTGCCCCTGGACCGCCTGCTTGTGGAGACGGATTCGCCCTACCTCGCGCCGACGCCCAACCGGGGCAAGCGCAACGAGCCGGCCTTCGTCGTGCACACGGCCGCGAAGCTGGCAGAGATCAAGGGCGTTTCCGCCGACGAGCTGGCTGCGGTCACCAGCGAGAACTTCTTCCGTCTGTTCGACAAGGTGGAGCGCCCGGCGGCCGCATGAGACTCACCATGCTGGGCAGTGGGGGCTCCGGCGGCGTTCCGCTCGCCGGCGACCGTCCGGGCGGAACCTTCGGGGCCGGGGTCGACCCAGGCGATCCGAAGAATTGGCGTCGCCGGGTGTCGGTGCTGGTCGAGACCCAGGGCAAGACGATCCTGATCGACTGCTCGCCGGACCTGCGTCTGCAGCTTCTCGAGAACCGCGTGACCCGGATCGACGCGGTCTTCTTCACCCACGCCCACGCCGATCACTCCCACGGCCTGGACGAGCTGCGCGCGCTGTCCTACGCGCAGCGCGGGCCGATCCCGGCCTTCATGAGTCCGCGCACCCACGCCGACCTGACCGGCAGGTTCGACTACGTCTTCACCTCCAGCCATCCGCAGGCGAAGCTCTATCCGGCGATCATGGCCGACCATGCGGTGGAGGGGGACTTCGAAGCGATCGGTCTGGCGGCGCGGATCTTCGACCAGGATCACGGCAACGTGGTCTCCAGCGGGTTCCGGATCGGTCCTTTCGGCTACTCCACCGACTGCGTCACCCTGGACGAGGCGGCCTTCGCGGCCCTGGAGGGGATCGAGGTCTGGATCGTCGACTGCCTGCGGTTCGAGCCGCATCCGACCCATGCACACTTCGACCGGACTCTGGAGTGGATCGACCGCGTGAAGCCGAAGCGCGCGATCCTGACTCATCTGAATCACACCATGGACTATGCTACGGTGTTGTCCCGCTGCCCAGACGGGGTCGAGCCCGGCTACGACGGGCTGACGATCGAACTCGTGGAGACCTCGTGATCCTGGATTTGCAGAAGCTGACACCGCCTGGGCGACCGAACTGGCATCTGGTGGTGCCGAACGGCTGGGCGCATCCCTACGCCCTGGGCCGCGCCCCGCGGTTCGACGTCTCCCTCGATCTCCTGCGCGAGGCGCTGGTCGGCGTCGTTGCCGAGGAACCCCGCTGTCACATCGTCGGCATGGACAAGGACGCGCGACAGGTGGAGTTCGAGCAGAAGAGCCGGCTGTTCGGCTTTCCCGATCGGATCGTCGTGGAGTTCGTCACCCTGGGCAACGGCGCCTCAACCCTGGCCATCTATTCCCGTGCCCTGAAGGGCTACTGGGACTTCGGCGTCAACCGCAAGCGCGTGGAACGCTGGCTGGCCGCCTTGCCGGCTCAGATCGAGCGGCAGCGCGAGATCGAAGCGGCCGCCCTTTAGAAAGCGATCGTCTCAGGCCGAAGCGCTTAGCTTCCGGTAGCAAGGCCCGATCTCGGCGTTCAACCGAGAAGAGGCCTCGCGTTCTCACTCTTCGGCGCGTACCTTCCGGTTCGATCCCGGCAAACGCGAGGAGGACGTCTTGAGCTTGCAGACCACCCTTACGTCCTGGGCACCCCAGGTGCTGAGTGTCACGCGCTGCGTCGCCGGCCTCATCTTCATGGCCCACGGTACGCAGAAGATCCTTGGATTTCCGGCGACGGAGCGCATGCCCGAGGCCTTTTCCATGCTGTGGACGGCCGGCGTCATCGAACTGGTCTGCGGCGCGCTGCTCGTCGTCGGGTTTCTGACGCGTCCGGCCGCCTTTCTCGCATCGGGGCTGATGGCCTTCGCCTATTGGATCGCCCATGCTCCGCGCGACGTCTTTCCGGCGAACAACGGCGGCGATGCGGCGATCCTCTATTGCTTCCTGTTCCTCTACCTCGTCTTCGCCGGTCCCGGACCTTGGAGCCTCGACGCGGCCCGGAAGCGATGAAGGATCATCCTTTGCCTCGGATCCGCTGAGAGGGCTCCTCGGTCAGAACCGAAAGATCCGGCCAGACGATGCGATAAGTATCCGCCGGATGCCCCATCAGATCCTCCAGGCCGCGATGGACGACGCGGCCGCCGTGTCGCAGGTAGAAGCGAACGGCCGCCTCGTTCTGCGCGAAGACCAGCAGGTGCGCCCCGGGGTACCCGAGGGGGGACAGCCGCGCGGCCGCCTGCCGCAGCAGCCGGGCGCCGAGCCCCGAACCGCGGCACTCCGGCGCCACATGCAGGTTGTCGATATAGGCGCTGCCGGGGCGCTCCGGATCGCGGCAGGCGTAGAGGAAGCCGGCGAGCTTGCCGTCGCTTTCCGCCAGCAGCAGCAGGCTGCCGGGCGTGGGGCTGTCGATCAGCTTGCGGTGCCACTTCGCGGCAAGGTCGTCGGCCAGGGCGCCGTCGAGATAGCCGTCGGGCAGCAAACCGCGGTAGCTGTCGCGCCAGGAGGCCAGATGCAGCGCGACGACGGCCTCCAGGTCTGCGGCCGTGCCCTCGCGCAGGTCGCAGGGCACCGCCGCCTTTGTCGGCGCCCTGTCTGCTGGCACCTCCGGCGCGGTCACCGCCGGGCGGCTTCTTCGATCCAGAAGGTTTCCGGACGGTAGATGCCGAACTGGGCGCCCGGGTTCCAGTTGTAGATCGCGGTTTCGGGCAGATTGTGCAGCCCGTTGCGCACGACGATCGGCTGCGGAATCTGCGCCACCAGCCCGAAGGTGAAGACCTGCTCGGCGTTGATCTCCAGGATGCGTTCCCAGGCGGCCTCGCGACCGGCGCGGCCGGTGGCGCTGTGCCAGTCCCGATAGAGCTCCATCAGCTCCTGCGCGGCCGGCAGGTCCGGGGCTTCGCCGGACTTGCCCTTGGTCTCGAAGTACTGGCCCCACTTCGGCCAGTGGTAGCCGTGCTGCTGCACCGGCACGAACTCGTTGGGCGGCAGGTCGGCGGTCGGGACGCCGTTCTCGAGGCCGAACCACATGGTCATGAGCGTGTCGCCGGCGAAGATGCGGTTGCGCAGCACCTCGCGCTGCAGCGGCTTGATGAAGACCTCGACGCCGATCTCGGCCCAGGCCTCCTTGATCAGCTGCAGCACGTCGGTTTCCTGGAGGTTCTCGCCGGCCGTCTCGACGATGATCTCCATCGGACGCCCGTCGGGCAGCAGACGGATGCCGGCGCGGTTGCGCCGGTTCAGGCCGGCCTCGTCCAGCAGGGCGTTGGCCTGCTCGGGATCGAACTGCGCCCAGGTCTGCCGGTGGGCCTCCACGTGAAATGGCGATGCCGGCAGGACCGCCTGGTTGCCCGTCAGCCCGAGACCGAAATAGACGACCTGATTGATCATCTCCCGGTCGATCGCGAGCGACAGCGCGCGGCGAACCCGGACATCGCGGAACAGGTCCCGCCAAACCGGGTCCCGGGCGTTGAGATTGGGATAGAGCGCCAGCTCCGACGGGCGCACGGTCTCCCAGAGCCTTACGCTGAAGTTGCCGCGCTTTTCGCCCTGCTTGAGGAAGGTGTAGTCGGAGAAGTTCAGCCCGCGCGACTGCAGGTCGGTGTCCCCGGCACCGGTCTTCACCGGCAGCAGGGAGCCGCCCACCACGTCCAGAACGAAACGGTCCAGGTAGGGCAGTTGCATGCCCTCGGGGTCGATGCGGTGGAAGAAGGGATTGCGTTCGGCGACGTAGCGCTGGCTCGGCGGCTCGGTGATCAGGCGCCAGGGCTGGAGCACCGGCAGGGCCGGATTGTCGAAGCCGTAAAGACTGTCCATGCGGTTGTGGAGCTGTGCCCAGTTGCGCAGACCCAGCTCTTCCGCCTTGGCCTGCAGGGCCGCGGGGTCGCTGTGAGCCGGATGGAACTGCTTCAGATAGTGGGCCGGTGCGTAGATGAAGAGCGGCCTGGCGCCGGCCAGGGCCGGCAGAAAGAAGGGATTGGGCGCCGGCCAGCTATAGCGGACCGTCGTCTCGTCCAGGATCTCGAAGTCCGGCGCGGCGCCGTCGACCAGCAGCGTGGCGGGCGGTCCGGCGGGATAGCGATCGGTGTTGTTGGCCATGTCCTCCCACCAGTAGCGGAAGTCCTCCGCCGTGAAGGGGGCACCGTCGGACCATCTGTGGCCGGGCCGCAGGTGCAGCGTGAAGATGCGTCCATCTTCCACCTCCACCTTCTGCAGCAGGTCGGGCACCAGCTCGAAGTTTTCGTCGAACCCGACGAGCCGCGCATAGCCGTAAACGGTGAGGAGCCGCACGTCCTTGTTGCGCCCCACCAGCATCAGCAGCTCGCCGCCGGGTTCGCCGAGCGTCCTCTGGCCGAAGTCGACCACCAGCGGCACCTCCGGCAGACGATCTTCGATCGGCGGCAGCCCCCCGGCTGCGACCCGCTCGGCCAACAGCGGCGGTTCGGCGAAGGCTTGGGGCAGGGGCGGGTCGTCGCGCTGCAGCACTTCCAGCTCTGCGGCCGCCGGGCCGGCGGCAACAGACAGCGACACCGTCGTCGGAAGCAGAAACAGGAAGGCGAGGAGGGCGAAGCGGATACGGGACAAGGGAAAGATCATCTCTCGGTTCTCGAAATCCGCTGTGGCAACGGGCGCGGCTAGGTGGGCGGTACGGGAGGTTTCAGACGGACGTAGGTCATTCCGGACGGCGGATTATAACGCGTGATTGCCGTCACGTCCGGCAGAACGACGAACTTCTCGATCCGCGTCGCCACGTCCAGTGTATCTTTTGTTTCAAAGCGATAGCGATAGACTTTTCCTCTGCGTCTCCAGACCAGTTCCTCGCCGTCGGCCAATTCCGGATCCAATGCCATCGCCAGGGTCGGGACGGGCGGCCCACCGGTGGCATAGAGGTTCTCGGCCGGAAAGTTGTCGTCGAGCAGGACATGGCGGAACCCGCGGGCCTGGGCTTCTGCCAGGCGGCGGCAGTGGTCGGTATGGTCGTCGAACCAGGCGAGCGATCGAAGCGGATCGATCTCCGGCAGGGAGGCGCCGACCCAGTCGCCCTCGTGGAAGGTAACGCCCTCTGCGCGGTGGCGGAGCTGGCCGTGATCGATGTCGCAGGACAGGATATCGGCGTCCGGCAGCGCCTGGCGCAGCAGCCAGGCCGAATGTCCCTGGAAGCTGCCGCTTTCCAGCACGAAGGTCGGCGCCAGGATACGGGCCACCAGATACAGACAGAGCGAATCGTTGAACTGCATGCCGCCCTTGTTGGTCGTCAGCGGCCGGCGGTCGTAAAGCTCCTGGAACTCCTGAACGGCCGGCTCCAGCGCTCCCGCGAAGTCGTTGCCGCCGGTGCAGCCGGCCGAGACCTGGGCCAGAGATGTGGCCAGCGGGCTCGCCGGAGGACTCGCCGGCCGGTCGAGGATGGCCGACAGCGCAGGCGCCAGAGCCTGCGCGAGGCGGCGCGCCAACTTTGCGCGCAGCCTCGGCGACTGCAGGTCGCTGCGGTCCTCGCGGGCGGTGGCCGGACGGTCTTCCGGCGGCGGCCCGCCGCAGGTCGCAGGCGTGATCTGGATACGTGAATCGCTCGGCATGACAGTGACCCTAAAGGAAGCGTTATGTAGGAAATAGAGTGCTTTGCGGGGCGTATCTGTGATCGCGCTCGCAAGGCGAAGCAGTTGGCTCAGGACACACCGCCGTTACGCCCGACTCATGGGCTCTCGCCGGGTGGACGGCTCAGGGATCTCACCGCCGGGGCGGCGGAGCGCTTCGGCCTGACGCAGCAGGGCCGCGTGGAAGGTCGCGATCACGCTGGAGCGGGTGGAACTCATCCGCTGCACGGTGCCGATCCGGCGCACGCTCGGCGGTTCGCCGAAGGGGACGGCGGGCAGGGCGTTGGCGGTGGAGGCGGCCGTGGAGGTGGAGGTGGAGGTGGAGGGGATGGCGGCCGCCTGATCCTGCAGCGACATGAGCGGTACGACGGACACGCCCAGGCCGGCTCTCACGAAGCCGATCGCCGCGGGCATGGTGTCGACCACGACCACGTCGCGCGGCGCGAGGCCGAGCCGGGCGAGTTCCGTGTCGATCTGATTGGCCAGGGGAACGCTGGTCTTGTAGCGGATATAGGGCCGCTCGGTCAGCCAGTCGCCCGCCGTTCGCCGCGGCGTGCCCGGCGGCGCCACGGCGAGCAGGGGCTCG
>JANQPZ010000020.1 GCA_028285215.1 Rhodovibrionaceae bacterium | reverse complement strand
CTGGCGCTTGCGATCGCCGTGTGCTTCGCTGGCGCGGCGCAAGCGGCCGGCGCAAGCGGCGGAGAAAAACTGGGCGCGCCGCCCGAGCAGCTGGCGCAGAGCGATCCCCTCCAGATCGACATTGCCGCGCAACCGCTCAGCGATGCGCTGCGGGAGTTGAGCCGGCAGACGGGCCTGCAGTTCTTCGCCGACAGCGAGCTGACGCAGGGACTGACGGCCCCCGCCGTGTCCGGCCAGATGAGCGCCGACGCCGCCCTACAGCAGCTGCTCGCCGGATCGGGACTGGTGTACCGCTACAGCGGCGCCAGCGCGGTCGCGCTGGAGCGGGCGCCGACGGCCCCCGAAAGCGGCCCCGCGAGACTGGCGCCCATCACGGTCGACGCCGTCCTGGGCGGCATCGTGACGGACAGCTACGCCGCGTCCGATTCCTTCGGCGCGACCCGGACGAACACGCCGATCATCGACACGCCCCAGTCGATCCAGGCCGTGACGCGTCAGGCCCTGGACGATGCCGGCGCCACCGACATCGCCGATGCCTACGACTACCTGGCCGGAATTCAGCGCGACCTCAATTCCGGCGGTGTCTTCGGCGACGCCTATCTGGCCAGAGGCTTCGAGACGGACAACATTCTCTACAACGGCAATCGCACGGGCCGTCCGGCCACGCTGGACACCGCCAACGTCGAGCGCGTGCAGGCGCTGCGCGGCCCGACGGCCACCCTCTTCGGCCGGGCCGATCCCGGCGGGCTGATCAACATCGTGACCAAGCAACCGCTGTCCGAGCCCTTCTACCAGGCCGACGTCAGCGCCGGGAGCGGCTTCTTCGGCGACGGCAGCCGCTTTCGCCAAGGCCGCGCGACGGTCGACGCCAGCGGACCGATCGATGCGGAAGGCCGGGTGCGCTACCGGCTCAACGCCGCCGCCGAACGCGAAAGAAGCTTCCGCCGGGATATCGACGAGACGCTCTTCTTCATCTCCCCGGTCGTCGACGTCGAGATCGACGACGAGACCGTGGCCAACCTGGAGCTGATCTACCAGTACCGGGAGGACGTCTTCGACCGGGGCGTCCCCTTCATCGACGGCGAGCCCCTGCTCCCGACCGACTGGAATGTCGCCGAGGGTCAGGACGAGCAGCTCGACAAGCATTTCCTGTCGGGCACCTTCCGCCTCGACCATGCCTTCACCCCCGCGCTGACCGGCCGGCTGGGTCTCTACGGCAGCTACGGCGCCCTGGACGGCGAAGGCATACAGGTCGCCTCGGTCGATGCGGCAACCCGCACGGCCACCGCACAGCGCCTGGGCTTCGAGGGGTCCGACCTCTTCCTGACGGTTCAACCCGAACTGGTCGCCGAATTCGCGACCGGGTCGGTCGGACATACGCTTCTGTTCGGCGTCGACGCCGCCTACCAGAAGAACCGCAGCAGGATTCCCTTTGGTCGCCCAGGCCCTGCCTTCAGTCTCTTCGATTCGGGTTTCCCTGCGATCATCCCGGAGCTTTCGACCGGTACCCAGAACCGCTTCAACGAGCGCCTGACGGCGAAGTCCATCGGGATCTACATCCAGGATCAGATCGACCTGACCGATCAGTGGAAACTGCTGGCCGGTTTGCGCTGGGACAACGTCTGGCTGACGGAGGAGTCCTTCACCACGGCCTTCAACGATGCCGTGGTTGCGAGCGATCTCGATGAGGACCTCCAAGACAACGCACTCCTGCCGAGGGTCGGCATCGTCTATCAGCCGATCGAGCAGATCGGCCTCTACGCCTCCTACGCCCAGACCTATCGGCCGCCGGTGGTCGGCGGCGGGAACAGCCTGACCGACGCCAACGGCGAGAGAGTCGATGCGGAGGAGGGAGAGAGCTTCGAGGTCGGGGTCAAGCTGGAGGCCTTCGACGGCCGGCTGGGCGGCACCCTGGCCGTCTTCCGGGCCGATAAGGAAAACGTGCTGGAAACCGATCCGGCCGACCCCTTTTCCAACGTCAACCTCGGCCGCGTGCGCAGCGAGGGTGTCGAGCTCAATATCAATGGCGAGATCACCGAGAACTTCAGTCTCGGTCTCAATTACGCCTTCACCGACGCCCGTATCAACAGCAACGAAAACCCGAACCTCCCCCGAGGCACGCGGATACGAAACGTCCCGCGCCACGCCGCCTCTCTGCAGGCCGCCTATCGCTTCACGGAGGGGTCGCTCGAGGGTTTGAGACTCTTCGGCGGCGTCGTCTACGAAGACAACAAGCCAGCCGACACGACGGCCGCGGACGACACTAGGCTGCCCGAGTTCCTGCGCGTCGACCTGGGGGCTTCCTACGATCTGACGGAGAACATTCAAACCCGGTTGCAGATCCGCAACCTGACGAACGAAGAGTACTATCTCTCGGGTTCCACGGCACGCAACGTCGTCCCCGGCCA
>JANQPZ010000011.1 GCA_028285215.1 Rhodovibrionaceae bacterium | reverse complement strand
CTCCGACGCCGGCGAGGTCGGCACGACCCAGGAGGCCGGTGTGATCAAGCTGGCGATCCTGGCGATCGGCGGCCAGGGCGGCGGTGTGATTACCGACTGGATCGTCGCGACGGCCGAGCGCAATGGCTGGCTGGCGCAGTCGACCAGTGTGCCTGGAGTCGCGCAGCGGACTGGCGCGACGATCTACTATGTCGAGATGGCGCCGGGCGGAGGGCCGGTTCCCGTCATGGCTCTGGCGCCCGCGCCCGGCGATGTCGACATCGTCGTTGCCGCCGAGCTGATGGAGGCCGGGCGGGCGGTTCAGCGCGGGTTCGTCACACCGGAAACCACGACCCTGATCGCCTCGACGCACCGCGCGTACGGTATCCTGGAGAAGTCCGCGCCCGGTGACGGGATCGGCGATGCCGCGGCGGTGACTAAGATCCTGCTGCGTTCGGCAAAGCGATTGATTCTGGCCGATATGGAGACATTGGCGCGCGACAAGGGCAGCGTCATCTCGGCCAGCCTGTTCGGTGCCCTGGCCGCTGCCGGCGTACTGCCTTTCTCACGCGAGTCCTACGAGCAGACCATCCGGGACAGCGGCAAGGGCGTGACCGCGAGTCTCGCCGCCTTCGCCGCCGGCTGGCAGACCGTCCGCGATCCGCAGGACCCGGACCGGCTCGAGCCGCGACCGCAGAAGGTCCGATCGCGGCCCGAGCCGGTCGGCACCGCGGAGCTGAGTGCCGCCTACCATCGCCTCGTCCACCGGATCGAGACGGGCTTTCCGGAAGCCGCGCAGGACATGCTTCTGGCCGGTTTGGAGAAGGTCGTCGACTACCAGGACATCGGCTATGGCCGCCAGTATCTCGACCGGGTCGCGGAAGTTTCCGCCCTGGACGCGGTCGATCGTGGAGCGCTGCTGACGGTGGAGGCGGCCAAGTATGTCGCCAATGCCATGGCCTACGACGACGTCATTCGGGTCGCCGACCTGAAGACGCGGGGCAGCCGCGCCCTGCGGGTTCGCGAGGAGGCGGGCGTCGGGGAGAACCAGGTTCTCAAGGTGACGGAATACATGCACCCCCGTGCCGAGGAAGTCTGCGGGTTGCTGCCGAGGCGTCTCGGCGCTTTCCTCGAGGCGCGGCCGAAGTGGATGGCGCGGCTCGACCGGCTGGTGAACCGGGGGCGGCGGGTGCGCACCGACACGCTGTTCTGGTTTCTGGTGCTCTATACGCTCGGCGGCTTGCGTCTCTGGCGCCGCCGGCTGCTGCGTCACGCGCATGAAACGCAGCACATCGAGGATTGGCTGCACCGGGTCAAGGCGACCGCCCCGCGCAACTACGCCCTTGCCGTCGAGATCCTGCGCTGCCGCCGCTTGATCAAGGGTTACAGCGACACCCATGCGCGCGGCCTGTCCAAATACGACAAGGTGCTCTCCAGTCTTCCGGCCTTGCTCGACCGCAGCGACGGCGGCGATTGGCTGCGGCGCCTGCGCGATGTGGCTCTGAAAGACGAAGAGGGCAGCGACCTCGAGGGGGCGCTGAAGACCGTCGAGTCCCTCTAGCGGCAAAGGCAGGGTCGCGGCGTATGCCGGCGCTCGAGCGCGATCGTCGGACTGCGTCGCGTTTGAAACCTCTGAAATAGTATGCAATTTTTTCCGGTCGAAAGGATGAGCGGACGTCGCCGCGACCCGGCTGGATCGGGCAGGGGCGCGCGTCGGTTGCGCGCGGGGCGAAGGCTGGCGGCGGACAGGCGCGAGCAACGCGCTGCGGGGGGCAGTCGCCAAGATCGGGGGAAGTCTTGTCAGTCGAAGCCGAAGCGGCCGTCTATCGCGGGCTGACGCAGTCCGAGCTGGATGCGCAGTACGATCAGCGCTCCGCCGTGCCCGATGTGCAGGACTACATGGCACGCTGGGCGGCTTGGAGCGCCGATCTGCGGGCCGACTGCCCGCCGCTGACCCTGGCCTATGCCGCAACCTCGGACACCACCCTGCACCTCTTCAAGGGGGACGCCGGCGGCCCCCTTCATCTGCATCTGCATGGCGGTGCCTGGCGCGCGCTTTCGAAGGAGGATGCCAGCTTCGTCGTCAAGGGCTTGAAGTCCGGCGGGGCGAGCGTGGCCGTGGTCGACTTCGGGAGGGCGCCGCAGACACCGCTCCGGGACATGGTGGATCAGGTGCGCGCGGCCTTGTTGTGGCTGTCGCGGAACGCCGCGTCTCTTGCCGTCCGGCCGGACGGCATCGTCGTTTCGGGCCATTCGTCCGGCGCCCATCTGGCGAGCTGCCTGCTCGACGCCCGTTGGTGGGCCGGGGAGGGGGTGACGCCGGAGACTTTCGCCGGCTTGGTCCTGGTAAGCGGCGCCTACGATCTGGAGCCGGTACGGCTGAGCGCCCGCAACGGCTATCTCGGCCTGTCGCCGGACGAGGCGGGGGACCTGACGGCGCTTCACCATCTGCCCGCGGAGCTGCCGCCGGTGCGGATCTTCTGGGGCGACGGGGACTTGCCGGAGTTCCGCCGGCAGGGCCAGGCGTTCGCCGATGCTCTTGAGGACGCAGGCGCGCCCGTCCGGCGCGAGATCTGCGCCGGGAAGAATCACTTCGACATGTACGACGCCTTCGCTGATCCGGCCTCGCCGGTCTGCCGAACGGCGCAGGCCATCGCGGCGGGCGACGGCTGCACGCGACAGCAACGGGGAGAAGACACGTGAAGTACCGCTTGGTTATGTATCTCTCGGCGCTCGTCACCGCGCTGGGTTTCGCGACCTCGGCGACCGCCCAGGATCGTCCCCTGGCCATCGGCACCTTGCCGCAAGGTTCGCTTGGTTACGCCATCGCGGCGGGTGTCGCGCAGGTCGCCAGCGCGAACAGCGAAATGACGTTGCGCGCCGTCGGCCAGGGCGGGTCTTCCGTCTTCATTCCGGCCCTGAACCGGGGCGATTTCGACTTCGCCACCTCGAACGCTTTCGAAGCGGTCTTCGCGACCCAGGGGAGCGGCAACTTCGACGGCCAGGCCAATCCGAACATTCGCGTCGCCGCACTGCTCCAGCCCTTCGAGGTCGGCATCATGGTCGCTGCCGACAGCGACATCCGCAGCCTGGAAGATCTCAAGGGGCGTCCCTTTCCGGTGGGCTACGCGAGACAGAGGCTGGTCGGGGTCATGCAGCAGGCCGTGTTCGACGCCGCCGGGATCGACGTCGGCGAGCTCGACGGTGTGCCGGTGCCGAACTTCGTCGAAGGCGCGAAGCTGCTGGCCCAAGGCAGCGTGGCCGGCGTGATGCTCGCACCGGGGTCGGGCGTGGTCCGCCAGACCCATGCGCAGCGCCCGGTCCGCTTCATCACCGTGATCTCCGGCGAGGCGGCCGCAGCCCAGGTGGCCGAGGCCCTGCCGGGCAGCTACGTGGGCCGGGTCGAACCGGTCGAGCGCCTGCCGGAGATCGCCGAGCCGGTGGACTTGATCGGCTATCAGTATGCGCTGCTGACCCATGCGGATGCCGACCCCGACACCGTCTATGCGGTGGTCAAGGCGCTGGCGGAGAACAAGGCGGCCCTGATCGAAAGCCATGGATCGTTCCGCCGGTTCGATCCGGCGAAGATGGCCGTGCAGGTCGAGGGCTCGACCTTCCATCCCGGCGCGATCCGCTTCTACCGTGAGGCGGGGATCTGGACCGAGTGAACCGGGACGCCGAGGACCGGATCGGGCGGGCCTCGGCGGTCGCTGCTGCGAGCCTCGCCTTGGTTCTGGTGGTGCTGGCGACGCTCTGGGCGGCCGGGGTGCCGCGGTTGCTGCGCCTGGCCGTCTACACCGAGCAGTTTCTGGCGTTCGCGCTGGCCCTTGCCGTTGCCCATAGCTTCCTGGTCGGACGCCCGACCCGATGGCCGGTGCGTCTGGCCCGGCTGCGTGACGGCGTGCTGGCCGCCGTGTCCCTCTCGGGCGGGATCTGGCTGGCGTTCGCCTATCCCGATCTTTCGCTGGCCGCGGCGATCGATCCGGCCTCGGCGCGTCTGGTCGCCGTCGCGGTCTTGGCGACCCTGCTGTTGGCCTTGATTCGGGTGGCAGGCTGGCCCCTCACCGGGATCGTGCTGGCCTTCGGCGCTTACGGGATCTGGGGCGCTCACCTCCCTGGCGAGCTTCAGGCTTTGCCGGTCTCGCCGGATCGGCTGGCGGCCCAGCTCGCGCTCGACACCGGCGGCATTCTCGGCACGCCGCTCGCCATTGCGGCGACCGTCGTCGTGGTCTTCGTCGCCTTCGGCCGCTTGCTGGATCATCTCGGCGGAGCCGCTTTCTTCACCGATCTGGCAACGGCCGCGATGGGCGGCTTTCGCGGCGGGGCGGCCAAGATCGCCGTTTTGGGCTCCTCGCTGTTCGGGTCGATCTCCGGCAGCGCCGTCTCGAACGTCGCCACCACGGGCGTCGTTACCATTCCGCTGATGCGCCGCGCGGGCTTTCCCCGGGAAACGGCCGGAGGGATCGAAGCCGTCGCCTCCACCGGCGGGCAGCTGACCCCGCCGGTGATGGGCGCGGCCGCCTTCCTGATGGCCGAGTTTCTGGAGATTCCTTACGCCGACGTCGTGGTGGCGGCGCTGCTGCCCGCGCTGCTCTATTACGCCGCCATCTTCATGCAGGCGGACTTGACGGCGGCGCGCGACGGCATCGTCGGCATCGGTGCGGCGGAACGTCCTCGCGTCGCGCCGACGCTGAAGGCCGGATGGATGTTCCTGGTCCCCTTCGCGGCCCTGATCTGGGCTCTGTTCGCGGGCAACTATCAGCCGGCGACGGCGGGGCTGTTCGCGACCCTGGCGTTGCTGCTGATCGCGCCCCTGATGCCGAAGGCGCGCGCTCTGCTGGCGCCGCGCGATCTCCTCGGCGCTCTCGCGCAAGGCGGGGCCGCGCTGTCCGGCATCCTGGTGATCACCGCTGCGGCCGGGGTCGTCATCGGAGTTCTCAACGAAACCGGACTGAGTTTCGGTTTGACGGCCTATCTGGTCGGCTTCGCGCGCGAGGATGTCGTGTTGCTGCTGGCCCTGGCCGCCCTGGTCTCGATCGTGCTCGGCATGGGCATGCCGACCGTCGCGGTTTACGTGCTCTTGGCCGCGCTGGTGGCGCCGGCCCTGATCCGTCTGGAGATCCATCCGACCGCGGCGCACATGTTCGTCCTCTATTTCGGGATGATGAGCATGATTACGCCTCCCGTCGCCATCGCCGCCTTCGCCGCAGCCAGTCTCAGCGGCGGGGGACCTATGCGCACGGCTCTGGCCGCGATGAAGTTCGGCTGGCCGGCCTTCGTCCTGCCCTTTGCGTTCGCCTTGAACCCGGCCCTGATCCTGGAGGGGAGCTGGCAGGCAGTCGCGCTCTCCCTCTCGCTCGCCGTTTTCGGGGTTCTGGCCGTGACCCTGGCTCTGGTCGGTCACTTCGGCCGGCCTCTGCCGCTCGCACTTCGCATCGCGGTCTTCCTCCCCGGCATCGCCGCGCTGCTTTGGCCGCTCGTCGTCTGACGGAGGCTGACCCTTGGTGCGACTGTTCGGGTGTCGGCCGGTATAGACTGGTCGACATTGGATAGCGCACGACCCGAGAGCACCCAAATTCTCTCCGGTCTTATGAGTTATGTTTATTTGTGATTTTGATTATATTGTATATTTTTGGTGCGTAGGTATAGATTTTCATGAGAATTATTTGGGTTGCATGAATTTTCTTTTCTTCATTGTGGATCTGGTGGAGGTTGACGATCGCTGGACCGCTTGCCGTAGCGTCGCGATCCGGGTTCAAAGATCGAACTCGGTTCCGGGCCTTTCCCTGGGGCACTGTCCCGATGTGCTGCAGGTCTTCTTCAGTCCACCCGAGACCAGCCAAGGCAACCCGGCCCTCACCGTCTGTCGGCGGCGGAATGACACGGCATAGGATGACATCTTCATGAAAGCCTCGGATCTGCTTGTGCGCTGCCTCGAAGAAGAGGGCGTCACCCACATCTTCGGCGTCCCTGGAGAGGAGAACGCCGATCTCATGCTGTCGCTGCAGGGCTCGGCGATCGAGTTCGTTCTGACACGACATGAGCAGGGCGCTGCCTTCATGGCCGAGGTTTACGGCCGGCTGACCGGCGAGGTGGCGGCTTGCCTCGGCACGCTCGGTCCCGGTGCGACCAACCTGATCACCGGGGTTGCCGATGCCAATATGGACCGCGCTCCGGTTCTGGTGCTGACCGGGCAGGCGGCCACGACGCGTCAGCACAAGGAAAGCCACCAGGTGATGGACGTGGTGGCGATGTACGAGCCGGTAACGAAGTGGGCGCAATCCGTCCGCGCCGCCGACAGCATTCCCGAGATCGTTCGAAAGGCCGTGCGTCTGGCGCGCACCGAGAAGCCGGGGGCTGTCCTGATCGAGCTTCCGGAAGATATCGCCAAGCAGGAGACCGCAGCTACGCCCTTGCAGCCGCGCCGATTCCGCCGCCCCGGCGTCGACGACAAGATTGCCGACGAAGCCTGGGCAAGAATTCGCAGTGCACGCACCCCGATCGTCATCGCCGGCAACGGGGCCATCCGGCGGCGTGCGGCCAAACAGCTCCGGCGATTCTGCGAAGCGACCGGCATCGGCGTCATCTCGACCTTCATGGGGAAGGGGGCGGTCGACCGGGACGCACCCTACTGCCTCTACACCATCGGCCTTCAGCAGAAGGACTACGTTGCCCTGGCCGTCGACGACGCCGATCTGGTGATCACCATCGGCTACGACTTGGTCGAGTACCCGCCGCGCCTCTGGAACCCGAGGGGCGACAAGCCGATCGTGCACATGGACTTCCTGCCTGCGGAGATCGACGGCCAGTATCATCCGGCTGTCGAACTGGTCGGCGATCTCGCCCACGGTCTTTGGATGCTGAACGAGCGGGTCGCGCGGGACGGCGTCCCGGACTACGCGCTCGCGGGTCAAGCCAAGGTGCGGTCTCGTATGGCGGAGGACTTCGCGGCCCACAAGGATGACGACACCGAGGGATCGATCCGCCCGCAGAAGGCGCTCTGGGATGTGCGGGCGGCTTTGGGGCCCTCGGACATCCTGCTCTCCGGGGTGGGCGCCCATAAGATGTGGATCGCACGCTACTTCCACTGCAACGAGCCGAACACCTGCCTGATCCCCAACGGCTTCTGTTCGATGGGGATGCCGCTGCCGGGGGCGATTGCCGCCCACATCGTCGCGCCGGACCGCAAGGTTTTCGCCATCGCCGGCGACGGCGACTTCATGATGAACGTTCAGGAGATGGAGACGGCACGTCGCCTGAACAGCGACATCACCGTGATGGTCTGGGAAGACGGCGGTTACGGTCTGATCTCCTGGAAGCAGGAGCAGGAGTTCCAGCGGCACACGGATCTCGCCTTCGGCAATCCCGATTGGCTCGGCTTGGCCGCCGCCTTCGGCTGGCAAGGTCAGCAGGTCGCGAACGCGCGCGATCTGCGACCGGCGATCGAGCGCGCTTTGGCGCACCGGGGCCCGTCGCTGATCGTCATCCCGATCGACTATCGCGAGAACATGGCGCTCGTCCAACGCCTCGGGGAGGTGACGGCGACTCTATAGAGCAGGATTGCCTCAGGTGGGATCGCGCTCTCTAGGTGCCGGCGCCTTGCAGAGGCCGCTGGGGTCGGCATCAGTGGTTGCGGTCTCCCTTGGGGACGCGGACCATCTGAAACCAGTAGTCCTCGAAGCGCCGGGCAACCTCCAGCATACCTTGAATGCTCACCGGTTTCGTGATGTAGGAGCTTGCGCCCAGCGCGTAGCTCTCGGTGATGTCCCGTTCCTCGTCGGAGGTAGTCAGGATGACCACCGGAATGGAGCGGTAGAGCTCGTTTCCCTTCAGCGCCTTCAGCACGTCCAGACCGCTTAGGCCCGGCATGTTGATGTCCAGCAGGATGACGTGGGGCCGGGGATGGGGGTTGGAGTCAGCCGCGGTCTCCATGCGGTCGAGATAGTCGAACAGACCGTCGGCATCCGAAACATGCCGGAAGTCGTTGACGATCTTGCCTTCCTTGAAAGCCCGCCGAGTGGAGTAGACGTCGGCGTCGTCGTCGTCGACCATCAGGACGACGACCGGTTCCGCGTCGGACTGCATCCTGTCCCCCTAAACCATGCCCCCTTTATCAAATCATAACGACGACGCTGATGACAGCCCCTTCGCCCGCTGTGCCCTTCGCCTCGATCGACCAGCCATGGCGCTCGCAAACGGTGCGGCAGATCGCGAGGCCGATGCCGGAGCCCTCCTTCTCGCTTTTCCTGTGAAGTCTGCGGAAGGGCTCGAAGATCGTTTCGGCGTGCTTCTGATCGAATCCGATCCCGTTATCCTCGATGGCGATCTGGCAGTGCCGCTTGTCTTTCGACACCTTGCTGGTGACGCGAATATGAGGTTTGCGTTCGGGATGACGGTATTTGAGCGCGTTCGAAATGAGGTTCTTGAAGAGCTGAGCCGTCATCGTGTCGTCCGCCATGACAGACGGCAGCTTGCCGATCTCGATATCGGCATCGGCTTCGGCGAACTGGATCTCCAGATCCACGAGAACGCGGGAGAAGATCTCGTTCAGATCGGTCTTTTGCAGGCTGATCGTCTGGTTGGAGGCTCTGGAGAAGGCCAGGATGTCCCGAATCAGGTCGCTCATGCGGTTCGCCGACCCGGTGATCACGTTCAGGAAGTAGCGCCCGTCTTGGCTGAGGCTGTCTTCGCAGTCGGCGACCAGGTATTCGCTGAACTGGCGGATCTTTCTCAGGGGTTCCTGCAGATCGTGCGACGCGACGAAGGCGAATTTCTGCAGACTTTCGTTCGCGTGTTCCAGTTCCTCGTTCTTGCGTTCGAGGGCCAGCAGCGCGCGATTCCGGTCTGTCACGTCGTTCAGCACGGCAAGGCTCTGTCGCTCGCTTCCATGACTGCTGAAGTCGACGATGCCCGACAATTCGATATCGATCCGAGACCCGTCCTTTCGGACGAACTGGTAGGGCACGTTCTCCATACGACCATCCTGCCAGAACTGCGGCAGCACCACCTCCTGGGCATAGCGGCGGGACTCCTCGGTCAGGAAGTCCGTCGACTTCCTGCCGATGACATCCTTCCTCGTATAGCCCAGATTCTCTAGCCAAAGGTCGGTGACCTCGACCAGCTTGCCTTGGGTGTCGATCGAGTGCAGCATCGCCGGGGTTCGGCAGTAGAGGTTCCGATAATTCTCTTGCTGCTGTGCCAGCTCCTCGTTTGACTCGCGGAGTTCCAGTTCCGCCAGTTTCAGCTCCGTCACGTCGCTTGCCGCCACGAAGAGGAAACGCTCTTCTGTAACCGGGTCCGTGTAGGGGATCTTGTTGGTGCTGATCCAGCCTCGCTCGGCGTCCTTCGGTGTATACTCCTCGATAATGCCGATCTCTGGTTTTCCGGACTTGATGACCTTGAGGTCGTCTTTATGGTACTTGGCCGCCATCTCCGGAAAAAGATCGTAGGTGTCCGCTCCTTCCGCCTCAGCAACCGTCAATCCCATGGAGTCGGCTGCGGTCTTGTTCAGCCTGAGAATCCGGTTTTTATCGTCCTTGTACCAAATGCGGACCGGCACGTTGTCGAAAATGAGATTCAGCTGCTCTTCGCTGCGCCTCACCAGCTCTTCCTGCCAGGCACGTTTCATTTCCGTTGCCGTGAAGTGCGCGAGCAACTGGACGAAAGAAGCTTCTGCACTGGTGAAGTGCTGCGAACGCCCGCGGGGGGAGGCGAACTTGACGACCGCCGCCAGCTGACTGTCGATAAAGACCGGGACGCTGATAAAGGCCGAACAGCCTAGGGCCTTGTACCAAGGATGATCCTTGAGTGCGGTCTTGGAGATGTCGAGGCAGGTTCTCACCTTCTTGGGACGATGCTCGGTTTCCTGCTTTGCGTCGGCCGCGTCGACGACCAGGCCGACCTTGAGCGCCTTCCGGCCCCGACCGCGCAGGTTTAGAACCTCGTAGCGACCCTGCTCCAGCTTAACCCTGAGTCCGATCGGCATGTCCAGATAGCGGCAACCGACGTCCAGGATGGCGTCGATCACCGACGTACCGGCCGGAAGGTCCTGGCGACTGACCTTCAAGAGATCGGCCAGAGCCTCCTGATAGTTCACGAGATCGGTGATGTCCCGATCGACCGACTGGTACTCGACGACCTCCGTCGTGCCTTTGCCGATCGCACGAACGTTCCCCGCCCACCAGCGGTTCGCTCCACCTTCCGGGTCTTCCTGCATGCGGAAGTCGCTCGACTCACCGGGAGAAAGCTCCTCCAGCGCACTGAAGAAGGCCATGTGCTCCTTCTCGGGAATCATGTCGCGAATCTGCGTGCCGACGATGGCCTCCCTGGTCGAGCGTCTGGAGCGCACATAGGCGTCGTTGCAGAAGGTGATCGCGCCCTTCGCATTCCAGCGAACGAGCGGCTCGGACATGTCCTCGACAATGCTTTCGTAAAGCTGGTCCATCCGAACCGCTTTGCTCTTGGCCGCCTTGACTTCCGTGACGTCGATCACGGTGATGACGATGCCGACGGTCTCGTCCGGGTCCGTGACGTAGGGCAGGGCACGCAGAAGGTAGGCATCGTCGTCGACGGTGAGCTCGGCCTCAACGGGCTTGGCGGTCCGCTGCACGCCCTGCAGCAGGTCGAGAAGGGCAGGTTCGCGGAAGCGATAGGTGATGTGCGAGATCGGCCGGCCGATGTCCTGGGCGATCAGGTTGAAGACCCGCGTGGCGGCTGGCGTGAAGCGTCGAATCCGCAGGCCGGAATCGAGGAAGATCGTCCCGATATCTGTGCCCTTGAGCAGATGGTCCATATCGTTGTTGAGCTGCGTAAGCTCTTCGATCTTGCTCTGGTGCTCGGCGCTGACTGTGTAGAGTTCTTCGTTGACGGAGTGCAGTTCCTCGTTCGTGCTCTGCAGCTCTTCGTTCGAGGCCATCAACTCCTCGTTGGTGGCCTGAAGCTCTTCGTTGCTGGTCTCGAGTTCCTCGATCGTCGTTTGCAGACTCTCCTCGGTAAACTTCAGATCTCGCTCCAGATCGTCGATCCGCTGTTGCATGACCTCGACCGTTTCACGTTGATCCGTCGTCAAGATGGGCGTGGCGGCGGCAGCGGGACTAGCTGGCGTGCCTTCCTCGCGATGGGGTTCGAGCACGAGCAGCAGGTACTCTGTATGCTCATCTTCTTCGGCAAGCGGGTCGATGGTGACGTTCAGGACCACGGACCGGTCATCCGGCGTGGGAACGGTGACGCGTCGGGAATAGGTCTGAACGCCGCGCCCCTTGGCGCGCTCGAGGCCGGCACTGACGACGAGCTTCAACTCCTCCTGAACGAGATCCAGGATCCGCTGGCTGAAGCCGCCTTCGCGAAGCGTCAGGTAGCGCGCGGCGTCGCCGAAGATATGCAGGATCGTTCCGTCACGTGTCAGGAGAAACCCTGGCGGCGCATAGCGACCGAGCAGCGCCGTGAAGGCATCGTTGAGGGCGCGCCTTGCATAGAGTCGCATGCCAAGCGTTTCTTGCGTGGTGCCCAGCTTGCTGAGCTCCGCGCCACGTCCGCGCTGGCTGTTGTCCTCGTTACCGGTACGGGTCAGCAGCGAAGAGGCATCGGGGAGGCGAACGTCGCGGGCCTTCTGAAAGATCCGCCAGCGTTTGTCGATGACGTTGAATTCGTCGTCGATTTTGCTGACCGACTCGCTCGGCCCGAGAAAGAGATAGCCGTCCTTCTTCAGCGCGAAGTGAAAAAGCGACAGGGCCTTCTGCTGGGCCATCTCGTTGAAGTAGATCAGCAGATTACGGCAGCTCAGCAGGTCGATCCGTGTGAAAGGCGGGTCGCTGATCGCATTGTGGGGGCTGAACACGACCAGCCGCCGCAAGAACTGCTTGATCTGATAGTAGTCGCCCTCCCGGTCGAAGTAGCGGTTCAGGCGCTCTTCGGAGATGTGTTTCAGGTTCTCGGCGGTGTAGACGGCGGTCCCCGCGGCCTCCAGCGACCGGCTGTGAATGTCGGTTGCCAGGATCTTCAGATTGAGCGGAATGTCGTTGCGGCGCGCGAATTCGCAGAAGGCGATGGCAATCGAGTAGGCCTCCTCTCCGCTGGCGCATCCCGGCACCCAGACGCGGATCTGATGTTCGATCGACATCTTGGAGGCGATCGCGGGGATGACCTTGGACTCCAGTGTTTGGAAGGCTTCGGCGTCCCGAAAGAAGGCGGTTACCCCGATCAGCAGGTCGTGATAGAGCGCCTCCAGTTCGTCGCGATTTCCGATCAGGAAGTCGACGTAGCTTTCCAGGTCCGGCAGCTTGCACATGTCGGCACGGCGGCGAATGCGGCGATCGACGGTCGCCCGTTTGTACTGACTGAACTCGGCCCCGAAGCGGTCCTTCAGCAGCCCGAAGAGCGTGCGGGCCGGGTCGCGCTTGACTGCGGCCGAGTCCAGCATCATGCGGACTTCACGCCCCTTCATCAGATCCATGATGACGGCGGGCAGGTCCTCCGGTGAATCAACCGAGTCGGCGAGGCCGCGGTCGATGACCGATATGGGCATGCCGTCGAACTTCGCCGTGCCGGGATCCTGTACCAGGACCGCGCCTCCCTTGGCCTTGATGGCCTCGCACCCCTTCGTTCCGTCGCTTCCGGTGCCGGAGAGGATGATGCCGATGGCGTCGGACTTCTGTTCCTTTGCGAGAGATTCGAAGAACTGGTTGATAGGAAGCTCCAGTATCGCTTCGGGGCTTCCCTTTCGCAGCCGCAGTCTGCCGTCGGCGACGGTCATCTCGGTTCTGGGAGAGTTGAGGTAGACCGTGTTCGGCGCCAAGAGCATGCCATCCTCCGCCCGGCAGATGGTCATGGTGGAATGCCGTGCCATGAGTTCGTCCATCATCGACCGGAAGTCGGGCGAGAGATGCTGAATGATGACGAAGGCCAGCCCTGAGTCCGTGGGCATGCTGTCGAAGAACTGCTGTAACGGAGTCAAGCCGCCGGCGGACGCGCCGATGGCGACGATGCGCGTCGCCGTCGAGCGCTGGGCCGCTTCGGATGCGGCCAGTCCGCCCGGTCGCGCTGCCGTGGAGTCCTGTGGCGCTGTTTTTTGACGGCCGCGTCGACCCGAAGCCGGACCCTTGGAGGTCGGCAGTTCCTGTGCTGCCGCATCTGCTGTCACGGCGCCGCTTGTCTTGCGCTTTCCCGTTGCGGTCTTCGCCGCCGAACCATTGGGTTTGCGCTTCTTGGTTGCCATTCGCGGCTTCGTTTCCGTGGCGCCTGCAGAACGAGTCCGGTTCGTCATGGTGACCCTCGAGCGGTTGCCCTTGACTCCAAGGGGCGGGCTGATGGGAGGGACTATCCGATACTTACTCGGATTGTGAAAGATCAAAGCTCGCTGTTTTCTACTTTCCGTCTTATCGTTTGAAGTAAAATGAAGTTCGATCCCCCTCATCAATAGTTGTTTTCAGGGCTAATGTTCTTGTTTAGGCTGTTTTATGTGTATTGAGTGCTGTTATGAACGGCGAGGTAACGTTCAGTATTTACGGTCTTTTTAGGAGTTGGCGCCTAATTTCGGTGCCGCCGCCGTCGCGCAAGAAAGACGGCCGGGTGGTTATTCGACTCTGGAGATTAGAGCGGTATGCGGTCAGATCAATTTCGCCAGATGTTGCGGGAGCAGAAGGAAGTCGTCGAAGCGGCCTTCGAAGAGGTCGTCGACTGCGACCAGCTGAGCAACTATCAGCGGACCATCATGTGCAGTCAGCTCTTGCGCGAGCTTTCCTTGAGCAGCCGCAAGATCGCCATGACGTTGCGACACAAGGCGAAGCAAGCTGCTCCGGCCCGCGATGGTGTACCGCTCTCGGACGACAGCAATGTTATCCTGCTCGCCGACCGGCATCCGGCCAACGGCGGGCAGCGAAGCACGGCCGATCTTGGGTGGCGCGAAAGCGCATTGGACGATCCCTTCTGGGATCCGAACGACGGACGTTAGTTGAGACAGGGGTGAAATCGCCTCTCACGACTTCATGCGACCCTGCTCTTCTCCGATGATCTGACGTTCATCGGGGTCCCGTGCTTTGGGACCTGGGGTCCGGCCTCTCCTTAGCGCGGCAGCGTCACGACGACCGTCGTTCCTTCGCCGACGGAGCTTTCCAGGGTCAGACTGCCGCCATGCAGCTCGATCAGCGAACAGACGATCGGCAGTCCCAGGCCAGTACCGTCGCGGGGTTTCGAGAAGGGGTTCGCCACCTGGCCGAACGGCTTGAGTACGGTCTCGATATCCCTGGGACTGATGCCGATCCCGGTGTCTTCGATGTAGATGCGGACGGTTGCGGCTGTTGAAGACGCCGCCAGAGTCACCGTGCCTTCGGCGGGGGTGAACTTGATGGCATTGGAGAGCAGGTTCAGCAGGATCTGGTGAAACGCCCTCGGATCGGCTGTCAGACGAACACCCTTCAGCGACGGATCGAGTCTCAGGTGGATGCCTTGGGCTTGCGCTGTCGGCCCGATGAGATCGGCTACCGCCTGCGCCTCTGCGTCCAGACGCAGGGTTGCGGGGTTGATCTTGTACTCGTTCGCTTCGATGCGGCTGATGTCGAGCAGATCGTTGATCAGAGCCAGCAGATGGCTGCCGCTCTTGTGGATGTGCTCTCCGTAGCGCTTGACGTCTTCCGAAGACTGCGTGCCGATACCCAGAGAGATCATCTCGGCATAGCCCAGAATGGAGTTCAAGGGTGTACGCAGCTCATGGCTCATGCGTGCCAGGAAGTCGCTCTTCGCGCTATTGGCCGCCTCGGCCTTCTCCTTTTCGGCCTTCAGCTCGGCCCGGCTTCGCCGCAGCTGCTGCTCGAACTGAAAGCGGGAGTGCGCATAGATGATCGAGCGGGACAGGCTCTGTGTCGAGATCTCGGACTTTTCCAGAAGATCCACGACGCCGGAGTTCAGCGCATCGTTGTCGAGCGCTGCACCCTCGCTGCCGGTCAGCATGATAAACGGCAGGTCGGAATCCATCCCGCCGAGGGTGGACACAAGGTCGCTGCCGAGCGACTGATCGATGAAGTAGTCGACCAGGGCGACGTCATAGCGCTCCGACGCGAGACGTTCGGCCGCCGAGACGGCACTGTCGATATGAGTCAGCTGGAAGTCCGCTTGCCCGGATGCGGACAGCAGCCTGGCGACCGTCAGAAAGTCGTCCGGATCGTCGTCCACGACCACAACGCGATAGCTCGGGCGGGCAAATCGCTCGGTGGCGAGCGCCTGAAGCTCCATACTGTCGTTCCGCTCTACCAATGATAGTGTATAGTACAGTGTGCACTATTTATTTTAAGTATGTGCGATTTTCAGTTAAAATTAAGTAAACACAATAGGTTAACGGCACTTTCCATTTGTATTTCGTTTGTATATATAAAGATTTGCTTTGCGTAAAAACGGAATGTCCGGCGAGCGGTCCCGTGGCTCTGGCTTTTTAGGGTTCGTCAGTAAAAGCGCACTGTCGCAAGCAAGTGGTGTTATTGAGTTGGGCAAAATAATCGACCGAGTTCATTGCCGAAACCGGCCTTCGGTCGAACTCTTGTGTCGTGCTCCGGGCCTGAACATCCCCGGGCGATCAAAGCGTTGAGGAGCGACCATGACCCAGTTGAAGTCGCGAGAGGCCCTTTCGCTGGAGACCTGCGACCGGGAGCCGGTGCACATTCCGGGAAGCATCCAGAGCTTCGGCGCCTTGCTGGCGACGGATGAGCGTCTGGAAGGGATCACCTGGTGCAGCGCCAACGCCGGCGACCTGCTTGGGATCGCGCCTGAAGAGGCTTTTCGGCAAAGCGTTAAGCGTCTTCTGGGCGCCGAGACGCTGCACGATCTCAGCAACGCGCTCAGTCTCTCGACCGCGCGATCGCAACGGGAGCCTGTCGGCAGCCTCTCCCTTGGCGGCGGTACATTCGAGCTTTGGGCGCATCTCAGCGACGGCTTGCCGGTGATCGAGCTGGAGGAGTCCTCCGCGGCAGAGCAGGAGGTCGCTCCCACGGTCCCTCTGGTTCGAGCCCTGCTCTCGCGCCTGCAGGGCACGGCGGACCTGGAGCGCTGCCTGGGCGATGCAGCGATCGGCCTCCGCAACCTCACGGGCTTCGACCGGGTCATGTTCTACCGCTTCGATGCGGAAGGCGACGGGGAGGTCCTGGCGGAAGCCCGCAGCGCGGAGATGGAACCCTTCCTGGGCCTTCGCTTCCCGAAGTGGGACATCCCGAACCAGGCGAGAGCGATCATGCAGCGCGTGCCGCTGCGGGTGATCGCGTCGGTCAACGACGACGGGGTGCCCTTGCTGGCCGCCGATGCGGCTGCCCAACCTTTGGATTTGACGCTCGCGATTCTGCGCGGCACCTCACCGATCCATATGGAGTATCTGCGTAACATGGGGGTCGCAGGCTCCATGACCCTGTCCGTCCTGGTGCGCGGCCGGCTCTGGGGTCTGATCGCCTTCCACCACCGGACGCCGCGCGTCATCACCTCCGAGGCGCGGCTGGCGGCGGAAGTCTTCGTGCAGTTCTTCTCCCTGCAGATGGAGCAGCGTCTCGAGCGGCTGCGCGGTCAGTCGAAAGAGAGGATTCTGACCTATCAGTCCGAGCTGCTCAAGTCGGCCGACGTCGCCAGGGATTTGAAGGAACTCGCGCAAGACGTCGCCGATCCCTACTGTCGCCTGCTGCGTGCCGATGGCATGGCCCTGGTCAGTCCTCAGGAAACAGTAATGTTCGGAAGCTGTCCGGACCTCGCGACAACCGCCGCAGTGGCCGACGCCCTGCTGGCCGAGGAAGCCGACGACCATAAAGCGGCCCTGACGATCCGCGAAGGTTTGGTCGGATCGGCCGCGTCTTTCGGGTCTGCGGCGGGTGCGCTCGCCCTTCGCATGGCGCCGGACAGTGCCAGCAAGCTGGTTTTCTTCCGCGACGAAGCGCTGCGATCCCTGCACTGGGCTGGCGCTCCGGAGAAGGAGATCGTGGACCATGCCGACGGTCCGCGGCTGATCCCTCGGGGGTCCTTTGCGGCCTACGCGCAAGCCGTGAAGGGCCGTTGCCTGCCCTGGGAGCAGGAGGACATCGAAGCCGCCCTGGAGGTTCGCACTGCCCTGGCCCAGGCCGACGATGCGCTTTTCCGGCGACTGAGCCACAAGGAGGAGCGGCAGCGCAGCCTCTACATCGCCGAGCTGAACCATCGCGTTCGCAACATCCTGGCGCTCATCCGCTCCCTCTCCCGGCGGGCCCAGGATTCTGCGGACTCGCTCGAATCCTACGCGAGAGCCTTGGAACAGCGCATCGCCGCGCTGGGAACGGCCCACGATCTGGCCGCCAATCGCATTGCCAGCGGCGTCAGCCTTCACACGCTGTTCCGGACCGAAATGCAGCCCTTCATCCTTGCCGATCAGGAACAGTTCGCGATCCGGGGCGGCGACTACGCGGTCAGGGCCGATCTCGCGCCGATGTTCGCGCTTGTCGTCCACGAACTCACCACCAACTCGATGAAGCATGGGGCGCTGTCCAGCGGGTCGGGCCGCGTGGAAATCGACATCGACGACCACAGGGGCGGCGTTCGGATCACCTGGGTCGAAAGCGGCGGCCCGGCGACAAGGGCGCCGAACCGGCGCGGCTTCGGTCTGGGGCTGATCGAGCGGGCCGTGCCCTACGAGATGGACGGCGACAGCCGGCTCGAATTCGCGCCCGAAGGTCTCCGGGCGGAACTGTGGCTGCCGGCCGCGGCCGTTATCCGCCTCGAAACCCAGCCGCCCGGCAGCGGCGCGCCCCTGCGGACAGGAGGGCGGCAGGACCAGGCTCTTCCGCAGAGCGTGCTGATTTTGGAAGACAGCATGGTTGTCGCGATGGATATGACGGACATGCTGCGAGACCTCGGCGTCGGCGATGTGCGAACCTTTCCCACCGTGAGTCAGGCGCAAGCCTCGATCGAGGCGGCCGTCCCGGACTTTGCCGTGCTGGATGTCAGCCTGCGCTCCGAGCAGAGTTTCGACGTCGCCAGACTGCTGCTGAGCAAGAAGGTGCCCTTTTTCTTTGCCACGGGCTACGGATCCGACTACGAGATGCCACAGGATCTCTTGACCTGCACGGTCCTGACCAAGCCCGTCGATGTGGCCCGGTTTCTGTCCACACTGACGAAACTCTACACGCACTCCTGAGCATGCCGCGTATCCTGATCATGGAAGACAACCTGCAGCTCGCTTTCGAGTGGCGGGACGTCTTCGAACTGAATGGCTACGAGGTCGTGCTGACGCACAGCGGCGAGGAGGCGATCGGCGTTCTGCAGAACGACAAGGTCGATCTGGTCGTTTCGGATCTCTTCGTCGCTCGGGGAAAAGGCGGTCTCTCGGTGATCGGGGCGCTGAGGACCCTGGGGCCGCACGCCCCGCCGGTCATTGCTGTCACCGGGGCCTCGGCGTCTCTGGAAGAGAGCGATACGGAGAGCAGGTTTCTGACCCAGGCGCGCCGTCTGGGCGCGAGCAGCAGCATCAAGAAACCCTTCCTGCCGGCCGAACTGGTGGTCCTGGCGGACGCCTTACTGGCCGACGGTTAGGCCGACGGCAGAGCCGGACCCCGCTGTGCAGAGATCGATCCTTGTCTCGAGCAGTCGGGCGAAGGTGTCGAAGGCAAAGGCCGCCCCAGCACCTGCGGAAGCCAGGTCGGGCCGCTTTCGCTCGAGATCGCGGCAGAAGATTCGCCACTCGGCCGCTCCCTGCTGCGCGCAGTGATTGAAGTAGCCGACGCCCAGGCGGCCGGGGTTCCGGTCGGACAGTTCCCGGGCCCGCTTCGCCAGGACCGCGCCACCCAATGCGGAGCCGCGGCAAACGTAAAGTATACCCCAGGCGAAGCCGGTCTCTCGCGATGGCAGGGGGATGCCGAGGTCCGCGCTCGACTCTGGACCCAGATCCGAGGCGATCAGGCCGATCGCCTCTCTCTCCCGTGCCTGCAGGCGCTCGTCGCCGATCAGCGCGGCCGCGTCCTTTCCGAGGCGATGCATGGACAGCAGCAGGGAGAGGAAGCTGCGATAGGCGTCGGGTTTCGAAAAGGGCAGGAGCGCTTCCACTCTCCGCTCGGTGTGTTCGTGCGCAGTCTGCGTCAGGGCTTTCAATGCCAGCCTGATGTCGGTCTCCGACGAGGGCGCTCGTGTCATGGTGCGGCTCGACAAAACGACTGAAAGTACGGAGAGGGGCAGACGGTCGTGCGCCTTACTGCCAATTCACCTATGCCCTGACCGCAGGAAGTCAAACCGCCGAGTGTCCGACCTCCGGCGCGGCGGCGTGACTCCTACTCTGGCAGATCAGGAGCGCAGGGCCCCGACGCTGTTGCGGAAGCGGGCGGCGGCGAAGGCGAAGAACAGGCCGCCGATCGCCGTGACCAGAAGGAACTGCGGCCAGACCACGTCGATGCCGGCGCCGCGATAGAGAATGGCCTGCGCGAAGCTTACGAAGTGAGTCGAGGGCACGGTCTGCATGACCAGCTGCAGCAGCTCGGGCTGACTCTCGATCGGGGTATCGCTGCCGGACAGCAGGTTCATCGGCAGGATGACCAGCATGAAGAGCAGTCCGAACTGCGGCATCGAACGGGCCAGGGTGGCCAGGAAGATACCCAGCGCCGTCGCGAAGAAGAGATAGAGCGCCGTGCCCAGGAGAAAGAGCGTCTTGGAGCCGGCAACGGGCACCTGCAGCAGGGTCTCGACCACCAGGCCGAGACAGAGCCCCGTCGCGACCATGATCACCAGGGCGTTCGCCCAGACCTTGGCCAGCATGATCTCCAGCGGCGTCACCGGCATGACCAGCAGGTGCTCGATGGTGCCGTGCTCCCGTTCGCGGATCAGCGCGGCGCCGGTCAGCACGATGGCGAGAATGGTGATGTTGTTGATCATCTCCATGATGCTGGTGAACCAGGCGCTGGTGATGTTGGGGTTGAAGGCGTAGCGCGTCTCCAGTGCGACGGCGGCGGGCGGTATCTCCATTCCCGGGCCTGCGAAGGTCGCGATCTCCTGGGTCAGGATGCCGGCGATGTAGCGGGCGCCGATGCCGGCTTGCATCATGGCCGTCGCATCGATGTTCACCTGGATCGCAGGCCGGCGTCCGGCCAGGACATCGGCCTCGAAACCGCTCGGAACGACGAGCACGAAGGTGTAGCGCCCGGAGTCCATGCCGGAGTCGATCTCGTCGAAGGAGATCAGCGCCGGTTCCTCGAAGTAGGGCGGCAGCAGGGCCTCGCGAATACGGTTGGAGAGTTGAGAACGGTCCTCGTCGACGATGGCGATGGCGGCGCGATTGAGATCGTGCGACATGCCCGTCGCCGCCGTGTAGATCGAGAAGGAAAAGGCCCAGATGACGAGGATCAGCAAAACGCGGTCGTGGCGCAGACTGTAGAGTTCCTTGATGCCGAGCCGGTAGATCGTTTCCAGGCGCCCCATCGTCAGCGCTCCTGCTTCGACAGCAGCAGGACGTTCAGCCCGGTCAGGATGGGAATGAACGCGGCCAGGATCGAAAACTGGAACAGCAGATCCGCGAAGCCGAGCGCCTTCGTGAAGGTGCCGACGCTGATCGTCATGAAGTAGCTCGTCGGAAAGCTCAGGCCCATGACGGCCGCGGAGCCCTCCAGCGAGGAGACGGGCTGCATCATGCCGGAGAAGAGAACGGCCGGGATCGTGGTGGCGATGGCGGTTCCGAACAGTGCCGCGATCTGCGTTTTCGTGAAGGAGGAGATCAGCAGGCCGATCCCGGTCGTGGTGACGAGATACAGCAGGGCGCCGAAGCTCAGGGTCGCGAAGCTGCCCTTGATCGGGACGCCGAAGAGAAAGACCGCCAAGCCGACCATGACGATGAAGTTGACCATGCCGAGCGCGACGTAGGGGACCTGCTTGCCGATCAGGAATTCCAGACGGGTCACCGGGGTGACGTAGAAGTTGGTGATCGAGCCGAGTTCCTTCTCCCGCACGACGCCAAGGGCCATCAGGACGGCCGGGATGAACACGAGCAGCAGGCCAATGACCGTCGGCACCATCGCGAAGATGCTCTGGAAGTCCTGATTGTAGCGATAGCGGGACTCGATCTCGGCCGGCAAGCCCTCGGGCACGGCGCCCTGCGCGCGCCGCGCGCGCTCCGCCAGATAGGCGAGATGCAGGCCCTCGACATAACCGCGGATCGTCTCGGCGCGGAAGGGCATGGCGCCGTCGATCCAGACGGCGACTTGCGGCCTGCGCTCCTGCAGCAGATCCCTGCCGAAGCCGGGCGGTATCTCGATGGCCAGGGTGATCGCGCCGCTGCGCAGCCGTCGATCCATCTCCGCATGGCTGGTCAGCGGCGGGCTTTCCTGGAAGTAGCGCGAGCCGGCGTAGCCCTCGAGATAGCTGCGGCTCTCCGGCGTGCGGTCCCGATCCAGCACCCCATAGGTCAGGTCCTCCACGTCGAAGCTGATGCCGTAGCCGAAGACGAGCATCAGGATCGCGGTCCCCAGTACGGCGACGGCAAGCCGTATCCGGTCGCGCAGGATCTCCACGCTTTCGCGCCGGCTGTAGGCCAGAAGGCGCCGCAGACTGAAAGCCGAGGCCGCCTGAACCGCCCCGGTCGCTGCCCCGGTCGCCGTGCTGGTCGCCGCGCTGGTCGCCGTCCCGGACGGCGCTCCGGCCGACGGTTTCGCCGACGGTTTCGCCGAGGGTTTCTTCGTCGGCTGCTCTGCGGGCGGTTCCTGCGACGCCGCTCGCAAATAGGACACGAAGGCAGTCTCCAAAGAGGTTTCACCGGCGGCTTGCACGATGCCGGCCGGCGTATCGCTGGCCAGCACCCGGCCGTCATGCATGAGGGAGATGCGGTCGCAGCGCAGCGCCTCGTTCATGAAGTGCGTCGAAATGAAGATCGTGACCCCCTGATTGCGCGACAGGTCGATCAGGATCTCCCAGAAGCCGTCTCTGGCGATGGGGTCGACGCCCGAAGTGGGCTCGTCCAGGATCAGCACCTCGGGCTCGTGGATGATGGCCACGGCGAGCGACAGGCGCTGGCGAATGCCGAGCGGCAGCCCGGCCGTCAGGTCGTCGGCGTAGGCGGTGAGACCGAAGCGCGCGAGCAGAGTCTCGATCCGCCCGCCGATCTCCGCAGGCGGCAGGTGGAACAGTCGGGCGTGGAGATCCAGGTTCTGCCGGACCGTGAGCTCTGCATAAAGCGAGAAGCTTTGCGACATGTAGCCGACCCGTTTGCGCGTCGCCAGCTCGTGGGCCTTCGCCTCTTCGCCGAACAGCCAGGCCCGACCTTCCGAGGCCGGCAGCAGGCCCGTCAGCATCTTCATCGTCGTGGTCTTGCCGCAGCCGTTCGAGCCCAGGAAGCCGAAGATTTCCCCGCGCTCGATCTCGAAGCTGACCCTGTCGACGGCCGTGAAGTCCCCGAAGCGTCGCGTCAGCCCCTCCGCGACGATGGCGGGCCGGTCCTCGTGCGTCGGGCGAGGAGGAATCTGCAGGGCGCGGTGGCCGCGGCGCAGCTCTTCCGGCAGGAGACCGATGAAGGCGTCCTCCAGGCTTTCGGCCCCGACCTCCGCCTTCAGCTGAGACGGGCTGCCGACGGCGAGCAGGGCCCCCCGGTTCATCGCGACCAGCCGGTCGAAACCCTCGGCCTCGTCCATGTAGGCCGTGGCCACCAGCACCGCCATGTCGGGCCGCTCGGCGCGCAGCCGATGGATCAGATCCCAGAACTGACGCCGCGAGAGGGGATCGACGCCGGTGGTGGGCTCATCCAGAATCAACAGCTCGGGGTCGTGGATCAGCGCACAGCAGAGCCCCAGTTTCTGCTTCATGCCGCCGGAGAGCTTGCCGACCGCTCTGTCCGGAAAGGGATCCAGCCCCGTGCTGCGCAGCAGGTCGCCGATCCGCCGTTGACGTTCCCTGTAGTCCTGACCGAACAGCCGGCCGAAGAACTCCAGGTTCTCCATGACCGTGAGGTCCATGTAGAGATTCTTGCCGAGACCCTGCGGCATGTAGGCAATGCGCGGACAGACCCGGCGGCGATGCCGTCGACTGGCCATGTCGCCGCCCAAGGCCTCGATGCGGCCGGACTGCAGCTTGCGCGCGCCGGCAATCAGGGACAGCAGCGTCGACTTGCCGACGCCGTCCGGGCCGATCAGCCCGACGGTCCGGCCGCGGGGAACCTCCATCGTAATGCTCTCGAGCGCCAGCTTGCGCCCATAGCGGTGGGTTACGCCCTGCAAGCGGGCGGCGGGTTCCCGATCCGCATTCATCGCGCCGCCGTCTCGGGCAGGCGCACCTCGAGCCAGTCCGGCCAGACGCCGTTGTCGGAGCCAAGCAGCACGTAGGCCTCTCCCGGAACGCCGGTTTTCACCTGCTCGATGTGCGCGAGCAGCAGGTCCGGGTCGATCTTGACCTTGAGGCGAAACATAAGCTTCTCGCGCTCGCTGCGGGTTTCGACCTGCCGGGGGGTGAACTGCGCTTCCGAGGCGACGAAGGAGACCCTGGCCGGAATTCGGTACTCCGGTATGGCATCGAGGATGAGGCGCGCTTCGGCGCCGATCGAGACCCGACCGACCTGCGCCGTCGGCAGGAAGATGGTCATATAGACGTCGGTCAGATCGAGCAGGGTGACGACGCGCCCGCCGGCCGGCAGGACTTCGCCGGGCTCGGCCAGGCGGTACTGGATGCGGCCGAAGCGCGGGGCGGTCAGGACCGCGTCGTCGATCTGCGTTTGAATGCGCCGGGCCCTGGCCTCTGTCGACTCCACGGCCCGTTCGGCATTGGCCGCATGGGCCTGCGCCGCCGCGAGGGCCGCCTGGGCGCTGTCTCGCCGGGACCTGCGCTGATCGACCCGCTCCAGTGACACATGGCCTCTCTCGGCCAGATAGAGCGCGCGATTCAGCTCCAGCTGCGCCAAATTCAGCTCGCTTTCGCGTTGGGCGATCAGCGCCTCGGCCTCTCTCACCGCCTCCCGCGATTGCGCGGTGTCGGCGATCGCCTGATCGAGTTCCGCATCCAGTTCTGCCGTATCCATGCGCGCCAGGACCTGGCCGACCTCGACCAGACTGCCCTCTTCAACCAGCACCTCGGCCACGCGTCCGGCGTACTTCGTGGCGATATGGACTTCTTCGGCCTCGATGCGCCCGTTCGCGGTCGCGATATGGTCGGGCAGCTGCTGGCGCTGCTGCCACCAGTACCAGCCTGTGCCCGCGGACGCCGCAGCCAGAACGAGACCGATCACGATGCCGGTCGATAGTCTCATGCGTGTTCCTCGATTCAGAACTCGGTCCGCAGCTCGGGAGCCTCAGGGCCGCAGCGTTCAGCTGGACAGTCGTTCGAGCCCGGCGTGCAATGCCCGGGAGCAGGCAGGCGAGCTTCCGTTTGTGTCGCAACAGTGATCCCGGCCCCGTCAGCCGACATTGACGTGCCTCAAGGCGGCCGGAGGTCTTTCGCAGCGGGCTGCCTGTCAAGCGGACCGCACTGTCCAGCATCGACCTTGGCCTGACCATCCACCCGGTTGCAGGCCTGTTGGGCAGGTTGGGGGGGCGAGGTGCAGCTCTGTCATCTGGCCGCGCGGATGCCGAAACTGCGATCTGCATGAGCCGCAGATCTGGGTTGTTCGCTAAGACGTTAATGATTTGCTAGACTGGCAGCCGAAAGAGCGGTGGAAAGCCGTGCTGCGCAACGGGAGGAAAGATGCAGACGTCGAGTGGGATCCCCTATGTCGGCTTGCCGCGGGAGAAGAGCCTCGAAACGGTTCAGACGGCCGAGTACTTTCAGGCCCTGGAGAACTTCAATCGCACCTTCTGCTTTACCGGCGAGGACCGGGTCGTCTTTCTGGCCGACCGGGGGATCGATCCGAAGGTGATTCATGCGATCTGCGGTCTGGCGCGTGCGCGGGGCACGGAGCCGATGGTGGTCATGAGCCACACGACCCAGCACACGGAAATCCCGGAGGAGATCAAGCCGCTCCTGGAAGGGGCGACCTTCGTGATCTCCACCTGGTTCTGCTCGATCATCGATCCCCTCTGCATCGCCCTGCGCAAGGGCGGGCAGCGCTGGGTCAAGATCACCTACTTCCGCGATCTCGAGCTGCTCAAGACGCCGCAGGCGCGTTTTCCCATCGACATCGTCGGCGAGATCATCCGGCAGACGGCGGCGCTCTATCCGGAGGGCCAGGCCTTCGATCTCCGCTTCACCTGTCCGCAGGGCTCGGATCTGCGTATCAAGTTCACGCCGGAGATGCGGGCCAATCTCCTGCGCTCCAATCGCTGGCGCGGTCAGATGACGCCCAACGAGCCGGGCGCTTACGTCCACTACCTCCCGACCCACGGTCCGAACCTCTATGACCGCACGGCCTTCGACAACGACGACAGCGTGGTGGCCGAGATCGACGGCGTGGTGATCCCGCAGTGGGCGGTCGGGTTCGAGAAGCCGTTCGACGAGCGCTTCGAGGTGGTCTTCGCGCGCGATCGCATCGCCGCCGTCAGGGGGGACGGGGACCTGGCCGCACTTTTCCGCGACATGCTGACCGACGGTCAGCTGATCGAGCTGGGCTGCGGCTTCAACCCCAAGGCGCCCCGCTATACCGTCTATCCTGCCGGCTCCAACTCCCCGGGTGCCTTGCATTGGGGGATCGATCTGGCCAGGCCTTCGGACTACATCCGCCGGGTCATGCCCGAGTGGGAAGAACCGCCGGTGCACATGGACCTGATCAGCTACAACATGACCGTCACCGCGGGAAACACGACCTTGATCGACGGGGGCTTCCTCAAGTCTCTGGAGGCGCCGAGCGTCGTGGAGATGGCGTCGCGCTACGGCGACCCCGTCGACCTGCTGCAGAACTGGCCCGATTGACCGGCCCGCTGGAGCGCGGCTGTCACAGCGGATAGACGATGCTGTTGGGCACCAAGTCGTTGTCCAGAACGACGACATGTTCCTGCAGCCTCAGGAGCCCATCTGCGTCTTCGATCAGGCGGTCGCGATAGACGCCTGTCGCGAACACCCGACTGGGCTCGTCGATCATCGTCTCGAACACGGCGAAGTTGGCTTTCGTCTCGATCTCCCCGCTGCCGGCGCGGTCGCAGCGGATGTTGGAGACCAGGTGGCGCATCACTCGCGGCGTGTAGGTGTTGATGCCTTGGGCGGCAGCGACCCGATCCTTCAGCATGCCGCGGCTTTCGGCGCGCACCAGGGCCAGGGGCCAGCCCTGCTGCCAGTTCTCCTGGGGCAGGACGCGATACTGCCCGTCTTCGGTGAAAAGCTCCGGCCAGTCCTCCAGGCGCAGTGGATCGTTCGCGATCTCGACGTAGCGGGCATAGAAGTCCTCGACCGCCACCCGCAGAGCCAGATCCTCGGGCAGAGCACGCAGTTGAGTGGCACCGTCCATGATTCAGACTCCCATGATCTCGCGGTAGTACTTGTAGAAGGCGCGGATCGCGCTCTCGGTCACCATGTGCGGCGTGTCCTCCGTGTCGTGTCCGCCCATCTCGACGACGCCGCTGGCCTGCGGTGCCTGGGCAATGCCGACCTGGGAGAACTCCATGACCTCGCTGTCGTCGAGCGAGACGTAGCCGGCGGGACCCATCAGGTTGGCCTGGCGCAGGCGGCGCGTGACCATTGCCTCCTCGTCGTCCGCATAGGCGAAGTAGGTCCAGATCAGGTCGAAGGCGTTGGGGCCGCGGGTCACGAGCTGACGCATCGCCAAGGTGTTCGACTGCTGCTGCACGATCAGGTTCGGCCAAAGCGTCTGCATCACCACGGTCGCCGTGCCGGGAAACTCGCGCACGGGATCGAGCAGCCGGGGATCGTTGAGCTGAAGGGCTTCGCGGAAGCTCTTCATGTCGGACAGATCTTCGGTCTTCTTCTGCTCGCCCTTGCGCGAGACCAGAACGGCGTGACGGCCCGTGGCATCCATCTCGACGCTGGACTCGTTGTCGGCCCGGAACAGCCCGAAGGTGACCAGAAACACGTGCAGCAGGCTGGCGTGGTAGGGGTCCTTGATGTTCTCGAACATCAGTTTCCAGTTCGCCGGCGTGCGCTGGCGCTGATAGCCCAGGACCTTCAGCTTGCGGCCATCGAAGACGCGGTCGAAGTAGCCGAGCATCGCCTCGCCCAGATAGGCCTCCAGCGGCGGCACGGCCGGGTCGAAGCTGGCGAAGACGACGCCGTGCCGCTCGGCCGTGCGCAGCTTGCGCAGGCCGTGGTTCTTGGGATCGAAGTCTGCCGGCATGCCCCCCTGGCGTTTGACGCCGCGCCGGAACGGCACGCCGATCAGGTTGCCCCGCAGGTCGTAGGTCCACTGGTGGTAGGGACACATGAAGTCCTTGGCCGTGCCGCGGTGGGTGCGGCAGAACTGCACGCCGCGATGGGCGCAGCGATTCTCGAAACCCCGGATCTCCCCATCCTGGTCGCGCACGATCACGACCGAGCGGTCGCCGATGAAGGTCCGCTTGAAGTCCCCGGGCTCCGCCAGTTCCGCCGAGAGCGCCACATAGCTCCAGAAGGGGCCCTGGAAGATCAGGCCTTGCTCGCGATCGTAGATGTCCTGGTCGGTATAGAGCCAGTAGGGCACACGGCTGTACCCTTCCTCCGACCAGCGGCGGTCTGTCGCCGAAGGGGCCATCTCATCCATTGCAGCGGTCCTCTGCTTTCATTCGATGCTTAACGAGTTCGCGGCCTCCGGGCCGCAAGGTGTTGACGCACCTCGATTCGAGCTGTTCTGTGAAAAGCGGTCATGGAGCTGCCAGGCCGCTGCACCCAGGCGCAGGCAGGCTGGAGGCATCGCTCCAGGGCCGGAGCGCAGGATCAGAGCGAGAGCAGAGCAGGCGCGATGAGCGAACCCGAAAAGAAGCCGTCCCGTCGAAAGACGCCGCGGCCGGTTCTTCACCCGGACGACAGCATCGGTTATCTGCTGCGCGACACCTATCGCTACTTCCAGCGGCTGCTGCAGGCGCGGATCGAGACCTGCGGCATCACCATGGGGCACTGGTTCTTCCTGCGCGTTCTCTGGGAGCAGGAGGGCCTGACCCAGGCGGAGCTCTCGAAGCGCGCGGGCATCATGACCCCCCGGACCGTCACCGCGCTGAACGATCTGGAAAAGCGCGGTCTCGTCGAACGCAAGCCGCACCCGTCGGACAAGCGCAAGTACAACGTCTTTCTGACCCGCGAGGGGCGGGCTTTGGAGCGGCAGCTGCTGCCCTATGCGATCGAGGTGAACCGGATGGCGGCCGCGAGCTTGCAGCCGGCCGAAGTCGCCTCCTTGCGCCAGTCCCTCAAGGCGATCCGGGAGGAACTGCGGCAGCAGATAGAGAACGAACGCCGCTGAGGCGGTCACGGTCGGTCGCCCCCTTTTCTCAGTCGGCGTTTGTTTGGGAAACGGGCGTCTTCGCCCGTCCGGTGAGGTGGGCCACGAGACCGGGCGTCAGGATCAGCGCCAGGATCAGAAGACCCAGCGCTGCCGCTGCGGAGACGATGGTGGGCACGATCAGCAGCAGGCCGGCCGCGGCGAACAGCAGGCGCGGCAGCGGGCCCAGCGGTCCCTTCAGGTAACCCTCGACCGCCACGGCGAGAATCAGCACGCCGGCCAGCGCTGTGGTGCAGGCCACGGCCACGTTGAGCGCGTCGCCCTGCAGCAGCAGACCGTCGCCATAGATGAAGGCGAAGGGCACGATGAAGGCGGTGATGGCCAGTCGCACCGCGGTGAAGGCGATGTGCAGCGGATTGGCATCGGCGATGGCCGCCGCCGCGAAGGCGGCCACGGCGACCGGCGGCGTCATGGCTGAAAGGACGGCGAAGTAGAGCAGAAACAGGTTCGCCTGCAGCAGGCTGAACCCCATCTCGAGCAGCGTCGGCCCCACCAGGACGGCGGCCAGGATGAAGGCCGAGGGTGTCGGCATCCCCATGCCGAGAAGGATCGACAGGGCCGCCGCGATCACCAGCGCCAGGGCGGCGCTGTCGCCGGCCAGCAGGAACACCAGGTCCGCGAACTTGTTGGCCAGGCCGGTCATGGAGATGCCGCCGATCACCAGGCCGGCGGCGGCACAGGCCGCGACCACCGAAACCATGCGCAGCGTGGTCTCGCCGAGGGCGTCCCAGATCTTCAGCAGGCCCATGCGGGTCGAAGGACGGACCAGGGAAACGGCCAGCACCGTGGCCGTGGCGAAGACGGCGACGTAGGTGGGCGAGTAGCCCATCAGGAGCGCGATCGTCATGGCCACCAGCGGCACCAGGAACAGCCCGCCGTTCTTCAGGGTCGCGGTCAGCACCGGCAGCTCGTCCCCCGGCAGCCCCCGCAGGCCCAGCTTGAGCGAGCGCAGATGCACCTGGGTGTAGACGCAGATGTAGAACAGCAAGGCCGGGACCAGGCCGGCGATCACGATCTCGCGGTACTCGATGCCGGTGAACTCGGCCATGATGAAGGCGGCCGAGCCCATCACCGGCGGCAGCAGACTGCCGCCGGTGGAGGCCGCGACCTCGACGCCGCCGGCCAGGCGTTTCGAGTAGCCGAGGCGCTGCATGATCGGGATGGTGATCGAGCCGGTGGTGACCACGTCCGAGGTCGGGCTGCCGGACAGCGTTCCGTAGAGCCCGGAGGAGACCACGGCGATCTTCGCGGGCCCGCCCGGGCGTCGTCCGGCGACCGCGGCGGCGAAGTTGTAGAAGAACTCGGCGCCGCCGGCCTTCGCCAGGAAGGTGCCGAACAGCACGAAGAGGAAGGCGTAGGTCGCGGCCACCCGGATCGGCACGCCGAACAGGCCGTCCGTGGTGAACATCATGATGTCGAGGAAGTGGTTGAAGCTGATCTCGCCGTGGCTCAGCTTGCCGGGCAGCCAGTGACCCCAGAGATTGTAGGCCAGAAAGATGGCGACGATCGTCGTCAGCCCCATGCCGACGGTGCGGCGCGTTGCCTCCAGCGTCAGGATCAGCAGCGCCGGCGCGAAGACCATGTCGAGACCGGTCAGCGGATGCAGCAGCGTGATCCGCGTGATGATCCGCTCGCTCTCGATCAGAAAGTAGGCGCCGACCGCCAGCGCGGTGAGCGCAAACAGCCAGTCGACGGCAGAGGGACGGTCGGTCGGGCTGTCGGGTGTGGCGCCCACCGTGAGGAACACCAGCGCCAGCATGGCGGCGAGGAACACGATCGTCATGGCGAAGAGATCGACGAACACGATGGTCGTCGTATAGATCACCGCAATCGCAATCAGGGCCGCGAAGCCATGCACCACGCGACCCAGCGGTCCCGGAAGCTTGCGCCGCTGGCCGGAGGACGCGAACCCGGCCAGCGTGCGCCTTACCTCGATGGTCGCAAGCGCCACCTCGGCCTCACATCAGGCCGGCTTCGGAGAGATAGCGCCGGGCGCCTGCGTGATAGGGGACGACCGTCTGGGCGGCCATGATCTCCGGCGTCAGGGCGTTCATGGCCTTGTGCACGCCGGCAATCTTGTCATGGTTCTCGAACAGCGCCTTGGTCAGGTTGTAGGCCGTCTGCTCGTCCATATCGGCCCGCACCACCAGGGCGGCTCCCAGAGTCACCGTCGGCGTGTCGTCGGGCGCCCAGTCGTAGCTGCCGCCCGGAATGACGAAATCGCCGGTTCCGGTGCGCTCGTTGACCGCCGTCTGCGTTTCCGGCGCGATCGGCAGAAGCTTCAGGTCGATGGCATCGGCCTGCTGCATGATGGAACGGTGCCGCACGAAGATCGAGTTGAGGGTCATGTCGACCCGGCGGTCCTGCATCAGCGTCGCCTGTTCGCCCGAAGCGGCATAGATCACGTCGCCGCCCCAGGCCTCGATCTCGTCGGGACCGGCGCCGATCGCTTCCAGCATGGCCAGCGCCACCTCGGAGGCGATGTTGCCGCGCTTGTTGATGGCCACGCGCACCGGAACCTGCCGGGCGGCCAGATCGGCAAAGGTGTCGATGCCGTGTTCCTTGGCGAAGTCGGCTCGGATCACCGGTTGCATGGGCGCCCAGGTATAGAGATAGCTCAGGACCCGCAGGTCCTCGACCGGTTCGCTGAAGGGCGCGCTTCCCTGTTTTGCGACCTGCAGTTCCGCATCGTGCACGATGCCCATGTCCGCGTCTTTGCGTTGAAGCACGGCAACGTTTGCCAGGCCGCCGCCGGAGGTCTGGTAGGTGACCGTCGATCCGGGGTGAGCTGCCTTGACCGCCGCGTCGAGGCCCGCCCCTAGAAGCGACCAGAGGCCGCCGGGGGAGGCCCCTGCAACGGTGAGATTGTAGCTCTCGGCAGATGCCGGCGGTGCCATGAGGCCAAGGACCGCCACTGTCGCCGCGATCGCGAACTTGCGCATTTCGATTCCTCCCAATGTTTCTCGACTGCCGTGGCGTCTTGTCGTCGCGCCCTTGAGTGGGGTGTCGGCAGATTTTGCTCGTAAGTGAACGATATATGTAGATTATGTCGATCACAAGAGGATTATCCGATTGAAATACTTTCCATAAAACCTATAAATATTATTTATTATCAGTGTGATATGACTTGAAAAACCGAAGAGCCTTAGCGCTTGGATAGGAGAAGTTTATTCGCTAAAGTGCGAATAGAAAAATTAGAAAGCCTCTCATGAGTAAAGCTATTCCGCGACTGGATCTGCAGGACATGCCCGGTGGCTTGGCGGCGGCGCTGGGCCCGCGCGTCGAGCGCTTGGGCTATCTCGGTGAGTTTTTCCGGGTGGCCGGTCATCAGCCCCGGGCACTCGAAGCCTTCGTGGCCTTCACCGAAAGCGCCAAGTCGGATCTGCCCAAAGAGTTGGTCGAGGTGATCGCTCTGACCTGTGCGGTTCATCTCGGCAACGCCTACGAGCGCAATCAGCATGAGCGCCTCTCTGTGCGGCTCGGACTCGGTCGCGACTGGGTCGAGGCGGTCGAGCGTCTGAATCCTGATGAGGCCTTGCCCGCGGGGGCTCGATCTCTTTCCGACGCCGAGCGGGCGGTGCAGCGCTACCTGCTCGCCGCGCTGGCATCGCATGGCCGCTCGGAGGCGGCGCAGGTCGCCTTCGAGCGTCTCGTGGAACGGCTCGGCCACCGGCAGGCCGTCGCGGTGATGATGGTGGCGGGGCGCTATCTGGTGCACGCCTTGATCGTCAACACGCTGGCACTGGAGCCGCCGGTGCCCTCCATCTTCGAGGACGGATTCACAGGATGAGCGCCGAGAACTTCACGCTCTGGGTCAGCGAGGCCGATGTGGTGCAGGCGATCAGTCTGCCGGATGCGATCGACGCTCTGGAGTACGGGTTGGCGCTGCAGGCACAGGGCCGCGCCATGAACATGGAAAAGACCCAGGTTCTCTGGGGCGGCGGTCACACGCTGCATGCCATCGGCGCCACGATCGAGGGCGAGCAGGTCGTGGGCACCAAGACCTGGGCGCATACGGCGGGCGGCGCGACGCCGCTGCTGTTGATCTGGAACTCGGAGACCGGGCGGCTGCGTGCTGTGATCGAGGCCTTTGCGCTCGGGCAGATGCGCACCGCCGCCGTTACGGGCGTGGCCACGCGCTGGATGGCGCGGCCCGATGCCGCCGTGCTCGGTCAGGTCGGTACAGGCAAACAGGCGCTGACGCAGGTTGCCGCCGTTTGCGCCGTGCGCCCGATTTCGGAGGTCCGTGTGTTCGGTCGCGACGCCGAGCGACGCAAGGGGTTTGCCGAGAGTGTTCGGAACGCCGGCCTGAGGGTCGAGGTGGCGGCGGTGGAGACCGCCGCGGCCTGCGTCGCCGATGCCGATGTCGTGACCCTGGTGACCCGGGCGCGGGCTCCCATCGTCGGGTCTGCCGAGCTGGCACACGGCACGCACCTCAATGCCGTCGGCGCGATCTCGCCCGAACGCGAGGAGTTCAGCCAGGACGTCTTCGCACGCTGCGGCGCCATCGGCGTCGACAGCGTGGCGTCGGTGCGGCGCCTGTCGAAGGAGTTCCGCACATGCTTCGGCGACGACGACGCGGCTTGGCAGGCCGCTCGGCCGCTTTCCGAGATCGTGGCCGAGGGTGCAGGCCGTCCGGCCGCTGCGGACCTGACTCTGTTCAAGGCCATGGGCATGGGCATTTCCGACCTGGCGGTGGGGCTGGCGGTGCTGCACGAGGCCGAGGTGCAGGGATTGGGCCGCCATGTCCCGCATCCGACGAAAGTGAAACCGCGCCTGACGCGCGCCGCCTGAGCGGCCCGGAAGGTCAGACGACGAGGGAGGAGCTCAGATGAGCAGCAATGGGTTTTTCGTGGACAAGGCGGGCGCCGATCACCAGCAGCCGCTGGATTTCTGGCCCGCCACGGTGATCTCGAAGGAGGCGATCGACGCGGAGATCGAGCGTCTGGCCGACCTGCCGATGCCGGCGAACGGCCGCCGCCAGTCCTGGATCGTGCATCCGCGCTCGAAGGCGCCGGGGCTCGGTCTGGCGCCGGGTATCCGCGTCAGCCTCGACGTCCTGAAGCCGGGCGAGAAGACCGCGCCCTTCCGCCACAACGCGACCGAGGTGAACTTCTGCATCCGCGGCGGCGGCCATTCGATCTCCGGCGGCAAGCGTGTGGACTTCGGACAGTACGACGTCTGGAATCATCCCTCCTACGTGACCTACTGGCATGTCAACGACACCAGCGATCTGCAGGTGCGGCTGACCTATTCCAACGCCGCCCTGCTGGACAAGATGAACGTCTACCTTGCGGAGGAGAACGCACCGACGGACATTCGGGCGGTCGACGGCGAGGGCTACGACTACGGCGAGGAGAAGGGCCGGGAGGATCCCAGGCGCGCGAGTCCCTACGGCACCTTCCAGCTCACCGACGACGGGGCCTGGCTGATGCCTTATGAGACGCTGATCAATCCCGCGTCGGTCCCGTCGCCCGTGCTGCACTGGCCCTGGGAGCTGGTGAAGGAGAACATCGACAAGCTGGAGGCTCTGGGCAAGGACTACGTCGGCCGCCGTCTTTATTTGCTCTACAACCCGCGGACCGAGCGAACCAACGGCACCACCCCCAGCTTCTTCGCCACCATGACGATCCGCCCGCCGAAGATCGTCGATCGCCCGCATCGCCACGTTTCGGCAGCCATCAACTACTATTTCAGCGGCAGCGGTCGGAGCACGGTCGAAGGCGAAGTGCTGGAGTGGAAGGCCGGCGACCTGATGCTCTCGGCGCCGGGCTGGGCCGTTCACAACCACGCCAGCTACGACGACTACGTCTACGAACTCACCGTTCAGGATCAGCCGCTGAACATCTGGATGGAATCCCTGCTGTGGCAGGAGGACCTCAAGCTGCCGGCCTCGATCCTGGGCAGCCAGCCGGGCTTCGGCACCAACCGGAAGTTGGCGGGAGCGGCCGAATGAGATCGCTGGACAAGAGCTTCCTGCGCGGCAGCTACCCGCCGCTGGTGACGCCCTTTTCGGACGCGGGTGCCGTGGACTACGACGCCTACGCGGCACTCGTGGATCAGCAGATCGCGGCCGGCACCCACGGAATCGTGGTCAACGGCACGACCTCGGAGCCTTCGACCCTGACGGTCGAGGAGCGCAACAAGCTCGTCGACGTGGGGATCGAGGCGGCCGCCGGGCGCGTGCCCGTGGTGGCGGCGACCGGCTCGCAGAGTTTTGCGGAGTCGGCGGCACTCACCGAGCATGCCAGCAACGCCGGGGCGGATGCACTGCTGATCGTCACGCCCTATTACATCCGCCCGCCGCAGCGCGGCCTGGTTGCCTACTACAGGGAGCTGGCCAAGCGCACCGACAAACCCTGGATGATCTACCACATCCCCGGCCGCACGGCGGTCTCGGTGACCCTGGAGACGCTGCAGGAGGTCGCAAGCGCTTCGGAGGATTTCGTCGGCATCAAGCATGCCGTCATCGAGCTGGCCCTGGTCAGCGAGATGCTGCGGACCTTCGGCGAGGAGTTCCGCATCTTCGTCGGCCTTGAGGAGCTGAGCTTTCCCATGCTCTGCATCGGCGCCGCGGGCATGATGAACGCGGTCGGCAACGTCTGGCCGGAGGCGGTCGCCGAGCTCTACGAGGCGACGGCGGCCGGCGACATGGCGCGCGGACGGGCGCTGCATTTCAAGCTCTGGGAGCTGAACAAGGCGGTTTTCTTCGACACCAACCCGATTGCCATCAAGTACATGATGCGGCGGCTGGGTCAGCTTCCCAAGAACACCCACCGCCTGCCGATGATGCCCGCAGCGCCGGAGCTCGAGCCCCGTCTCGACGCCGTGTTGCAACGCGCCGGACTGCTGCAGGACGTCGCCGCGCAATAGAGCACGATCGTCTCAGGCGACGCAGCGGACACGATGGGGCCGCCTGCCGGACCCTGAAGCCGAGCGCCGCGCGAAGGCGCGGCGCTCGCGTTTCTCAGGTCTCCGGCCCTTGCGAGGCCTCCCAGCGCTCCGCCACGCTGTGCATCGCGCGGAGGATCTCGTCCATGTCCTGGCCGCGCTCGGTCAGGCTGTAGGTCACTTCCGGCGGAGTGGTCGGCTCGGCACGGCGGTCCACCAGACCGTCGGCCTCCAGGATCTGCAGGCGTTCGCTCATCGACTTGGCCGATACGCGGCCGGGCATCAGCCGCCGCAGCTCGCCGAAGCGGGTCGGTCCGTTGTTGGCAAGCGCCCAGAGGATGTGAGGAGTCCAGCGGCCCGAGAGGCGTTGGAGCACGACGTCCATCGGGCAACCCTTCGGAATCGTCGGGTCGAATTTTTGGGGAACCATAGGTGCGCCTAGTTACCTTCAAGTAACTACTTTTAAGATTGGTCCGGAAAGGCCACTTGCTTCTCTGCCTACCTCAGGATCACTTCTGAGCAAACAAAAAAACCAGAGGTGCCGCAGCAGCTTGACTGTATGCCAACAGATACGACGGCCTGTAAACAAGGAGGGGCAAGTGACCACCAGACCGGATCTTTTGACACCAGACAACTGCCAGCTCATTTTCATTGATCACCAGCCGCAGATGGCCTTCGGAGTGCAGTCGATCGACCGGCAGACGCTGAAGAACAACGTCGTCGCCCTCGCCAAAACGGCTAAGCTCTTCGACATTCCGACCAGCATCACCACGGTCGAGACCGACACCTTCTCCGGTCACACCTACCCCGAACTGCTGGAGGTCTTTCCCGAGCATCCCTTGCTCGAGCGCACCTCCATGAACTCCTGGGACGACCAGAAGGTGCGCGACGCGCTGGCCAAGGCCGGTCGCAAGAAGGTCATCGTCTCCGGCCTCTGGACCAGTGTCTGCAACAACACCTTCGCCTTCTCCGCAATGGATGAAGGCGGCTACGAGATCTACATGGTCGCCGATGCCTCGGGCGATACCTCGACCTTGGCTCAGGACATGGCCATGCAGCGCATGATCCAGGCCGGCGTCGTTCCCATGACCACGCTTCAGACCATGCTGGAATGGCAGCGCGACTGGGCGCGGCGCGACACCTACGACGGACTGATGACGATCGTTCGCGAGCATGGCGGCGCTTACGGCATGGGTGTCGACTACGCCTACACCCACGTGCACAAGGCCGACGAGCGGGTGACCCACGGTCCGCGGTTGGATCCGGTTCCCGCCGACGGCACGGCGGCGGCCGCTCAATAGGCGCCGCCCGGTAGGGCTCTTTCCTTTCCTCTCCGTAAACCCGGCGCGGCCGCTTCCGGCCGCTCCCAATTCCCGGAGACGCAAGCCATGTCTCGTTTCCATGACAAGCTCGTGCTCGTCACCGGCGGCACGAGCGGCATCGGCTTGGCGACTGCCAAGCGGGTGCAGGCCGAGGGCGGTCAGGTGATCGTGACCGGCAGCCGACCGAGTAGCCTGGAGGCCGCAAAAGCCGAGTTGCCGGACGCGACGCTGCTGCAGAACGATGCTGCCGATCCCGCTGCTGCGGACGGACTCGCCGAAGCGGTTCGCGCGCTCGCACGGCCCCTGGACGCAGCCTTTCTGAACGCCGGCTTCGGACGCTTCCATCCTTTGGAAAGTGTGACGGCGGCGGAGTTCGACGCGCACTACGACGTGCTCGTCAAGGCGCCGCTGCTGCAGTCCCGGGCCCTGGCGCCGCTGATGGCCGATGGCGGGGCGGTTCTGCTCACCACCTCCGTCGTCAATGTCATGGGGCTGCCGAGCTCTGCCGTCTACGCCTCTGCGAAGGGGGCTGCCCGCACGCTCGTTCGCAGCCTCGCCCGGGAGCTGGCGCCACGCGGCATCCGCGTCAACGCGGTCAGCCCGGGTCCGATCGGCACCGGCTTCTTCGCCCGCACGGGGATGAACGAAGAGGAGATCGCCGGCATGGGCGAGATGATCCTCTCCCAGGTGCCGCTCGGCCGCTTCGGGACGCCGGAGGAGGTAGCAGCGGTGGCCACGTTCCTCCTGTCGTCCGACGCCGCCTATGTGACCGGCTCCGAGTATGTCGTCGACGGGGGCATGTCGGAGCTTTGACCGAAGGCGGCTTGGTGTGCTTCGGGCGCATCGGTGACCGGGCCGGCGGTTAGCGAGCAGTTCCTCAAAGACCGAGTCGACTCAGGGAGGTGAGGGCAGATGGCAGACGGGGCGCCGCACCCGCAAGGGTCGAACGGCTATCCGATCGTCGCTCGTCATGGCGGGGTACGGAGCCGTCTAGCCGCCATACCTGAGGCACTGCCGGGTCCCCGGCGAGTTTGTTCACGGGCAAGCGGGCGAAGCGTCGCCAACACGCAGGCCTATCGCGACGCGTCTGCGTCAGGGGGCCTGCAGCCCGTCCCTCTGAAAGGCGTCGCGATAGCGGCCCGGAGAGACGCCCAGCCGTTTCTTGAAGGCGGACGACAGGTGCGCCTGGCTGGAGAACCCGGTGGCCGCTGCGATCTCGGCGACGTTCCGGTCCGTCTCGACGAGCAGATCCCGTGCCCGGCAAATGCGCCGCGTGATGATGAACTCTTGCGCCGTTTGTCCGGTTGCCGCTTGAAAGGCGCGCGAGAAGTGCGAGCGGCTGAGGCCGACCTGTTTGGCGATCTCTTCAACGCGGATCGTCTCGGCGAGAGTCTCCTCGATCTGCTCTGTGACGCTGCGCAGGACGAAAGGCGGCAGAGCCTCCTTTCTCTGGGGTCCTGTCGGCCGGCCCAGCAGCCGGCAGGCAATCCGCGCCAACATCGCATCGGCGAGACTTTCGAGGTAGGCAGGCTCGACCAGCGGGTCGCCAAGCAGCGAGCGTCGCACCTCCTGCTGAAGCGCGGCGAAACCGGCGTCGCCGAAGTCCTCAATCACCTCCGGAGCCCACAGCCGGCCGTGCGCGGCGCGCGCGATCACGGCTTCGGCGCGCTCCGGTGCGACGATGATGCAGAGAAACTCCACCGGCTCGGCCATGCGGGCGCGTACGCAGGTCTCCGGCGGCACGACCATGGCCGCACCGGCGCTCCACGTCCTGCGTTTCGTCGGCCCGTCCTTCAGCGCAACATCGACAACCGCCCGCGCGTAAGGGGTAAAGATGAGATAGTCGGGGATCCGATAGGCGATCTCGAAATCGAGCGGCGGGTGCAGAATAAAACGCACGCCGTCTGTGTTGGCGACGCCGCCCCACTCGGGCAGCTGCGAAACCGGCGGGCCGTCGAAGGCGACGCTCCGCTCCTCCGCAGCCTTGAGCACGAAACGCTGTGCGCCGCTGTCTGGGATGTCGATCTCTTTTTTCATGTCGACAAGGAGTTTGATGCCGGTTCCGGCAGTGTTCAAGCACGGGACCGCAGATTTGCGCACATTCCTGTAAAGGCCAGCGCAATCGTGAAAGCGCCGGAGGCGAATTCAGATCATCTTTCCATTAAGCGAAGCGACGCGGGCGACGGCTCGTCAACGTCAGCCAAGCCGAGGAGCCGGTGCCAACGGAAGTTGGCAAGCTCTGCCCTGCACGCGGTCTCTCATCCTGGCGCCTTGGCGGCCTTTCAGTCGACGGCCTCCGGCTCCGCGGGTGACGCGACTGAGCGGGGACTCGAAGCCAACTTGGCCAGCTTTGGGAGATTGAAGATGACTGACGGCAAACTTGAGATGATTGCTCCGGAAAACAGCGCGCTGGTTCTGATCGACTTCCAGCCCGCCATGTATCAGGGCGTTGAAAGCCACGACCGCCTGTCGGTGATGCACAATGTGCAGATCCTCGCCAAGGGTGCGAAGCTCTTCGGCCTCCCGACTGTGCTGTCGACGGTGGCGCAGGACAGCTTTTCCGGCCCTTTCATGCCGGAAGTGACGGAGCTTTTCCCCGATCACGACATCGTCGACAGGACCTCGATCAACTCCTGGGTCGACGGGAATTTCCGCCAAGCGGTCGCCGCGACCGGCCGGAAGAAGATCGTGCTGGCCGGCCTCTGGACCGAAGCCTGCGTGATGTTCCCGACGCTCGATATGCTGCGCGAGGGCTACGACGTTCATGTCGTCGCCGATGCCTGCGGCGATGTCACGCCCGAGGCCCATGAGCGTGCCATGCAGCGTCTCGTTCAGGCCGGCGCGGTGCCGATGACTGCGCTGCAGTACATCTTCGAACTGCAACAGGACTGGGCGCGCGGTGTGACTTACGACGGTGTCATGGGGATTCTCAAGGCCCATTCGCCTTACGGCATCCAGGTCCGCTTCTCCAAATGGGCCCTCGGCGAACACGCCAGCGAGGCGGGAGCTGCTGCCGCCGAATGACGAACTTGATAAGGGGCGGCCGTTTTCACCGGCGGCGGCCCCTTCGCCTCTGCAACGGGAAAAAACGAGAGGCTCGGGATGGATCAGGTGAGCAGGGGTAGCCCGATTATGACGGTGGCGGTGGAGTAGGCCATGCGCATCACAAGACGCAGGACACTTCAAACGACCGGCGCAGCAGCGGGGCTGCTGGCGCTGGGCCTGCGCAGGGGATCGGCTAGGAAGGACAAGGGAACATGGCAGATCTGATTTTGGTCAATGGCAAGATCACCACCCTCGATGGGGCAACCCCGGAGGTTGAAGCGCTGGCGATCAAGGACGGAAGGATCCTGGCGACGGGGTCGGAGGCGGAAGTCCGGGCCTTGGCTGACGGCGATACCCGGGTCATCGATCTGCAAGGCCGGCGTGTCATCCCCGGCTTGAACGACAGCCACACGCACCTGATCCGCGGCGGGCTCAACTACAATATGGAGCTGCGTTGGGAAGGCGTGCCGTCGCTGGCCGATTGCTTGCGCATGCTGAAGGAGCAAGCGGATCGCACTCCGGCGCCGCAGTGGGTGCGCGTGGTCGGCGGCTGGTCTGAGTTCCAGTTCGCCGAGCGTCGCATGCCGACGCTGGAGGAGATCAATGCCGCGGCTCCGGACACGCCGGTTTTCATCCTGCATCTCTACGGCCGGGCCTTGCTGAACCGGGCGGCCCTGACCGCACTGGGCTTCGGCAAGGATACGCCCAACCCGCCTGGCGGCACCATCGAGCGGGATGCCCAGGGCAATCCGACCGGCCTGCTGCTGGCAACGCCCTCGGCCTTCATTCTCTATTCGACCCTGGCCCAGGGGCCACACCTGCCGGTCGAGGATCAGATCAACTCGACCCGCCACTACATGCGGGAGATGAACCGGTTGGGCATCACCTCGGTGATCGACGCCGGCGGCGGCGGCCAGAACTTTCCGGATGACTACGAGGTCATCCAGCGGTTGCACGACGACGGTCATCTGACCGTCCGCATCGCTTACAACCTCTTCGCCCAGAAACCGGGCGAGGAGCTGTCTGACTACGAGCGCTGGATCGCCATGACGGAGCCCGGCGCGGGCGACGGGCTGCTGCGGATGAACGGAGCCGGCGAAAACCTCACCTGGTCGGCCGCCGACTTCGAGAACTTCCTGGAGCCACGACCCGATCCGGCGCCGGTGATGGAGAGCGAGCTCGAGCCTATCGTCGAGCTGCTCGCCACCAACAAATGGCCCTTCCGCATCCACGCGACCTACGACGAGACCATCGACCGTTTCCTGACGGTTTTCGAGCGGGTCAACGGACGCCAGCCTTTTGAGACGCGCTTCATCATCGACCATGCGGAGACGATCAGCTCCCGCAATATCGAGCGTATCAAGGCACTGGGCGGTGGTATCGCCGTGCAGCATCGCATGGCCTTCCAGGGCGAGTACTTCGTCCAGCGCTACGGGGCCGAGGCGGCGCGGCAGACGCCGCCGGTGGCCAAGATGCTGGAGATGGAAGTGCCGGTCGGGGCCGGGACCGATGCGACGCGCGTTTCCTCCTACGATCCCTGGGTTGCGCTGCACTGGCTGACCACCGGGCAGACGCTCGGCGGCCTGTCGCTTTACGGCAATGAGAACATCCTCGACCGCGAGACGGCGCTGCGGATCTGGACCCAGGGCTCTGCCTGGTTCTCCGGCGAGCAGGAGGTCAAGGGCACTCTGGTCCCCGGCATGTATGCCGATCTGGCTGTGCTCTCCGCCGACTATCTGAGCGTGCCCGCGGAGGAAATCCGGCAGATCAACGCCGTGCTGACACTGGTCGGCGGTGAGGTGGTCTATGGCGAAGGCGACTACGGCGAGCTCTCGCCGCCGCTGCCGCCGGCCTCGCCGTCCTGGAGCCCGGTGAATGCCGAGCCTAGCCCGGCGATGCGGGCGGCGACCGCCGGCGACGCCGGCGCAAACCAGGTCGCCCGGGCGTGCCACGACAGCTGCGGCAATCATTGCGGCATCCACGGGCACGATCACGGGATCGCCTGGAACAACCCGATCCCGGTGCGCGACCTCAAGGCCTTCTGGGGCGCGCTCGGCTGCTCCTGTTTCGCGGTCTAGAGGGAGGCGGGGGCAATGGCGGTCGGTACGGCCTCGGCAGGTCCCAGGGCAACGGTGTCGGCCTGGGCGCCCTTCGGGCATTCCGCCTTCGCCGTGCTCTGGACGGCGACGGTTCTCTCCAACGTCGGCACCTGGATGCACGACGTCGGGGCCGGCTGGCTGATGACGGAGCTTTCGCCCTCGCCCTTCGTCGTGGCCGCGGTACAGGCGGCCACGACCTTGCCGATCTTCCTCTTCGCGCTTCTGGCCGGTGCGGTCGCCGACATCGTCGATCGCCGCAAGCTGCTGATCGGCGTCAATGCCGCCATGGGGGTGACGGCCGGTGCGCTGGCGCTGCTGGTCAGCCTCGACCTGATGACGCCCCTCGGCCTGATCCTCTTCACCTTCCTGCTCGGCACCGGCGCCGCCTTCATGGCGCCGGCCTGGCAGGCGATCGTGCCCAGCCTCGTGCCGCGCAGCGAGCTGGGGCCGGCCATTGCCCTCAATTCCATGGGCATCAACGTCAGCCGCGCCATCGGGCCGGCGCTGGCCGGCTTCCTGATCGTTGCGCTCGGCTTGGCGGCGCCCTTCGCCCTCAACGCCCTCAGCTTCCTCGGGATCATCGCGGCGCTGCTCTGGTGGCGGCCGCCGCCGCGGCCGGCTGGCGACCTGCCGCCGGAGCACGTCGTCTCGGCAGTACGCGCCGGACTGCGCTATGCCTGGAACAGCCGGCCGCTGAAGGCCACCCTGATTCGTGCCGCCGGCTTCTTTGCCTTCGCCAGCGCCTACTGGGCCATGTTGCCTCTGATCACACGTCAGGTGCTGGACGGCGGGCCGACGCTCTATGGCCTGCTGCTTGCCTGTGTCGGCGGGGGTGCCGTGGCCGGGGCGCTGGTGCTGCCGCGGATCAAGCGCAAGCTCGGGGCCGACCGGACCGTTGCGGCCGGCAGCCTGGGGACGGCCCTGGTGCTGCTGCTCTTCGCGTTGGTACCCAATCCGGTCGTCGCCGGCCTTGCTTCGGCCCTGGCCGGTCTCTCCTGGATCGCCGTGCTCTCCAGCCTGCACGTCTCGGCCCAGACGGCTCTGCCCGACTGGGTGCGGGCGCGGGGCCTCTCGATCTTCCTCACGGTCTTTTTCGGCGCCATGGCCGGCGGCAGCCTTGTTTGGGGGCAGGTTGCCAGCCTGGCCGGCATTCCGGCGGCGCTGATCGTGGCGGCGGCCGGGGCAGCGCTTTTCATACCCGTGACCTGGCGCGCCAAGCTGGGCCAGGGCGAAGCGCTGGACCTCGCCCCCTCCATGCATTGGCCGGCACCCGTGGTGGCGGAGGACGCGTCGGGCGAACGGGGGCCGGTGATGACCCAGATCGCCTACGAGGTGGCCGAAAACGACCGGCCCGCTTTCGTCGCGCTGATGCAGAACCTGGCCGAGGCCCGGCGGCGCAATGGCGCCTACCACTGGAGCCTGATGCAGGATGCCGAGCGCCCCGAGCGCTTTCTGG
>JANQPZ010000009.1 GCA_028285215.1 Rhodovibrionaceae bacterium | reverse complement strand
ACTGGAGACGAGACGAATGACCAGCATCCTTGAGATGTTTCGCCATAAGTCGAAGAGCAAAGGCCCTGCCCGAGTGGCCGAAACTCAGGCTGCGCTCGAGAGGTTGCGTCAGGAGCGGCGAACGGCAGAAGCTCAAGTATGCGAGCTCCGCGAACGCCGCGAAACGGAACTGTTGACCGCCGAAGACGAGACGATTCTCGGCATCGATCGCGAGCTGAATTCGCTAAGCCTCACGCTCGAGCGCCTCGACGCCGCCGAGCCGGCTTTGCGGCAGCGGCTGGAGGAGGCGAAGGCTGTTGAAGAGCGGGACCAACGCCTCCGCGCCGCTGACGCTTACGCGCGCGCGCTCAAGGAACTTGCGGAGGCGCAACGCCGCTTTGCCGAGGCGCATGCCGAAGCGAACGCGGTTCGCCAACGCTACGACGCGGACCTGCCCGCTCGGATGCCCGGTGAGCCACCCACGATGGCCGATCAGGTTTCCAGGGAGATGCTTGGTCAGCTCATTGCGCGCCTGCGCAGCGCCGCTAGCGCTGCTCCGGCGAACGGGGAGGCGTAAGCGTCATGTCTGCAAAGGCCATTCGCTTTCGCGCGCCTGCCGTCTCTCCCGTCGGCGACACGGCAACCTGGCGCGCGATCGCCGTCCCGAATGAGAAAAGCCGCTCCGGCGTCAGGATCATGTCGAACGCCTGGAACCTCGAGCCTTTCCGCCGCAACCCCATCATTCTGGCCTGGCACGACGACACAAAGCCCGTCGGTCGTGCAGTCACCATCCGCTGTGAGGGGGCGGTCCTAGAGGTCTCTTTCCGCTTTGCCTCGCCGGGTGTCTCGCCGGCGGCGGATCATGTGCGGGGGCTGGTCGAAGAGGGCGTTTTGTCGGGTGTTTCGGTCGGCTTCTACGCCACGAAGTTCCTGAACATGCCTAAGGGCGAAGTCTGGATCACCGGCGCCGAGCTCTTCGAGATCAGTCTGGTGTCGGTCCCAGACTTCCGAGGCGCGGTCGTCGAGCGACTTTCGGCAGGCGGGAGAGAGGATCCAGCAATCAGAAGGCACCGTTTGGCCGCCATCGACCGGCGCATGTTGATCGCTGAGGCGCAACTTCGCAAAGAGGCGTCTCGCGCCAAGCCGGCCGCACATTTCCTCAGCCAGGTACCGAGCCACCTTGCGCCTGGACGCTTGCAGAAGGAGAGATCGCGATGCGGTTGAAAGCCTGCCTGATCTCCAATCTCGGTGCCCTGAAAGTGCGGCTGCTCACCGCGGCTGCAGGGCACCGTGCCGGTGACACCGTCCGGCTCGAAGTGCGCGTCGCGCGTGCCCTGATCTCGTCGGGCCAAGCCGTCGCAGTGGCGGAGCGGCACCGTTACAACACAGCCGCTGTGTTTGGAGCTAAGAGGATTCCGGCTCAGTACAGGAACGAGAAGACGTAGGATGCCGGCCGCCCTGCTTTGCCCGGATACGACCGCAGCGCGGGAGTTCGGACCGGAATCGTCGCCGACAGAGCTGCGCTTCAGAATGGCGGCCGACCTCGAAGTGCTGGCCGAGCAGACCGGGGATCCGCGCTTTCGACGCGCTGCAGGTGTGTTGCGGGGCGCCTTAGGAGGTCGTCCCTGGGTGGCGCCCGAGCGTCTTGCGGAAGTGCGCGACATTCTGGCGACGGATCCAACTGCGACGGTTCGTGGGGCCTGTCACCTGGTGGCACGAACGATGGCCTTGGCACCCCACGAGATCGAGCGGCACGCCACACGGCTGCGTAGTCAGTACTATCGGAAAAGGCGAATCTGGCGCGAGCATCAAATGTGACTGTTTGTTTGTATTTGTTGACCGCGCACCATAGAGGCGAAGTCGGTAGACTTGATTTCATCGACTGTTTGGAGACTGAGATGGAAACGGTAAACGACCCGCTTAAGCGAAAAAGCTTTGACCTTGAAGCGAGATCTCCTGCACTCGCCGCGATCCGTGCCGATCGTCGTGCTCTTGAATCTCGTCGTCGAGAGATCGAAGCAATGCTGCATGAGCTAGCGCGGCGGGCTCGGGAGGAATTGGGTGCGCCGCATGGCGAGGTATCCAGCGTCAGCGACAGCCCTCCGAAAGGACCGTTAGGGGAGTTGCTAGCCAGGTTGGTGCGGAGCGACCGACCGGAGCCGGATTCTACCCGCGCACTGCATGGTTCCAAGGCTGACTTGGAAGAAGAGTTGAGGGATATCCGGGAGGCCTTGCGGCAGATTGCCCAACTTGAGGAGCGGGCGCGCGTTAGCGCCTCGGCAGAACTCTGTGCCGACTTATCCGCGGAGTACAACCGGATCCTCGCCGGGGTGGCTCATACGGCCGTTCCCTTCGCTGAGGCACTTGCGCGCTATGCTGAACTGCATCGCGGGCTCGCGCTTGCGAAGGTTTCGACATATTCGCACCTTCCTCCACTGCCGCTTAACGGCTTGGGCGACGTTCTGCACGAAAACTCAGATCTCGCGATCCTTTTGCGCGATCTCGTCCAGCGTGGCGCTTTGACTCTACCAAAGTCCGGTACGCCTCAAGCCTGGTTGCCGGATCCGGCGCCGGATATCGAGAAATCGGCACGCCGCTCCTTGTTTCGGAGGGTATCGTGAAGTTCGGCACGCAGTGCGGCTGGCGGCACTCCTTAGCTCGGGGTTTGGGACGAGCCCTCTGCGTCAAGAAGCCAGAGCGGCCGGTAGATCATGGCGACGGACCCGCGCTACTCGGTTATGCCGCGCTCTGGAAGCGGCCGTTCAGCGATAGCGGCGGACAGTGGCAGGTCTTCTGGAACGGCTGCTTTGCGACGGATCTCCGGAAGGGCCGACCAGTCGATTTTCTCGAGGATCACAATTGGAGCCGACCGGTGGCAGGCACCGAGGACGGAAGTCTGCTTGTATGGGAGGATGCGATTGGCCTTGCAATCGAGGTCCGTCCTCACGGATCCCAAGCCTTTACAAGCCTCTACGAAAGAGTTCGAGCAGGCAAGATTGCTGAGCTGTCAGTCGGTTTCCGGCGGCGGCACACGACGACTGAGACAGGCAGTTCGAACAGCTGTCTTATACACTGGCGCGGCGAACTGCACGAGATCTCAGCTGTAGAAGCTGGCGCTGCCGAAGGCGTGGTTCTGGTCGCAGGACAATCGACCGAACACGCGCCCTTCCCAAGCTACGACGTGATGGAGATGAACCACGCGGCGGCCCAGGTCCAGAGTCGCCTAGCAAGGCTTCGCGAGGTTGTGGACGTGGCTGTCAACACAGGTTCTGAGGTGGAGGCCGTGCGTGTCTGAGTCTGTGCCGCCGAACTGCGTTCGGTGCGGTGCGAGCAACACTCAACTGGCCTTTAGGCAGTGCTAACTTGAGGCTGGAAGGCAACTTGCGATGACGACGAAAGACGCGGATCTTTTCATCCGGATCGACGCGACGGCAGATCCAGCGACGCGGGCCTTGCAAAAGCTCGATACGCAAATGTCCACGTCGCAGCGGCGAACCGAGCAGTACGTAACAGCGTTCAACAATCGAATGATCGCCGCGACGCGGGCGGTTCAGGGCTTTGCTGCGGCTGCCGGGGTCGTGGGTCTAACCCGCTTCACAAACGATACTTTGCGTTCGGCTCGCTCGCTTCAGGAGCAAGCTCAGAAGCTCGGTATCAGCACGACAGCCTTGCAGCAGTATCGCTTCGCGGCTGGCGAGGTCGGCGTGTCTCAAAACACGGCCGACATGGCGTTGCAGCGCTTCACGCGGCGGCTCGGTGAGGCGCAGCAGGGAACCGGCGAGCTTCGGTCTGTCCTCGAGCAGTACAACATTGCGGTTCGCGACGCCGAGGGACGAACGCGCTCGGTCGAGTCCGTCTTGCTCGACCTCGCTGATGCGACGGCCGGCGCAGAGAGCTCGCAGGAAGCTTTGCGGATCTCCGTCAAGGCTTTCGATAGCGAAGGCGCGGCTTTTGTAGGCGTGCTGCGCCGGGGCAGTGAGGGGATCACTGAATTCGCGAGAACGGCCAATCGTCTCGGCCTGGTGCTGGACGAGGGCACGGTCAATCAGGTGGCCAACACGGCCCGCGAGATCGACACGTTGAATTCGGCGGTCCGAACCAACCTTCAGCAAGGCCTCATGTCCGGTTTGGCGGCTGATGCGGCGCGCGTCGCGGCCGTGACGACGGACTCCGATTTTCAGCAGAGTTGGCGGACGATTGGCGAGGTCCTGGGCGGATCGATGAGATTCGTCGCCGACGAGACCGAGCGGGCCGTGACGCAGTTCCAGGCCCTAATGGATCTCGATATCGTCAAGCTGCTGTCCGGTGGCGCCTTGGGGATGGCGCGCGACACCTTCGACCGGCTCGTCTTGGGCGAGGATCCCGACGACCCTCGCCGGCCGATCGACAGCGATATCGAGCGGCTGCAAAACGAGATCACGCTCCGGCGCCGAGCCGGCCTCGATACCGGTGTGGCACCCACCGACGTCAGCCGCTTCGAGATGGCTGCGCTGGAGCGGCAGCTTGCCCAGCGCCGCGGCGAGTTGGCCGCCTTCGACCGGCCGTCCGGTCCCCTGGTGGTCGACATCACTGAAGGCACGCTCGAAAGCGGGTCGGCGGCCGTCATCGAAACCGCCGAAGCGCTGAAGGAACAGGAGGCCGCCGCCAAGCGGATGGAGGCGGCCTTGGCTGCCGTCAACAACCAGACCAGACAACTCGGTATCGAGACAGCCATTGCCTTGGGCGAGATGACCGAGAGCGAGGCCGTTTTGGCCGAGATGGAGCGCGGCCTACGGGAAGCGGGCGTATCGGGCGAAGTGTTCGAGACGGTACTTTCCGATGCCACCGCTGCCATCATGGCCAACGAAGCCGCAACCGGCCCTGCGGCTATGGCGCTGGCCGACTACGCCGAGACGATGCGCCAGGCGCAAGAACAGACGGCTCTCCTGCGCGGCGAGATCACCGAGATTGATATTGCGGCCGGCGATATGCAGCGCGCCCTCGAGGAGGCCGGTGTCGGCGCTGAGGAGGCGGCCGAAAAGGCCGGCGAACTGAAGCGTCAATTGGATCTGAACGACACGCTTCGGAGCAACGCCGCCGAGCTGAAGACCTATGAGCGCGAGGTTGCGCGCACGATCGAGCAGATATCGACGCCGGCGGTGGAATGGCCGACTGAGGCGTCAGATCCCAAAAACGTGCGAGCTTACGAGGAGCTGCTGACATGAGCGTTCTGAACGTTGCCTTGGAACCGAACCGCGTTCGGTTACAGACCGACACTCTGCAGTGGGACATGAGCACAGGCGAGCCGCACAGTCTGACAAAGCGCAAGGCCGAGATCTCCGAAAACGGCCGTTTCGTCGTTGCGCATCGCGGCGGAGTGCTTTGGGGCAAGCATATGTTTCGCTCCATCCTGGCCCGAGACACCCTCGAAAAAGCCATGCTGCAAGCCCGCGCCCTGCACGATGTGATGACGCCTGAGATGCTGGGTAGGAACGACGGCGATCACCTCGTGTTAGCCGGATTCGACCATGGTCAAGGCCGTGCCCGGGCCTGGTCGATGATGCGTAGTTCGGATCGTCAGGAGTGTTGCGAGCTGCAGCCCGGCTTGCACCTCAACCCTCGCGAGCCTGTCGGCGTGAAACTGCGGGACGGCGGCGATTTGAGCGACGAGCGTTTCATGCTGCATGCCCGCGCTCAACAGCTCTTCGGGAGACGGATGAAGGGTGGGCCCGGCACGACGCTGTGCATCGGTGGGGTGGCGGTCCTGCATGTCTGTACGGCCGAAGGCGTGGTGGAGCGCGAGCTAGGCCTGTACCCAGATCACGCCGAGCAGGCGGCGCGCTTCGGGTGCCCGCGTCGGGGTCTGGCGCCAGCGAAGGCTCGGGAGGTGATGACGGCATGAAGAACCTCCTGGCCGAAACGGTTGACGCGCTCTCCGCCGCAGATGACGAGGGTATGGCCAGGATCTTTCGGGCCGCCGTCCCCCTATGGTCCTCTCTCGATCGACCTCGGCGGCGGCGGTTGAAAGTGCCTCTAGCCAAGCTTCGCGCTGCGGCAGAACAGCAGGCGACGGCGCGGACGGCTATGCGGACTGCGCTTGATGCCAGCGAGCGCTTCGACTTCGCGCACATGGATGCGGTTGGGAGGTCTTACTACGACGCGGTGCTCGAGGTTTATGAGACGCTGGCGGCTGTGACCAATGCCCCCGATCTCGTCGCCGTACTGCCGCAAATGTGGTCGGGGATCGCCGATTTCAAACGGCGATGGTCGGACCGCGTGAAGGACTACCAGCGCCAGGCCGATGACCATGCTGATATCGGCGGCGCAATCTACGAGGAGCTGGGCCTCGCATGACGCAGCACGCACTCGATATTGCGGCGGAGTATTTCGACTATCGCGAGGCCAAGTCGATGTGGGATCTGCTCGGAGCCGCCAGATCGTTTCTGGTGCCCAAGCTTGTCCGGCAGCAGCGACGGCGGTTCTTGCGGGCGCTCGATCGTTTCTCCAGCAAAATGGAGGCGTTCAACGAGGCGGTCGAGGCGGCGCGCGCAATCATGGATACGGGCTTCGAGCACAGCTTTGCCGTCGTACAGCCCGAAGCCCGGAGCCTCCACACAGCGGTCGCGAGCTTCTTCGGCGTTATTGCTGAGTTGGAGGGCCACCCGGACCTTCGCCGGCGCGCTAGGTCGGTGTCGTTGAATCAGGACAAGTTTTGCTCGGCGGTCATAGCTGCGCTGGACGCCTCCTACAAGGTAGAGCGGTCAGCTGCAGGGACGCTACTGAACGTCGATAAGCTGTTCAGGGGGGAGTCATGAGCACCGCCCGCCAACGGCGGGGCCTCCAGGGCGTCAATCGGCTTCGCCGGATCCTGCGGCAGCTCGGTCCCGAGATGACCAAAGACATTCGCGACGTTATCGAGCGCGGTGCCGGCGCCGTTCTTGCGGACCAACAGACCTTGGTTCCAAAGGATGAAGGCGAGCTCGCGGCCGCGCTCAGCAAGCGGGTCTCTCGCGATGGTCTGACGGCGCGAATCGGCTTGGTGACGCCCGGCAAGCGTCGCAAATTCTTCTATGCGCGCTTTATCGAGTTCGGCACGAAGGGCGGTGAGGTCGCAGCGCGGCGTGCTGGCG
>JANQPZ010000006.1 GCA_028285215.1 Rhodovibrionaceae bacterium | reverse complement strand
AGGCAATGCGTTTGCGCTGTCGCTCCGACATGCGGTCGAGCTTCAAACGCCGCTCGGCAACGTCCAGCGCCCGCAAGGACGCATCGACGCCGACAACTTCGGCAAACTGTTTGTTTCCGAGCAGCTCGCGCAGGAGCCGTCCCTCGCCACAGCCGAGATCCACCACGCGTTTGGCACCGAGCCCGGCCAGCACCTGGGTTACCCTCTGCATCCGGACATCGTTCAAGCGGATCGGCTGCTCCAACGCCTGTTCGCCTTGCTGCTGCCGCTCGTCGGTTTCATCCGGATCGCCCGCCTGACTCTCATCCAGTCGGGCGAGCGCCTCGCGGACCAGCCGCCGGCGCCGCTTCAGATAACGGTTGACGATCACGTCTTTCTCGGGGTGGCCCTCCAGCCAGCCCGCGCCTTTCGCCAACAACTTTTCGACTTCGTCCTGGGCTACGTAGTAGTGCTTGGAATTGTCCAGCACGGGCAGCAGCACGTAGAGGTGCGCTAAGAGGTCGGCGAGGCGAACCTGTCCCGCCACCTCGAGATCGATATAGGCGCTATCGCCCCAGTCCGGGTTTTCCTCATCCAGAAGATGTCCCGCCGTCTTGACGGTGTAGCCCAGTGGCGCGAAGAGACGCTCTGCGATGTCCTCGCTCCCGCGCGCCGGAACCGGGGTTACCGTCGCCGTCAAGGGCAAGGCACTTTCCGCCAACTCGGGGCGATGCTTCGAGCGCCCGGCAAAGGCCGTGTTGAGGGCCCGGGCAATGGCCACCGACAGGAAGGACGACGCCGCGTAAGGCCGGTCGTTGACATAGTGATCGAGCAGGCCTTCGCCCTGGCCTTTGCCGCGCACCAACGCGACCGGATCGATATCGACGGTCAAGGCAAAGGTACAGCGCTGCTCGCAGGCCTCCGGATAGGCCATGACGACCGTGCCGAAGGACAGTGTCACCTCATGCAGGTTCTCCGGGTTCTTGTGGAGCAGATACCCGAGATCAGTGGCTGGCTGATGCGTCGTCGAGATGGTGAGAAGCATGCGAAACTAGATCGAAAGGCTACCAGGGCGTGCTTCGGCAAGCTATCACTCGACCAATGGCCGCGCCATAAGCAGCTGTTCCGATTAAGGTGATTTGCTCTTCACCTCCGACAGTTTGTCAGCGAACCTGCATAAACCTCTCTCTCCAAGCGGCTCCTGTAATGTCCAAACGGACATGAAGACAGACAGCTGCCTCAGCACAGCGGTCGTCCCCCTCTATCGGAGGCTGGCTTGGTCGTCGTTGCGGTCGCCGTCGCCGCCGCCGTAGCCGATGACCTCGACGCTGATGATCGAGGGGATCTCGGTGGCCATGGCGGCCTGGCGCGCGGCTGTCTCGGCGGCCTCCTGCACCGCCCGCCTCCACGGCTTCATCGCCGCGTCTCGGCGCGCGTAACGAGCTTTTCCTCAGGAACGATCGCACGGGCGATCCGGCCCTCGCCGATCCGTCCGGCGCTGTCCTCGGCCCACACCTCAAACCAGTAAAGCGGACCCTCTCTGCCGGTATAGCGCGCGCTCGCCGAAACCTCGGCTCCTAGGGGCGTGGGGGCGTTGTGGACGACCTCGATGCGCGCGCCCACGGAGACCTCTCCCGGGTTCAGCAGCGG
>JANQPZ010000001.1 GCA_028285215.1 Rhodovibrionaceae bacterium | reverse complement strand
CTCCGGCGCCGTACCGGCATTGGACGCGGCAGCCTCCGCCGAACGGCAGACGGCGCTCGAACGCAAGCTCGACTACATGGGCCTGCAGGCCGGCCAGCGCCTGCAGGACGTTGCCATCGACAAGGTCTTCATCGGGTCCTGCACCAACGGCCGCATCGAGGACCTGCGCGCCGTGGCCGAGATCGCCAAGGGCCGCAAGGTGGCGGAGAGCGTTTACGCGATGGTGGTCCCCGGCTCCGGTCTGGTGAAGGAACAGGCCGAGTCCGAAGGTCTCGACCGCATTCTGGTCGAAGCCGGATTCGACTGGCGGGAGCCCGGCTGTTCCATGTGCCTGGCGATGAATGCCGACAAGCTGGCACCGGGCGAGCGCTGCGCCTCCACCTCCAACCGGAACTTCGAGGGCCGGCAGGGCCCCGGCGGGCGCACCCACCTGATGAGCCCGGGCATGGCCGCCGCTGCCGCCATCACCGGCCGTCTTGCCGACGTGCGGGACTTTACCGCCTAGTCGCTGGACGTAAGGCGACACGTCGGGGCTTTGCCGATTCCGCCTGAGGCTTACCTCAGGGGTGAAGGAGCGTGTATGTCCGGTCGGTCGCCTACCTCCTCCCTCGTCGGCCTCGCCTGCAGGCTGGTCGCCTGTCTGATGCTCGTCGGCGCCGTGGTTGGGGCATCCGCACAGACCGTCGCCCGAATAACACCTGCAGTCTCAGCGCAGCCAGATGGGACGTCGCCATCCGGCGCCTTTGCACCCGAAATCAAGCGCCTTCTGGAAACGCAACTCGCAGCCGGGGCCACTGAGCAGCGCGCTCAGGATTTGGCAGCTCTGCAGGGACTCTATCGGGATACCGGCTGGCGACCGCTTTGGAGCGATGCCTCGGGCGCCGATGCGCGTGCAAGGGAGATGATAGCGACGCTTTCAGCGGCCGGTAGCCACGGCCTGGATCCGGAGGACTACGGGAGTTCAGCCATCGCCGCGCTGATGGGTGCGACACGCCCGGACTTGAGCGCAGAGTTCGAGGTCCGCCTGAGCTTGGGCGTCATGGCCTACGCAAGCGATCTTTCGCGGGGTCGGACGCTTCCCGGCGAGGTCTTCGCGGAGAACCATCTGACGCCCTCGCCGATCCGACGCTTGGCCATTCTCAAACAATTGCGTGCTCGACCTGCGGGGCAAACCGCCGGACACCTGGAGGCGCTGGCACCGGCCGACCCCGCCTACGACCGATTGCGCGAAGCGCTGGCGACGCTGCGCGCCGCAGCCGCGGCCGGCCTCGACTGGCCGAAGGTGGACGAGGGCGAGACGCTCGACGCCCAGGCAGACGTCGAAGTCGAGGGCGCCCGCATCGCCCAACTGCGCGCCCGTTTGCTGGCAAGCGGCGACCTCACTTCGGAACGCGACGCGGCGGTCGAAACTCCTGCTCTTGCCGGCGTCTTCGATCCCTCGCTGACAGCCGCCGTGCGTCGCTTTCAGGCGCGGCATGGCCTGGAGGTAGATGGTCGAGTCGGACCGAACACATTGCGCAGCCTAAACGTGTCTTTGGCCGCTCGTGTTCGCCAAGCTCAGATCAACCTGGAACGCTGGCGCTGGATGCCTGACGACCTGGGTGCCGACCATCTACTGGTGAACCTTGCCGACTTTTCAGTGGAAGGCACCTTCGATGGCGAACCGCTCTATTGGTCGCGCGCCGTCGTGGGAGCGCCCTATCATCGCACGCCGGTGTTCAGCGACCGCATCGAATATCTGGAGATCAATCCTTACTGGAATGTCCCGCATTCTATTGCAATCAGAGAGCTGCTGCCGAAGATCAAGGAAGACCCTGGCTACCTAGCCGCCAGGAACTACGAGGTCCTGCCGTCGTGGTCAGAGACAGCTACGCCGCTCGACCCTGCGCAGATCGACTGGTCGCGCGTCACGGCGGCGAACTTCCCCTACCGGCTGCGGCAAAGGCCGGGTCCGCAGAACGCGCTGGGGCGGATCAAGTTCATGTTCCCCAACCGCTTCAACGTTTATCTGCACGACACGCCGGCGCGCAGCCTGTTCGCACGGGCAAGCCGCGCCTTCAGCCATGGCTGCGTGCGGTTGGACAAACCCCTTGAGCTTGCTGACATTCTGCTGCGCGACGCACCCGACTGGACGCCCGATCGTATTCGCCAGACCGTCGCCAGCGGGCGACGCACGATCGTCTCGCTGCCGGATCCCGTACCTGTTCACATCACTTACCTGACCGCCGGAGCGGACATGGACGGCAAGCTGCAGTTCCGCGAGGATGTCTACGACCGGGACACGGCTTTGATCGACGCCCTTTTCGGGCCGCGCGCAGGGTCCGGCGAGCCTTAAGCGAACTTCCGCTCCGTCAGGAAGACTCGGATCGCGAAGCCGATGAACAGCAAACCCGAGACGCCATTCAGCAGCGCATTGAAAGCCCGCGTTCGCAGGAGCCGCTGAGCACTCGTTGCCGCGAGGCTGGACAAGCCGAGATGGTACAGCGTTGCAAAGGCTGCGAGGAGAACACCGAGAACGAAGGTTTGCAGCGCGACCGGGCCGGCAGCCGGCGAAACGAACTGCGGGACGAAAGCCAGATAGAACAGAATAACCTTCGGGTTCAGCATATTGGTCAGCAGGGCTTGCAGGTAGGTCCGACGCCACGTCGTGCGGGGAAACATCGGCAAGGGCGCGCCGCTTGCCCGGTACCAAGATTGCCAGGCACTGCGCAGCGCCTTCAGGCCCAACCACGCCAGATAGGCGGCCCCCAACCAGCGCAGAATGTCGAACAAGGCAGGAGAGGCCGCAATCACCGCCGAAACGCCAAGCGCTGCGAGGCCGGCGTGGACAACGTTGCCCGTGGCCGTCCCTGCAGACGCGATCCAGCCCATCGTGCGCCCCTCGAACAGGCTGCGACTCAGAATCAGCACCGAATCCGGGCCAGGCACCAGAATCAAAACCAGAACGGTGGCCAGATACAGCGGCAGGATCTCGGGATCTACGATCATGATCTAAGCGCCCCCAGACAAAGTTTCAGCCAGATATGCAGCGAACGAAAGATGCAGCGCCATCGAATGGCGCGGCCCGGTTCTTCGATCGCCGAGCCTAGTCTAAGACTGCCGGCGCCGTGCCACTGTCCGAAAACTGGTTCCCAGCGAAGGCACTTTGCTTATTCCCGCGTTAACCATCCGTTTGTTATGACTTCAACGAATGGGGGTGACCGCTGCTGCCCGGGTTGGAACCGAAACGGGGACAATCGAAAAACGAGGAGCCAGTGCAACATGACGGAGATTTCTCCGCCCATTCCAGACTGCTGTGCTGCAACCAGCGAAGACCGATCCCGCCGAAGTGTCGTAGCCGGGCTTGTCGGCACCGCAGCCATGTCATGGTTCGGCGGCGTGACGCTGACGCCGACCACCGCCCGTGCCGGCGAGCCGCGTGCGCTCGCCTTTCGTAACCTGCACACCGGCGAGACGCTGGAGACGGTCTACTGGGCCGACGGCAGCTACCGGCACGAGGGCCTGGAGCAGATCAACCACATCCTGCGCGACTGGCGCACCGGCGATCTCGAACCGATGGATCCGGCGCTGCTCGACCTGCTGCACAGCTTACAGGCTATCCTGGACACGCGCGGCCCCTTTCACGTGATCTCCGCCTACCGCTCGCCCAAGACCAATGCCGCCCTGGCATCCAAGTCCAACGGCGTCGCACGGAAGTCTTTCCACATGCGCGGTATGGCGATCGATATCGCTCTGCCCGACCGCGATCTGACCGCTCTGCGCGATGCCGCCTGGGAACTACAGCAAGGTGGTGTCGGCTATTACGCCAAGTCCGGTTTCATCCACGTCGACACCGGCCGCGTGCGCCGCTGGAACTTCTAAAGCGGCCGCGGCTGCAGCGGCCGTCCCGTGGGGCAGTCCATCGACAGCCTGTCCCAGTCACCGAGACCCGCCGCGGCCGCATAGCTGCTTTCCAGAAAGGCCAGCAGTGTCGCCTCCGGGTCCGGCGCGCCGCGCACCGCCTCGTAGGGAAGGATGAATTCCCCGGCGGCCGTGTCGAAATAGGCGGCAGCCGGCCGAACCTCGGCCGATGCAAAACCTTCTGGTGTTGGGTAGGCGTAGGCATAGAAGGCCGGTGCATCGACCGGACCGCCGCCGGGCCAGAAGCCGGCCGAGGAGACCTCGTGGCTGTAGGCCTCGCGGGTCACGGCGTCGGGCAGCGCCGGCACACCCCCGGGATGCAGCGGCGCCGGCCGGCCGGAGAAGCGCGTCACCGCCAAGTCGAAACTGCCCCAGAAGAGATGCACCGGACTGACCTTGCCGAGGAAACCGGTGCGGAACTGGTGAAACACCCGGTCAATGCTGACCAGCGCTGCATGGAAGCGGCGCACCGCGCTTGCGTCCCAGGGGCGCGGCGCCGTGTCCTGACGGAAGGGAATCGGATCGGGAACCTCGTTCGGTCGTCCATGGAAGTCCGACGTTGCCCCGACGGACGCGAGACTCTCGAGAACACGCGCATGAAAGTCCGCCACGCTCATCGGCCCGAGCGCGAAGGCGGCGCGGCGCCCTCGCGTCGCTTCGACGATCACCTGCTGGTCGACGAAATCGAAGACCACCTCGACGCCAAGAGGCCCGTCCGGCACCAGCGATGTGGTCAACCCGCGGGGTGTGACGTAGAGAGTTGCATGCCAGGAATGATTGACCCAGGGTGTGCGGGCCAGCCTGTACTTGCCGACGATCTGCGTAAAGAGATGCAGCGCCCCGCAGGTATCGCGCCAGGCCTCGAAAGGGATCTCGGGCCAAGCCGCGAGCGACGGCGCCCCCTCCGACCGCATCTCCGACATGGACGCTTCTCCTCACGCTCGCTCCAGATCCTGGCGCCGACGCTGGCAGATGCGCATGCAACTTGCCAATGACAAATCGCGCTGCGGGACGAAGCGTGGGCCGGCACCTCGAAGCCCGGCGATCCCTTTATGCCGCACGCAGGCGATGCTATTTTCTGCGTTTTCCCGATTGCAGATAGCCGGATCCGTGCCCAAGAAACTCTACATCAAGACCTACGGCTGCCAGATGAACGTCTACGACTCCGTTCGTATGGCCGATGCACTGGCGCCCCTGGGCTACGCCCAGACCGAAGATCCCGGCGACGCCGATTTCGTTATCCTGAACACCTGCCATATTCGCGAAAAGGCGAGCGAGAAGGTCTATTCGGAGCTGGGCCGCCTGCGCCCCCTCAAGGAGGCGGCGGCCGCGGAAGGGCGGCAGCTTCTCTTCGGCGTGGCCGGCTGCGTCGCACAGGCCGAGGGCGAGGAGATGCTGCGCCGGGCGCCGGTCGTGGATCTGGTGTTCGGACCGCAGACCTATCACCGGCTGCCGGAGATGGTGACCCGCCTCTTGGGCGGAGAGGGCCACGGCCTGGTCGACACCGACTTCCCCCTCGAATCGAAGTTTGATCATCTGCCGGAGGAGAGTGCGCCTCAGGGATCGGCCGCCTTCCTCTCCGTACAGGAAGGCTGCGACAAGTTCTGCAGTTTCTGTGTGGTGCCCTACACCCGCGGCGCCGAGTTCTCCCGGCCCGTCGGCGACATCGTTGCGGAGGCGGAACGGCTGGTCGCGGGCGGCGCGCGGGAGATCACTCTGCTCGGCCAGAACGTCAATGCCTATCACGGCGAAGCTTCCGACGGCGCGACCTGGGGCCTCGGCCGCCTCCTGCGGCGCCTGGCGGAAATCGACGGTCTTGCGCGTCTGCGCTACACCACAAGCCATCCCCGCGACGTGGACGCGGAGCTGATCGCCGCGCACCGCGACGAGCCCAAGATCATGCCGTATCTGCATCTGCCGGTGCAGTCGGGTTCGGATCGTATCCTCTCGGCGATGAACCGCAAGCACAGCGGCGACGACTACCGCCGCATCGTGGACGCCTTGCGCGGCGCCCAGCCGGACCTGGCCCTGTCGAGCGACTTCATCGTCGGCTTTCCCGGTGAGCGCGACCGGGATTTCGCCGAAACCCTGCGGCTGGTCACCGAGGTGAACTACGCTCAGGCCTATTCCTTCAAGTACTCGCCGCGGCCCGGCACGCCGGCCGCCGGTATAGAGGACCAGGTGCCCGAGGCGGTGAAGAACGAGCGGCTGGCCGCCCTGCAGCAGCTCTTGGGCGAGCAGCAGCTGGCCTTCAACCGCGCCAAGGTCGGCCAGCGCACCAGCGTTCTGTTCGAAAAGCGCGGCAAGCGGCCCGGTCAGCTGATCGGACGCAGCCCCTGGATGCAGTCCGTCGTCGCCGAAGCACCGGAACGGCTTATCGGTCACATAATGGAGGTGGACATCGAGGCCGCGCAGAGGAACTCTTTGGCTGGACGCGTGGTCACACTAGACTATGCGTTGCAATCGAAGGCCGACCGTACGATACCGTCCCGGATCGATGCCGCCTAGAGGACCCGCCCGCGCTTGAACGACGCGACCCCGATCAAGCTGCACTTCGAAGACAACACGCTCCTGCCGCTGCTGTTCGGCCAGCACGACCGTAACCTGGTGCGTCTGGAGGAGTTGATCGGCGTCCAGCTGCACTCCTTCGGCAACGAGGTCACCGTGGTCGGCACGCCCGAGGCGCAGGCCGCGGCAGCCCAAGCCTTGGAATCTCTGGAACAGCGCTTGCGGAAAGGCCTCGGCGTCGATGCCGCCGAAGTCGATGCGGCGGCGCGCCTGGCCCTGGAACTGCCGCCGGCCGGCGCGCAACCGGCAGGGCGCGGCGCGGAAGATGGAACGGCGGCCCTGAATGCCGGCGACCTGACCGTCGCGACCTACAAGAAGCACATCACGCCGAGGTCCGGACGCCAGGCGGCCTACCTGCGCACCCTCATGTCGAAGGATCTGGCCTTCGGACTTGGGCCCGCCGGTACCGGCAAAACCTATCTGGCCGTCGCCATGGCCGTCGCCCTGCTCAAGGAAGGGCAGATAGACCGCATCATTCTCTCCCGACCGGCGGTGGAGGCCGGCGAGCGGCTCGGCTTCCTGCCCGGAACCATGGAGGAGAAGGTCAACCCCTACCTGCGGCCGCTCTACGACGCGCTGCACGACATGATGCCTGGAGACGCCGTGACGAAACGCATCGCCAGCGGGGAGATCGAGATCGCGCCGCTGGCCTTCATGCGCGGCCGCACCCTGTCCAACTCCTTCGTCATCCTGGACGAGGCACAAAACACCACGACCACCCAGATGAAGATGTTTCTCACCCGTTTGGGAGAGAACTCGCGCATGGCGGTCACCGGCGACCTGAGCCAGATCGACCTGCCCCGCAACGAACGCTCGGGCCTGAGAGAAGCCGTGGCGGTGCTCAAGAACGTACCGGGTATCGCCTTTACCCAATTCACCGACACCGACGTTGTGCGTCACTCGCTCGTGACGCGCATTGTGCGCGCCTACGATCAAGCGCTTGAAGAAGGCCCGCGGGAGGCCGATCTCTTCGAGGGCAAATAGCAAGGACTCCAAGTCGCCACCATCCGCCGTGGAACAGCAGCATAGCGGGCCGGCGCAGTTGCCATGACGAACGACGACGAACCCCCTCCGAGTCCGCGATCTCTCGAGATCGATGTGCTCTGCGAAAGCCCGGCCTGGGGCTTGGCTCTGCCCGATCCGATCCGCTGCGCCGAAAAGGCGGCGCGCGCCGCGCTCGTGGCGACCCGCGTTGCCGGACCGGCCAGTCTGGCGGTGTCTCTCGCCGACGATGACGCCGTCGAGCGCCTCAACGCCGCCTATCGCGGCAAGAACAGGCCGACCAATGTGCTCTCCTTTCCGGACGGCGCCACCGACCCCGACGGCAGAGCCGCGCTTGGCGATATCATCCTGGCCTACGAGACCGTCGCGCGAGAAGCCGCCCAACAGGCGAAGCCTCTCGCCGATCACGTGAGCCATCTGACGGCGCATGGCGTGCTGCATCTGCTGGGCTGGGATCACGAGACGGAGGCCGAGGCCGAGGCCATGGAGGCTATGGAGCGCAGCATCCTTGCCGGG
>JANQPZ010000366.1 GCA_028285215.1 Rhodovibrionaceae bacterium | reverse complement strand
TCGCCCGAGATTCCGCATAGAACGCCCCCGCAAAAGCTGCAGATCGCCGAGAGCTTTACCTCCGTCGCGGCCGATCTGGGGCCGCTGGCCGCCTACCGCCAGGCGCGCAAGGGCGGCGTGCTCAAGCCGGACCCCGCCCAGGAACTGGCCGCCGAGAAGCTCGAAGGCCTCTCTCATGCCTTGAAGGGCTATCGGCTCGACGAGAGCCCGCCGGGCGCCTCCAGGCTCGCTGGGTGGCGCAGCCGGCTGGGGCTCGGCAGGCGACCCAAGACCGAAGCGCCGCAGGGGCTTTATCTCTACGGATCCGTCGGGCGTGGAAAGTCCATGCTGATGGACATCTTCTTTGCCGGAGTCCCTCTGGAACGAAAGCGTCGGGTCCACTTCCACGCCTTCATGACCGAGACCCACGACCGTTTGCATGCCTGGCGGCAGTCGAGCAAGGGAAGCAAGGTCGACCCCTTGCCCGAAATCGCCGGTGACATTGCCGAGTCGGCATGGCTGCTCTGCTTCGACGAGTTCGTCGTCGTGAACATCGCCGATGCCATGATCCTGGGCAGGCTGTTCGAGTCGCTCTTCGAGCGTGGGGTCGTGGTGGTGGCCACCTCGAACTTCCCGCCGGATCGGCTCTACGAAGGCGGGCTGCAGCGCGAGCGCTTTCTGCCCTTCATCGATCTACTCAAACAAAGACTGGACCTGCTGGATCTGGGCGAGGGTGTCGACTACCGACTGGCCCGACTGCAGGAGATGCCGGTCTTTCATCGGCCGCTCGGGACAGCGGCAACCGCAGAACTGGACGAGGCCTTCCGTCGCCTGACCGACGGCACCGCGGCCCAGCCGACCAGCCTCACCGTCAAAGGACGAGAGATCCGAATTTCGGCCGCTGCGCGGGGTGTGGCGCGCAGCGACTTCACGGCGCTTTGCGCACACCCTCTGGGGGCGGAAGACTACCTGGCGCTCGCGACGCACTTCCATACCCTGGTTCTGGATGGCGTGCCGAACTTGGGCCCCGAACAGCGGAACGAAGCGCGACGCTTCATGACCCTGATCGACGCGCTCTACGAGCACCGCACAAACCTCGTGATGGCAGCCGATGCACCGCCCGAGGCGCTTTACAGCGGTGAGGACGGCGCCTTCGAGTTTCGCCGCACGGTCAGCCGTCTGAACGAAATGCAGGCAGCGGACTATATCGCCAAACCGCACCTCACCTGAGCGGCCGCGCCAGCGGCGATACCATGGCCCTCTGCTTCTCAGCCCTTCTGTCGGCGGAACTCGCTGGCCGGGTAGACGCCCAGAATTCGCACCTCACGAGAGAAGAAGCCCAGTTCCTCCAGCGCCAGGCGGACCATCCGCTGTTCGGGATGCCCCTCGATATCGGCGTAGAACTGCGCCACGGTGAAGTTCTCGTCGATGATGTAGCTCTCCAGCTTGGTGATGTTGACACCGTTGGTCGCAAATCCGCCGAGCGCCTTGTAGAGCGCGGCCGGCACGGAGCGCACACGGAAAACGAAGGAGGTGATCGCCGGGCCGTGGTCGTGTTCGGGATCGCGCGGCTCGCGTGCCATGATGATGAAGCGGGTGGTGTTGTTGACGGAGTCCTGCACGTCGGGCAGAAGCGTTTCGAGCCCGTAGATCTCCGCTGCCAGCGAAGAGGCGACGGCCGCCTGGGTAGGATCCCCAAGCGCCGCGACCTCCGCCGCCGCACCTGCCGTATCGGCGTGCACCACCGGCTTCAGCTGACGATCGATCAGGAACTGCCGGCATTGGCTGAGCGCTTGAACGTGGCTGCGGACCAACGACAAGCGCTCCAGGGTCGCACCCTTGGGCGCAAGAAGTTGGTGATGGATCCTCTGAAAGTGCTCGCCGATGATGTGCAGACCGGACTCCGGCAACAGATGGTGGATGTCCGCCACGCGCCCGGCACTGGAGTTCTCGATTGGAATCATGGCCAGAGCCGCCCGCTCTTCGACCACCGCGGCGAAAGTGTCCTCGAAGGAGTCGCAGGGAAGCGTCGCGCGCGCCGGGAAGACCGTGCGGCAGGCCAGATCCGAGTAGGCGCCGGGCGACCCCTGGAAGGCGATCGGGCCGCCGGGCAAGGCCTCGGGCTTGTACATCGTCAGATTGTCCAGAAATATCAGCTAGATAGAAAGGCGCGTGCACGCTCAAGATCGGCTGGAGTATCGACAGTGAGCGGAGAGGTGTCAACGAGCGCCACGTCGATGCGCAGGCCGGCCTCCATGGCCCGCAGCTGCTCCAGCTTCTCGCGCTCTTCCAACGGGCTGTGCGGCAGCGTCACGAAACGCTCCAAGGCGGCGCGCCGGAAGGCGTAGAGCCCGATATGATGGTAGAGCGGCTGTGCCGGGTCCCCTTGGTCCCAGGGTATCGCTGCGCGGCTGAAGTAGAGGGCGCGCGCGATCTTTCGCCCATCGGTAAAAGCGACGGCGGCCTTCACCACGTTGGGATCGTCTCGCTCTGCTGCGTCGTCGATTTCCGCCGCAATGGTCCCGATGTCGACCGAGGGCTCGGCCAGCGGCTGAATGACGGCGCGAATCGCGGCGGGCTCCAGTGTCGGTACGTCGCACTGTACGTTCACAACGGCATCGACGCGTCCATCCGGATCGAGCCGCTGCAGCGCTTCGAAGATCCGGTCGGAACCGGAGGGATGCTCCGGGCGCGTCAGTACGGCCTGCCCACCTGCCGCTTCGACGACGTCGGCAACCGCCGGCTCGGCGCAGGCCACGGCCACCGGCCCGATATCGGCCTCCACTGCGCGGCGCCAGACATGCAGGATCATTGGCGTGCCGCAGATATCTGCCAGAGGTTTGTCGGGTAAGCGCGTCGACGCCAAACGGGCCGGGATGAGAATGAGGGGACACTTTGGCAAGGCCATAAATGGCTCTCTCCGGTATCAAGACTCTCTTAGCCAACAGTTTCCTAAGATGGGCACCGCAACGCCGAGCCTGGGAAATGCGGCCAACACTTAGGTCATCCGGGCAGGCAGCGGCAAGCCGCTCGGACTGGCCGAAGCTGCGCCAATCGGTACCAGAGGACTTGCAGCAGTTTCCGTTGAACGAGGCGAACGTCGCAGCTATTGTCCGCCCGCCTACCGTACGGAAGTAACGACGTCTTCAATAGCCAGGGTTCTCTACCGCATATGTCTTCGCTTGAAGTGAATAAGATCGCGGCGGCAGTCCTGACCGCGGGCTTGGTTGCCATGACTGCCGGCTTTGTGGCCGATCTTCTGGTTGGCGGTTACGGCGACTCGGAGGAAAACGCCTACCCGATCCAGCTTGCCGAAGGTGGCGCCGGCGCGGCGGCTGCGGTCGAGGAAGAACCGGGTTTGGAACCGGTTCTGCCGCTGCTCGCCTCTGCGGATCCCGCAGCGGGAGAGGCTTTGAATCGCGCCTGTGCCGCTTGCCACTCTTTCGAAGAAGGCGGTCCTCAGAAAATCGGCCCCAATCTGTGGGACATTGTCGGGGCTCCCCACGCGCATATCGAAGACTTCGCCTATTCCGATGCCTTGCTCGCCATGGCGGATGAGCCCTGGACCTACGAAGCCCTGAACGCCTTCCTGGCGAGTCCGCGCGACTACGCGCCGGGCACCAAGATGAGCTATGCGGGCATGCGCAGCGTCGAAGACCGAGCTGCCATGATCGCCTACCTGCGCAGCCTGTCCAACGATCCCAAGCCCCTCCCGACGCAAGAAGAGATCGACGCCGTGACGGGCGGCGGAGACGCGGAGCCGGCAGCGACGGAAGAGGAGTCGGCAGAAGCGGCCGGCGCGGTCCAGGAGGCCGCGGCCGAACCTGCGGGCGATGCCGCGACCGCAGACAGCGGCGCAGCCGGAATCATCGAGAGGATCGCTGCCGCAGATCCGGCCGCCGGCCAGCGTGCCGTGCGGGCCTGCGCGGCCTGTCACAGCTTCGAGGAAGGCGGTGCCAACCGAATCGGCCCGAACCTCTGGGACACAGTCGGGGCGCCGGTGGCACACATCGAGGGCTTCAACTACTCCAACGTCTTGCAGGAAAAGCATGACGCCGGCGAGATCTGGACCTACGAAGCGCTGTGGGAGTTCCTCAGGAATCCGCGCGAATGGGCGCCCGGCAACCGCATGACCTTTGCAGGCGTGCGCAGCGAAGACGACAAGGCCGCGATCATCGCCTACATGCGTAGCCTGTCCAACGACCCGGCCCCTCTCGAACCGCTTCAGTAGCACCAGGTGAACGTTCGCCCGGAGCGTTTGGACGCCGCCATTGCCTTTGCGGAAGAGCTGGCCGAAGCGGCCCGCAGCGTAACGCGGCACTACTTCCGCACGCCGGTTGCCGTCGACAGCAAAGCCGACGAGAGCCCTGTCACGGTCGCCGACCGGGAAACCGAGGCGCGACTGCGCGAGCTGATCGTCCGGCGGTTCCCGGATCATGGCGTGATCGGCGAGGAGCACGGCAGCGAGCGGCCGGATGCAGAGTTCGTCTGGGTCTTGGACCCCATCGACGGCACCAAGGCCTTCATTACCGGCAATCCGCTGTTCGGTACGCTGATCGCATTGACGCGCGCCGGCCGGTCCGTCCTCGGGGTCATCGATATGCCGATCCTGGGCGAACGCTGGATCGGCGCCGAAGGTCGCGCCACAGAGCTCGTCGATACGGCGGGCCGGCGCGAGGTCCGGTCCCGGACCTGCCCGACGTTGGACGCGGCCGTGCTGCAGACCACACATCCGGAGATGTTCGCCGGCCAGGACGCGGAGCGCTTCGCGCGCCTCAGCCGTCAGGTGCGCATGACGCGCTTCGGGGGCGACTGCTTCAGCTATGCGCAACTGGCCGGCGGCTTCATCGACCTGGTGGTCGAGGCAGGCTTGCAGCCCTACGACTTCATGGCTTTGCTCCCGGTGATCGAGGGTTCCGGCGGTCGGGCAACCGACTGGAACGGCCAGGCGCTGACCCTCGAAAGCGGCGGACATATGCTCGCGGCGGGCGATCCGGCCCTGATCGCGGCAACCTCGCGCTGCCTGAAATCTTCGTAATCTCCAGCTCCGGGAGATCCAAAGCGGTTGCGCCCTCCCCCCTCTGGCATACCTAATAGCGAGGAGGGACGGGCCGAAACACTTCGGCCGGTAAGAGCCGCCGCCCGGCCTACGAGGTTTCGCCGTCGGGAGTCGACTGTGCGCGCAGCGCTCACCTGTTTGTTTGTTGCAGCCTTCGGACTGGCCGGAGCGGCCACGTCGTCGGCCCAAACGCTTCCGGAACCGGCGCCGGCCCTGGCGCAAGCGGATCTGGCCGCGCTCAGCGCGGACTACCGCATCTACGAGGTCGTGCGCGTGGAGGCCGGACAGAAGGTCTACCGCGCGCACGCCATCGCCATGCATGGCGAGCCGAAGTACCCGGCCGACTTCCCGCACTTCAACTACGTCAATCCCGAGGCGCCGAAAGGCGGTCGCATGACGGTCGGCAGCCAGGGGACTTTCGACTCCTTCAACGCGGAAAACGGACGGGGCAACGCGGTCGGCGCCGGCTACGAGACGCTGTTGCAGTCGTCCCACGACGAAGCCTTCACCATGTACGGGCTGCTCGCCGAATGGGTGGAATGGCCGGAGGACCGCTCCTGGGTCACCTTCAGACTGCGCGAGGACGCCAGATGGCACGACGGCCAGCCGATCACCGTCGATGACGTGATCTGGTCCTACAACACGCTGGTGACCGACGGTCAGCCCTTCTACCGCTTCTACTTCGGCGCGGTTGACGTCGTAGAAGAGGTCGGGGACCGGCAGGTCCGCTTCACCTTCAGCGAGCGCGACAATCGCGAGCTGCCCTTGATCATCGGCCAGATGCCGGTCATGCCGAAGCACTACTGGGAAGATCGCGACTTCACGGCCACCACCCTCGACCCACCGCTCGTAAGCGGCCCCTACAGGATCGCAAATTTCGAGGCGGGACGCTTCGTGGTCCGCGAAAGGGTGGAGGACTATTGGGGCGCCGACCTGCCGATCAACGTCGGGCGCCACAATTTCGACCGTATGCGCACCGAGTTCTTCCGCGACGCGACCATTATCCGAACAGCCCTGAAGGCCGGCACCTTGGACTTCCGGCGTGAGAACCAGGCCAAGGCCTGGGCGCTGGACTACAACATTCCGGCGGTCCAACAGGGGTGGCTGCGCCAGGAGGCGATCCGCCACAACCTGCCGACCGGCATGCAGGCCTTTGTGATGAACACCCGGAACCCCCTGTTCCAGGATCCGAGAGTGCGACGCGCCTTGGCCTTCGCTTTCGACTTCGAATGGACGAACGCAGCGCTCTTCTTCGACCTCTACGCCCGCACCTCCAGCTATTTCTCCAATTCCGAACTGGCGGCCACCGGGCTGCCCGACGGCGAAGAACTGGAAATCCTGGAGCGCTTTCGCGACGAATTGCCGGACGAGGTTTTCACCACGCCCTACTGGGTGCCCAGCACCGACGGCAGCGGCTGGCCGCGCGACAACCTCATCCGTGCGCTCGAGCTGCTGAACGAAGCCGGCTGGGAGGTGCGCGACCTGCAGTTGGTCAACGCCGAAACCGGCCAGCCGATGCGCTTCGAGATCCTGCTGGTCAGCCCCGCTTTCGAGCGGATCGTTCTGCCCTTCGTGCGCAACCTGACCCGCCTCGGCATCGACGCGAGAGTGCGGCTGGTCGACCAGTCCCAATACATCAACCGGCTGCGCAGCTTCGAGTTCGACATGATCGTCAACGTCTGGGGCCAGTCGGATTCGCCTGGCAACGAGCAGCGCGACTTCTGGTCGAGCGAGGCCGCCGACCAGCCGCGCAGCCGCAATCTTGCCGGCATCCAGGATCCGGTCATCGACGAACTGATCAGCCTGGTCATCACGGCACCGAACCGCGAGTCGCTGGTGGCCCGCACGCGCGCGCTGGATCGCGCGTTGCTGTGGGGCCACTACACCATACCGCAGTGGCACTCCCGGGACCTCAACCTGCTGTTCTGGGACAAGTTCGGGCGGCCCGAGACCGACGGCCTGTCCAAGAATGGCACGGCAATCGATCGCTGGTGGTACGATCAAGCCCGGGCCGACGAACTGCTGGCCCGCGAGCGCGCCAACCCGGACCTGCTGGAGGCCGGGATCGAAGACGGCGGCAGCGAGGGCGGTACGCCCGGCTGGGGAACCACCCTGATGGTTGCGGCCGGCTTGGCTTTCGTCGGTTGGCTGGTGTTGCGCGGCGCATTGCGCCGACGCACGGCCTGAGCCAGGGTAGCGTTCCATGACCGCCTACATCATCCGCCGCCTACTGCTGATCGTGCCCACGTTGTTCGTGATCATGCTGATCAACTTCGTGGTTCTGCAGTTCCTGCCCGGCGGTCCGGTCGAGCAGGTGATCGCGCAGATCACGCAGACGGGCCCGGGCATTACCGAACGGATCACCCAGGGCCAAAGCGGCGAGGTGTCCCTGCCGGCGGGGGACGCGGGCGACGGCGGCCCCTCCGGCTATCGCGGCGCGCAAGGTCTGGACGAGGAGTTCATCGCGGAACTCGAGCGGCAGTTCGGCTTCGACAAGCCGCTGCATGAGCGCTTCTTCCTGATGGTCGGCAACTATGCCGTCTTCGACTTCGGCGATTCCTTCTTCCGAGACGAACCGGTCGTCGACCTCATCCTCGACAAGATGCCGGTATCGATCTCGCTCGGGATCTGGTCGACGCTCCTGATCTACCTGGTGTCCATACCGCTGGGCATTGCCAAGGCCGTGCGCGACGGTCAGCGCTTCGATATCTGGACCTCCGGTGTCGTCGTGGTCGCGACCGCGGTGCCGGGCTTCCTGTTCGCCGTCTTCCTGCTGATCGTCTTCGCCGGCGGGCAGTACTTCTCGATCTTCCCTCTGCGGGGCATCGTTTCGGACAACTGGGAGGAGTTGCCGCTCGGGCAGCAGATCCTCGACTACCTCTGGCACATGGTGCTGCCGACCATCTCCATGGCGATCGGCGGCTTCGCAGCGCTGACCATGCTGACCAAGAACTCCTTCCTGGATCAGATCAATCAGCAGTACGTGGTGACCGCCCGGGCCAAGGGTCTGGAGGACAAGCGGGTGCTCTACGGCCATGTCTTCCGGAACGCCATGCTGATCGTGATCTCGGGCTTCCCGGCCGCCCTGGTCGGTATGCTCTTCACCGGCGCGGTTTTGATCGAGACGATCTTCTCCCTCGACGGGCTGGGCCTCCTGGGTTTCGAAGCGGTGTTCAACCGCGACTATCCCATCGTGCTGGGCACGCTCTACTTCTTCACGCTGCTCGGGCTGATCATGGGTTTGGTCACCGACCTGACCTATACGCTGATCGACCCGCGCATCGACTTCGAGAGTCGGGAGACCTGAGGCCCATGACCGCAGTGCTCCCCCAATCCGCACCCCAAGACCGCTTTCTGGGCATCCCCCTCACACCGCTCGACCGCCGGAGGATCGAGAGTTTCAAGGCGAACCGACGCGGTCTCTGGTCGCTTTGGATCTTCCTGGCGCTCTTCGTGGTGACGCTCTTCGCGGAACTGGTCGCCAACGACCGCCCTCTCCTGATCTGGTACGACGGCGGGATCTACACGCCCGTGTTCGAGCGCTATCCCGAGACCGCCTTCGGGGGCGTGATGCCGACCGAAGCCGATTACACCGACCCGGCCGTTCAGGCCCTGGTGTCGGAGAAGGGCTGGATGATCTGGCCGCTGATCCCCTACGACCACACCACCGTCGCCTGGAACCTGCCGGAGCCGGCGCCCTCCCCGCCCTCGGCCGCCCATTGGCTCGGCACCGACGACCAGGCCCGGGACGTGGTGGCCCGGATCATCTACGGCTTCCGCATCTCGGTGCTGTTCGGCTTCGCCGTCATCGTCGTTTCGGCTCTGATCGGCGTGACCATCGGCGCGCTGCAGGGCTTCTATGGCGGCAGACTCGATCTCTTCGGCCAGCGCTTGATCGAGATCTGGTCCTCCATGCCGCAGCTTTACATCCTGATCATCATGGCCAGCCTGGTAGAACCGAACTTCTGGTGGCTGTTGATCGTGCTGCTGCTGTTCGCCTGGATCGGCTTCGTCGGCGTGGTCCGCGCCGAATTCCTGCGCGCCCGAAACTTCGACTACGTCCGCGCCAGCCGCGCCCTCGGGGCGCCGGACCGCGTCGTGATCTTCCGCCACGTTCTGCCCAACGCCATGGTGGCGACCCTGACCATGCTGCCTTTCGCGCTCGCCGGCTCCGTCACCATCCTGACCTCACTGGATTTTCTGGGAATCGGCCTGCCGCCGGGCTCGGCCTCTCTCGGCGAGGTTCTGGCCCAAGGCAAGGCCAACCTCAACGCGCCCTGGCTGGGCCTGACCGGCTTCTTCGCCATCGCCATACTGCTGAGCCTGCTGATCTTCATCGGCGAAGCAGTGCGCGACGCCTTCGACCCCCGCAAGCTCTGGGCCGGCAGCGCCCCGCCGCCCGAGGACAGCGCGCCGGTGGCTCAGCCCAAGCAAGCGCCGGCAGGTGCCGAATGAGCCCGGACCAAGCCCGGCTCGAAACGGAGACCAAAGCAGCGAGGACGGAGGCACCGCTGCTGCAGGTCGCCGATCTGAGCGCGGCCTTCCGCACGCCCGGCAGGATGTTGAAGGCGGTCGACCGTGTGTCCTTCACGCTCGACAAGGGCGAGACGCTTGCCCTGGTCGGCGAATCGGGCTCGGGCAAATCGGTGACGGCGCTGTCGCTGCTGCAACTGCTGCCCTACCCGCTCGCGAGCCATGCCGAGGGAAGCTCGGTCAAGTACCGCGGCGAGGAGCTGATGGGCGCCAGCGACCGCCGGCTGCGACAGATCCGCGGCAACGAGATTTCCATGGTCTTCCAGGAGCCCATGACATCTCTGAATCCGCTGCACAGCGTGCTCAAACAGGTCAGCGAAGTGCTGCTCCTGCACAAGGGGATGACCAAGGAGCAAGCGCGCAGCCGCACCCTGGAACTGCTGCACCTCGTCGGCATCCGCGAACCCGAGCGGCGGTTGAGCGCCTATCCTCACGAGCTTTCCGGCGGACAGCGCCAGCGCGTGATGATCGCCATGGCGCTGGCCCACGACCCCGACATTCTGATCGCCGACGAACCGACCACGGCACTGGACGTCACCATCCAGGCGCAGATCCTGAAGCTGTTGAAGGAGCTGCAGCAACAACTCGGCATGGCGGTGCTGCTGATCACCCACGACCTGGGCATCGTACGAAAGGTTGCGGATCGCGTCTGCGTCATGACCGGCGGGCGCATCGTCGAGCAAGGACCGGTCCGCGCGCTCTTCGAGACCCCGCAACACGCCTACACGCAAAAGCTGCTGGCCGCGGAGCCGAAGGGCAATCCGCTGCGCGCCGCCCCCGACGCCCCGGTGGTCCTGCAAGGCAGCGGCGTGAAGGTGCACTTCCCGATCAAGAAAGGGGTGCTGCGCCGCGCCGTCGACTACGTGCGCGCCGTCGACGGCATCGACGTCACCGTGCGCGAGGGCCATACGCTGGGCGTGGTCGGGGAGTCCGGCTCGGGCAAGACGACGCTGGGGCTGGCGCTGCTCCGGCTGATCTCCAGCCAAGGCCGGATCGTCTTCGAGGGGCGTGCCATCGAAGATCTGCGCTCCAAGGCGCTGCGGCCGCTGCGCCGGGAAATGCAGGTGGTCTTCCAGGACCCCTACGGCTCGCTCTCGCCGCGCCTGTCGATCGGCGACATCGTCGGGGAGGGGCTGCGCATCCACGAGCCGGAGGAAGCGGGCGAGGTCCGCGAAGGGCGCATCGTCGCGGCGCTGGAAGAGGTCGGGATCGATCCGGCAGCCCGGCACCGCTACCCTCACGAGTTCTCCGGCGGTCAGCGCCAGCGCATCGCCATCGCCCGCGCCATGGTTCTGAAGCCGCGTTTCGTCGTGCTGGACGAGCCGACCAGTGCGCTCGACATGTCGGTGCAGGCCCAGATCGTGGACCTGCTGCGCGACTTGCAGGAGAAGCACAAGCTGGCCTACCTCTTCATCAGTCACGATCTCAAGGTGGTGCGCGCCCTGGCCGACGAGGTCCTGGTGGTCAAGGACGGCAAGGTGGTCGAGCAGGGCGCCGCCGAGCAGATCTTCGACGCACCGCGCGAGGCCTACACCCAGGCTCTGATGAAGGCCGCCTTCGAGCTGGAAGCTGTGGAAAGCGGCGTGGTCAGCATGTAGAAGCGGAGGCCATGGCTCTCCTCTTCAAATCCGACATCGATCGTCCGGACAGCTGGATCCCCGCGCTGCAAACCGCGCTCACCGACATGGAGGTCCGCAAATGGCCCGATGTCGGCGACCCGGCGGAGATCGACTATGCGCTGGTCTGGCAGCCGCCCGAGGGCTTCCTGGCCTCGCTGCCCAATCTCAAGGCGATCCTGTCCATCGGTGCCGGCATCGATCATCTGACCCGCGACCCGAAGCTTCCGCGTCATCTGCCGCTGGTGCGCATGGTCGAGCCGGGGCTGACCGCCGGCATGACCGAGTTTGTGGTGATGCAGTGCCTGTTCCATCACCGCCGCATGTTGGACTACCGCGACCAACAGCAGCGC
>JANQPZ010000364.1 GCA_028285215.1 Rhodovibrionaceae bacterium | reverse complement strand
CCGCTCGCTGCGCCGCAGCGCCCTCCCCGCCGACCGCCAGCCGGTTCACTGCCGAGGACTGCGAGTCTGCGAGAGCCGCACGGGGGTCCCGCAGCACCGGCCTGACGTCGTCGGTCCGCAGTTCCAGATCGATCAGCGCCGCCTCGCCCCGTCGGCGCAAGCGCCGCCCGAAGGTTTCGCGAGAGACTCCGCAGCAACGATCGAAGGTCGCGACACCGCCTTCGGGGCCGACCAGGAAGGCGGCCGCCCCCGCCCCCAGCGCATGCTCGTAGGGCGCATCGGGCGGTGCGGCCGGCGCATCGGCGGCCAGCGCCAGCGCCCGGCGGCCGGGGTTGGCGGCGCAATACTCCCAGGCGGCAACCAGCGCCTGAAGCCCCGCCTGAGGCGTGCCGCCAAGTTCAACCACGCGGAGGTCGCGCCGGTCCGTCAAGGCGCTGAGCACGGAGGCGGCCGCCGGCTTCTCCTCATAGGGCAAGGTGGTCGCCCCCAGAAACAGGGCGTCGAAGGCGGCCGGTTCGGGCAACTTGTCCCAAAGGGCGCGGGCAGCGGCCACCGCGAGGGTCACGGCGTCCTCGTCGTAGGCGCAAAAGGCCTTGCGCTTCAAGCCGCGGGCCTGGCACCCGCCCCAGGCCTCTTTGTAGGCCGTGGCCGGCAATCTCAGACTCGGGAGCGCCGGCGCGTAGGCCAGGAGTCCGATGCGTGTCTCTGCCATGCCGTCCCCTACTCCGCTGCTTTGAGGATATGCACGGCGACGCTGCCGCCGGAGCCGCCGACGTTGTGGGCCAGACCGTAGCGCGCATCGGCGATCTGCCGCTCCGGTTCGACAGCCGTCCCCCGCAGCTGATTGACCAATTCGTAGATCTGGCCGGTCCCGGTGGCGCCAATCGGATGCCCCTTGCCGATCAAGCCGCCGGAGCCGTTGACCGGCAGACGTCCGTCGCGGGCCGTCACCCCCTCCTCGATCCAGTGCCCGGCCTCGCCCTCGCTGCAGAAACCCAGATCGGCATAGGCCAGGATCTCGGCGATGGTGAAGCAGTCATGCACTTCCGCCAGATCGATCGCCTCCGGACCGATACCGGCTTGATCGTAGGCCTGCTGCGCGGCGCGCCGGGTCGCCGGCAAGCGTGTCACGCTGGGGCGGTCGTGGATCGCAACGTAGTCGCCGCCGCCGCCGCTGCCGACCAGCTCGACCGGGCTGTCGGTGAAGTCGCGCGCAATCTCCCAATCGCAGAGGATCGCCAGGGAGGCACCGTCGGTGATGCCGCAGGCATCGGCCAGGCAGAACGGCGCTGCCAGGTTGGGGGCGGCCAATGCCTTGTCGAGCGTGATCGGCTTGCGCGTCTGGGCCTTGGGATTGGCCACCGCGTTGTTGCGGTTCTTGACGGCGACGCCGGTGATCTGGGCCTTGGTCGTACCGAACTCGTGCATATGGCGGCGCGCCATCATCGCGTAGATGCCGGGAAAGTTCGTCCCGGCCAGCCGCTCCCACTCGACGTCGCCGGAGACGCCGAGCCAGGCGCGATTCCGCTCGCGCGGCAGATCCGACATCTTCTCGATCCCGCCGGCAACGGCGATCCGCGCCGCGCCCGAGGCCACGGCTCGCATGGCGTCGCGCAAGGCGAAGCCAGAGGAGGCGCAGGCATTCTCCACATGGCGGCCGGGCACACCGACCATGCCTGCGTTCTCCAGCATCAAGGGCGCGAAGTTGCCGAGCTGGGAGCCTCCGGTGGAGAGGCTGCCGATAAAGGCTTCGTCGACCTCGCGCGGGTCCAGTCCCTCTTCGACATCGGCGAAGGCCGCGTGAGCAGCCTCGGCGAAGAGGGACTTCAGACTGCGCTCGGGCTCCAGACCATAGACGGTCTGCCCGACGCCGATCACCGCGACGCGCTTCATGCGAAACCTCGTTTTACCATGCAAAACCAGGGTGCACGAAAGCGACGGGGCCTTTCAAGCCTCTCCCAAACGCCAACTGTCGTGAAACGGGGTCAAGAACGCTCAGCGCAGTCCCTGGCGCAGATAGTCGGCCTCGATCGCGCGGCGCATCCCTACGAGGCGGGGGGCGAGCTCCTCGCGCAACCGCGCCTCCGTCAACACAAAGGACGGGCCGCCGAGGTTGAAGGCGAAGACCGTCTGCCCGTCAGGGGCCAGAAAGGCCGTGCCGGCACCGTTGATATCCGGCATCCAACTGCCGATGCCCAGGCAGAATCCGGTCTCGGCCATCTCCTTCTCGGCCTGGGCGATCTGTTTCTTCACCGTGGACCAGTCCTTGCCTTCGGCGCGCTTGACCGCGTCCAAGACAGGCCGCCGAACCGTCTCCGGCGCCTGCGCCAGCCAGGCCCAGCCCATGGCGCTGCGGGCCAGGGGCAGGCGGCTGCCGATGTCCTGATGCAGGATCACCTGGCTGACGGCGCGCTGCAGTTCGATGTAGACCATGCTGAGCCGGTCGCGGTCGCCCAAGGCAACCGTCCCGCGCGAGACCGTGGCGAGCTCCAGCATGTGCGGCCGCGCAATGTCGCGGATCACCAGGCTGCTCAGATAGGCCTGGTTGATCGCCAGCACGCCGGAGCCGAGGCGATAGCGCTCCAACTTCGGCACGTACTTGAGGTACCCCAGCCGGGTCAGCGTGTAGGTGATGCGCGAGACCGTGGGCTTCGGCAGGCCGGTGCGCGCGGCGATCTCCTGATTGCCCAGCAGCGGGTCGCCGGCATCGAAGGCACGCAGCACCTCGAACCCGCGGGCCAGCGCCGTGATGAACTGCCGATCCTTGGGTTCATCCTCGTCGTCCTCTGCCCCACGCTCGAAGGCCTGATCCGACTGCCAGTTGCGGCGGGTGCTCATGGCTGACTGCTCCAAGCGTTCCGGCGACGCGCCCGGCCCAATCGGAGCTGTTGCCTCCGAGACTCTGAGAACGAACGCGATCAAAGCGACAGCTTGTCATCTTCGCACGGCGTTTCGCCAGTCGAAACATGATCTATTCTGCAATGCAGAACGCTATTTTGCAAAGTTGAATGATACCCCTCAGTCTCGTAAGCTTCCGCGTCAATCGCATGAAGGAGTGGCAGGCGAATGCAGTTGCAGGAAGGTCAAGTCGACGCGGATCTGACGCGCGAGCTGACCGATACGATACGCCGCGTCGTCGACGAGCGGCTGATCCCGGCCGAGGAGGAGGTTGCCGCCAGCGACCGCATTCCGGAGGAGATCGGCAAGCTGCTGCGCGAGCTTGGACTGTTCGGCATCTCCGTTCCGGCGGCCTACGGCGGCCTGGGCCTGCCCCTGGAGGCGGAGGTGGAGATTCTGTTCGAACTCTGCCGCGCCTCGGTCGCCTTCCGCTCGATGCTCGGCACCAACAACGGGATCGGCTCTCAGGGTATCGTGATCGACGGCACGGAGGAGCAGCGCCAGCACTACCTGCCCCGTATCGCCAGCGGCGAACTGATCGCCTCCTTCTGCCTTACGGAGCCGGACTCCGGGTCCGACGCGGCCTCTCTGTCCGCGCGGGCGCAGCAGGACGGCGACGACTTCGTGATCTCCGGCACCAAGCGCTACATCACCAACGCGCCGGAAGCCGGACTCTTCACCGTGATGGCACGCAGCGAACCCGAGGTGCCCGGTGCCGGCGGTATCTCGGCCTTCCTGATCGAGGCGGACACGCCGGGCATCACGGTCGGTGCCTGGGACAAGAAGATGGGACAGCGCGGCGCCCACACCGCCGACGTGATCTTCGACGGGGTGCGCGTACCGGCCAGTGCGATCATCGGCGGTCCGGCCAAGCGGGGCCAGGGCTTCAAGACCGCGATGAAGGTGCTGGACCGCGGCCGCATCCACCTCTCCGCGGTCTGTGTCGGAGCGGCGCAGCGTCTGCTCGACGAAGCGCTCTCCTACGCCATGGAACGCCAGCAGTTCGGCGAGGCCATCGCCCAGTTCCAACTGATTCAGGCGATGCTTGCGGACTCGAAAGCCGAGCTCTACGCCGCGCGCTGCATGACCCTGGACGCCGCGCGGCGTTTCGATGCCGGAGAGCGCGTGCCGCTTCTGGCCTCCTGCTGCAAGCTCTACGCCAGCGAAATGGTCGGCCGGGTCGCCGACCGCGCGGTGCAGATCCATGGCGGCGCCGGCTACATGGCGGACTACGCGGTCGAGCGCTTGTACCGCGACGCGCGACTGTTCCGCATCTACGAGGGCACGACACAGATCCAGCAAATCGTAATCGCGCGCGGCATGATCCGCGAGGCCGAACAGGCCCTGGGTCGCTGAGCGGCCACGTCGCCCAGCATCCTGCCGCCAGCAAACGGAGCCGGAAAACAGGAGAGGTCATGCCTGACACCGCTGCCACCCCAAACGTCCCCGCTCAGTCGCTGCTCAGCGAGCGGCGCGGCGCCATCTGCCTGCTGACCCTCAACGAACCGCAGCGGCGCAACGCCCTGTCGCTGCCCTTGCGCGAGCTGCTGCACGACCAGTTGGCGGCGGCGATGGACGATCCCGAAGTCCGCGCCATCGTAATTACCGGCGCCGAACAGACCTTCTGCGCCGGTGGCGACCTGCGGTCGATGGAGGGAGTCACGCCGCCCGCCGCGCGCGACCGGCTGCGTCGCGCGCATCGCCTCGTG
>JANQPZ010000363.1 GCA_028285215.1 Rhodovibrionaceae bacterium | reverse complement strand
GACGAGGCGGTTGGACGGGAATCCCTATCGTGACTGGATCGAACTCTACGCAGAGCGCGGCCCCCTCCTGAAACTCGCGCCCTGCGTAGAGTTCGATCCAGTCACGATAGGGATTGCCGTCCAACCGCGTCGTCGGATCGTCGGCGAGACGGCGGCCGATCTCCGCGTAGCCCAGACTGCAAGGGATCAAGGCAACCAGCAGGTCCAGCAGATCGCCGCTCAGTCCAGCATCCATCACGAAGCGGGTGTAGAGCCGGTTGGCATCGGCCTCGGGCAAGCGGACGAGATCCGCTTCGCTCAAGCCCCAACCTTCGCAGTACTTCACATGCAGCGCCAGCTCGTGGTTGAGCAGCAGGTCCACCGTTGCTGCCGCCTGGCGCAAGTCCGCGATCTCCTGCGACTTCACAACCGCCAAGGCCCAGGCGCGACTGTAGTGCAGCAGAAAGAGGTAGTCCTGGCCGAGATAGTGGCGGAAGCAGGCCTCCGGCAGCGCCCCCGACGCCAGCTGGCGAACGAAGGGATGCGCAACGTAGCCGTCCCACGAGTCGGCCGCGCCGGCCTTGAGCGCCTGGTAGACGGAAAGGGGGCCGGACATTGGTGTCAGCCCTATTCCAGCAGCATGTTGCGGGTCTCGCCCGGCAGCTTGACCGTGAGGCCGTCGAGCTCCTCGGTCAGGATGATCTGGCAGCCGAGCCGGGATGTCTTCGTCAGCCCGAAAGCCAAGTCGAGCATGTCCTCTTCGTCCTCGCTGGCTTCGTCCAACCGGTCGTACCAGGCGTCGTCGATCACCACGTGACAGGTCGAGCAGGCCAGCGAACCCTCGCAAGCGCCTTCGATGTCGATATCGTTCCGGTGAGCGATTTCCAATACGGACAGTCCGGACGGCGCCTCCACGGTTTTGGGGCGACCGTCACGTTCGATGAACGTCATCTTCGGCATCTAGGATTCCCGAGTCTCTTCTTCGTCACTTCGGATTTGCGCGCAGGATGTAGCGAATGACAGCGGCTTTTGCCAGACGGCTCCGCCGATCTACTCCGCGGCAGCGGCACCGGCGCGTACGGTGACGACGGCGGAAGCCAGCAGGTCGGCGGCCCGCGCAACCTCCTCGAGCGTCGTCATGCGGCCGAAGCCGATGCGCAGAGAGCAAGCCGCCGCCTCATCGCTCATGCCCAAGGCACGCAGCACGTAGGAGGGCTCGACCGTAGCCGAACTGCAGGCGCTGCCGGTGGAGACCGCAACACCGCGCGCGGCCGCCATGACCTTGTCGGCCGGCGCGCCGGGAAAGCAGAGGTTGAGATTGCCGGAAACGCGGGCCTGCAGACTGCCGTTGATCTGAACGGGTCCCAACCGCGCCTGGAGCGCCGCCAGGAAGGCATCGCGCAAACCGGCGAGGCGTTCGTCTTCCCGTGGCAGTTCGGTCACTGCGATCCGGCAGGCCTCGCCCAGGCCGACGCAAAGCGGCGTCGGCAGCGTACCGCTGCGCAGGCCGCGTTCCTGACCCCCGCCGTCGAACAGAGGCTCCAGACGGACGCGCGGCCGGCGACGCACGTAAAGAGCACCGACCCCTTTCGGGCCGTAGAGCTTGTGGCCGGACAGGCTCAGCAGGTCGATGCCCGCCACGCGGACGTCGAGCGGGATCCTGCCGAGAGCCTGAGCGGCATCGACATGCAGCCAGGCGCCGACCGCGTGGACGGCCTCCGCGATTCCCGACAAGGGCTGGATCACGCCGATCTCGTTATTGACCGCCATGACCGAGACCAGGCCGGTGCGCTCGTCGAGGGCATCCCGCAGAGCCTGCAGTTCGACCAGGCCGTCACCCCGAACCGGCAGGACAGCAACCTCGAAGCCATCCCGTTCCAGCCCTCGCACGGATTCCAGAACGCATTTATGCTCGCTCTGAAAGGTCACCACGCGATCGCGACCCTCATGCCGACGGCGAAATCGTGCCGCGCCCTTGATCGCAAGATTGTTCGATTCCGTCGCACCGGACGTGAACACGATCTCCCGCGGATCGGCGTTCAGACTGGTCGCCACGTCGCCCCGGGCGCGCTCGACCGCCTCCTCGGCATCCCAGCCGTAAGCATGAGCATCGCTGTGGGGGTTGCCGAACCGCTCGGTGAACCAGGGCAGCATGACCTCAAGCACCCGAGGGTCGGTCGGGGTGGTCGCCTGATAGTCCAGGTAGATGCCCTTCGGGCCACTGTTCCGCCCGGGACCCGTCATGCCGTCACGGCGCCTTCGGCCGGTCGCAGGGCCTGCATCGCCTTCTGAGCCAAAGGCCGCCAGACTTCGAGGAAACGGGTGTAGTCGTCCTGGCCGCTCGCCCAACCCGTCGAGATCCGAAGGGCCGCCTGAGCCTCGGCCGCTGTCGCCCCCATGGCCGCCAGAACATGCGAAGGCGCCACCTTGCCGGAAGAGCAGGCAGAGCCCGAGGAAACCGCCACACCCGCCAGATCCAGCGCCATCAACTGGCTTTCGGCCGCGAGGCCCGGCAGGGCGACACAGGTCGTGTTCGGCAGGCGCTGCGCGGCCGCACCGAAGATCGTAACCGCGGGCCCCAGGGCCGTAAGCTCCGCCTCGAAGGCATCCCGCCACACCTGCAGTCGGCCCAGTCCCTGCCGCGCCGCCACAGCCGCCGCGCCGAAGCCCGCAATCGCGGCGACGTTCTCCGTCCCGGCCCGCCGACCGCGTTCCTGGCCGCCGCCCCGCAGCAGCGGCCGCAGCTCCACGTCATCGGCAACCACCAAGGCACCGATCCCCTGCGGCCCACCGAGCTTGTGCGCCGACAGAGTCATCAGGTCGATACCCAGCAACGCGAAGTCCACCGGGATTTTGCCGGCAGCCTGCACCGCGTCGCAGTGTACCAGTGCGCCGAATTCGCGGGCCAGCGCCGCCGCCTCGGCAACGGGTTGCATCACACCGGTCTCGTTGTTCGCCAACTGCAGCGAGACAAGGGCCGGGGCGGGCTCTTCGGCAAGCAGGCTCGCAAGCTTGGCCAAACTGACCAAGCCGTCGCGGCGCAAGGGAATCCGCAAGGCCTGCGGAACAGCCTGAAGAACGGAGTCGTGTTCGCCGGCCGAGATCAGAACGCGTGTGCGGCCGCAGGCCCGCAGCGCCTGATTGTTCGCCTCGGTCCCGCCTGCGGTAAAGACAACCTGCGCCGGTCGCGCACCCACCAGCGCGGCCACCCGCTCGCGGGCGTCCTCGACCGTTCGGCGCGCCTGACGGCCGAAGCCGTGCAGAGAGGAGGCGTTTCCGACGGTCGACAGAGCCGCGGTCATCGCATCCAGGGCCTCGGGCCGAAGCGGCGCCGTTGCGTTGTAGTCGAGATAGACCGGCTGGGTCATGGCACTCCTGACCGCAGGACTACTGGGCGGCGATCGGCGGCTGGTAGTCGCCCTCCGGCTGGATCAAACCGCTGGTACCCAAGACCCGGCGCCCAACCACATCGGCCACGCTGACCGAGGACAGATAGAGATAGATCTGGTTGCCCAGTTCCTCCCAGAGGTCGTGGGTCATGCAACGGGTCTGGTTGGAACGGCAACCGAAGGGTTGACCCGGCATACAGCGCGTGGCGCGAATCGGCTCGTCCACCGCCAGGATGATGTCGGCGATCCGAGTCGCCTCGGCCTCGCGTGCCAGCAGATAGCCGCCGCCGGGACCTCGAACGGACTTCACCAGACCACCGCGGCGCAGCTTCGCAAACAGCTGCTCCAGATACGACAAGGAGATCTCTTGGCGTTCGGCGATATCCGCCAGCGAGACCGGGCGGCCCCTGCCATTGGCAGTCAGATCGCACATCGCCATGACGGCATAACGGCCTTTGGTCGAAAGCTTCATAAGTCCTGACCTCTCATCTCTCCAGTGGCGCTTCGCCGATCCGTCCGCAAGGACCCGTCTCAGCAGGGCTTCTTGTTGTCGCTGCGCACGGCGCCCTCGCCGTTGGGCTCGGATTTTGATGCCGTGCCGCCGGTGTCGCCGAGCCTGCCTTCCAGATCGCGCACCTGCGCGCGCAACGCGTGCACTTCGCTCAACAGACCGTCGAGAGCCCGAGCTACCGGGTCGGGTATATCGCCGGTCGGTGTTCCATAGGCGAGGAAACGCGCATCCGCCTCCGCGCGCACGGCCTCCTGCGCGCCGACGGCCCGTGCCGGCACGCCCACGACGGTGACACCCTCTGCCACATCCTTCGTAACGACCGCATTGGCGCCGACCCGCGCGCAGCGCGAAACGGTAATCGGTCCCAACACCTGCGCGCCGGACCCCACGATAACGCCGTCCAGCAAGGTGGGGTGACGCTTTCGATCGCGCTGCCGATCGCTGTCGATCGAGGGGGCGACCCCGCCAAGCGTCACGTCGTGATACAAGGTGACGTCGTCGCCGATCTCAGCGGTTTCGCCGATCACAACGCCCATTCCATGGTCGATAAACAGGCGCCGGCCAATGGTGGCACCCGGGTGAATCTCGATACCAGTGAGCGTCCGGCCAACCTGCGAGATCCAACGGCCGAGCAAGTGGAAGCCGCGGCGCCAGAGGGCACTGGCAAGCCGGTAGATCAGCAAAGCCTGGAAACCGGGATAACAAAGTGCCACTTCCAGCCGCGACCGGGCGGCCGGATCCCGTGCCATGGTGGCGTCGATGTCCTCGCGGAGTGTCTTGAACATAGGCCTACCCGCCGGTATGGTCCGCGGCCTTCGCATCCTGGCGATAAACGACCGCCCAGGTCCGCAGAAGGTGTCGGTTGCCATGATATGGTTTTCCGAGTTCTGCGGTCAACTATTCGCGCCCTTGGGAGCTGTCCTGCCGGGGCATCACAGAGGTGACCCACACGAAAAGATGGCGCGCCCGGCCGCCCATTCCCTGGGCAAGAGGGTCGCGCTGGATCAGCTTCGCTGCGTTCGAATGCGCAGCCTGACCGTAGGGAAGGTGATCGAATAGGCCGTTCAAAACCGGCAATCCGTGTTCTCCCGAACGCAGGACGCTCCAGAGGAGTCAGGAAAGTTCAAGCATGCCCGAAGTGATTTTCAACGGTCCGGAAGGCCGCCTCGAGGGGCGCTACCAGCACGGCAAAGGCGCGACAGCGCCGATCGCGCTGCTGCTGCACCCTCATCCTCAGCACGGCGGCACGATGAACAACAAGGTCGTCTATGGCCTCTATCAGGTGTTCGCTCAGCGCGGCTTCTCGGTTCTACGCTTCAACTTCCGCGGCGTCGGGCGCAGCCAGGGCGTGTTCGATCGGGGCGAGGGCGAGTTGTCGGATGCGGCCAGTGCACTCGACTGGCTGCAGAGCTACAACGAGAACGCCCGGTCCTGCTGGATCGCCGGTTTCTCCTTCGGCGCCTGGATTGGCATGCAGCTTCTGATGCGCCGGCCCGAGATCAGCGGCTTCATCTCCGTCGCACCGCCTGCCAATCTCTACGACTTCTCATTCCTGGCACCCTGCCCCTCCTCGGGTTTGGTGGTGCAGGGCAATGCCGACGAGATCGTGCCGGAAGGCGCGGTCAAGAAGCTGATCGACAAGCTTCAGAATCAGCGGGATATCGAGATCGAGTACGGCTTGATCGACGGCGCGAACCATTTCTTCGCCACCCAGCTCGACCAGCTTTCAGCCAAAGTACACGACTATCTGGACCGCCATACCGATACGCAGCAGGCCGGCAAAAAAGCCAGTTGATCGCTACGCTTACCTGCCGTCAGTGAAACAGAACGACCGCCAGCAAGCGGACGACCTCCGGCACCGTGCCCTCTGGCACGTCGCCCGCGGCGAGCGGGCAAACCAGGGTGAGATAGCGCTTGTAGTTTCTGCTGGACCAAGTCAGCGGGACATCGGCGACATAGGCCCGCCTGCTCTCGACGGCGCGGGTTAGACGGGCTGCCACCGGCTCCGAGCCCGGGACGTCCTCGCCATAGCGACCGGTCGGATCGAAGCCGGCCTGCTCGACGGCCTGACTCCCCGCCAAGCGTACCCTGAAGCGAAAGCCTGCCTCGTGGCGCTCGACGTCGAGCAGAAAGACGTAGCCCAACGCTTGCCGCGGAATGTCGATCGGATCGACGTCGCGTGCCAGCGGCATGGAGCGCCCCGCAGCCAGAGTGCGCCAGTAGGTGAAGACGTCCGCAAGGAGGGGATGGCCAATGTCTTCGACCCGATCGACTTCCCGATAGCTGTCACCGGCGATGTCGTCGGCCACCGTGAAGGCATGCGCGCTGTTTTCGGCCATCGTCTGCCTTTACGCTCCTCTGGGGGAACACGGACATACAGCTGAGACGAGCGGAACTGTACCAAACATTGTCGGAAAGCTAGGGCAGATGCAATCGACCGCCAGATGTGGGTCCAGGAACGCCCGTCGTCGTCGGAAGCGACAAGGGCAAATCGGCCCGGCTGCGCAGCGCCAGATACGCGAAAGCCTGAGCTTCCAGCGCGTCGCCGTCCCATCCCACGGCCTCCAGGCTTTCAACCGGCGCATCCAGCCAGGCGCGCAGCGCCCGCATCAGTGCGGCGTTCTTGCGTCCGCCGCCTGTGACCAGCCAACGGCGGGGCGGCGAAGGCAGATGCGCCAGAGCCGCCGCCACGCTGGCCGCCGTGAACTCCGTCAAGGTCGCAGCCCCGTTGCTCGTCGAGAGGCCCGCCACAGGGGCCGGATCGAAGGCATCGCGATCGAGCGACTTCGGAGCCGGCCTGGCAAAGAAGGGATTGTCCAGAAGCCGATCCAGGGCAGCCTCGTCGATCGTCCCGGCGAGCGCCAGAGCTCCGTCGAGATCGCAGGCCAAACCGGCCTGGGCCGCACACCAGTCGTCGAGCAGCGCGTTGCCCGGGCCGGTGTCGAAGGCGACCGGCGGCTGGCCGTCCGGCCCGATCCAGGTCACGTTCCCCACACCGCCAAGATTCAGCACCGCGACCGGTCTCTCGCCGTCGTCCGGCAAGGCCGAGGCGATCAGGGCCTGATGGAACAGGGGTGCGAAAGGCGCGCCTTGGCCGCCAGCGGCGACATCGGCACTTCGAAAGTCGTTGACCACCGGCACGCCAAGCCGTCGCGCCAGCAGTGCCCCATCCCCGATCTGCCAGGTGCGCCGAACCTCGGGCGCATGCAGGAGGGTCTGGCCATGAAAGCCCGCCACGGCGATGTCGCCCGCTGCGAGTCCGGCCGTCGCGAGGAGAGTCTCGACGGCAACCGCGTGGCGTTCGGTCAGTTCGCGCTCGACCGCGGCGATCTCACCCGCCAGGTCCGGTTCGGCGGCACGCGCGCCGAGCAAGGCACGCAAGCGCGCGCGGAACCGGGAGTCGTAGGGTCGGCTGATGAAGGCCACCGCACGGACCTCGGCTCTGCCGTCGCTCTCGATCAAGGCCGCATCGATGCCGTCGAGAGAGGTGCCGCTCATCAAACCGACGGCGAAGGGCATATCCTGAAAGTTCCACTTCGTTGAGCTGACGTTGAGACCGGTCAGGGAGTGTGCTAAGCGAGCCCGCCCCTGGCAACGGGGTTTCAGAACCGCGCTCACCAACGATCCTCAGGCTGATGACGACACTTCGTTCCGAGTTCCTGCAGACCCTGCAGGCACGCGGCTATATCCACCAGTGCACCGACCTGGACGGGCTCGACGCGCTCGCCGCAGCGGGCGGCCTGACGGCTTACGTCGGCTACGATGCGACCGCGGATTCGCTGCATGTGGGCCACCTGGTCTCGATCATGATGCTGCGGCGACTGCAGCTCTGCGGCGGTCGCCCTATCGTGCTGATGGGCGGCGGCACCACGAAGGTGGGGGACCCCTCCGGCAAGGACGAGACACGCCAGCTGCTCGGCGATGAACAGATCGCAGACAACATTGCCGAGATTCGAAGCAGCTTCGAACACTTCGTCGACTTCGCTGCGGATCGCGCGATCCAGGTCAACAACGCCGACTGGCTCGACGAACTGCGCTACATCCCCCTGCTGCGCGACGTCGGCCGCCACTTCACCGTCAACCGGATGCTGACCTTCGATTCCGTGCGGCTGCGGCTGGAGCGCGAGCAGCCGCTGACCTTCCTCGAATTCAACTACATGATCCTTCAGGCTTACGATTTTCTGGAGTTGTCGCGCCGCCACGGGTGCCGGCTGCAGATGGGCGGCTCCGATCAATGGGGTAACATCGTCAACGGCATGGAACTCGGGCGGCGGGTCGACGGCACCGAACTGTTCGGGCTGACCACGCCGCTGATCACCACGGCGTCCGGCCAGAAGATGGGCAAGACGGCCGCCGGCGCGGTCTGGCTCTCCCCCAAGAGGCTCAGCCACTACGACTACTATCAGTATTGGCGCAACAGCGACGATGCCGACGTCGGGCGCTTCCTGAAACTCTTCACCGACTTGCCGCTGGGCGAGATCGCGCGTCTGGACGCGCTGGAAGGCCGCGAGCTGAACGAGGCCAAGAAGGTGTTGGCCTTCGAGGCGACCAAGCTCTGCCGGGGCGAAGCGGCGGCCGCAGAAGCCGCGGATACTGCCCGCCGCACCTTCGAGGAAGGCGTCGTGGATGCACAGCTGCCGACCCTGGAGGTGGCAGCGGAGCGCCTGGAAGCCGGCGTACCGCTCTATCTTCTGCTGGCCGAAGCGGGGCTCTGCAGCAGTAACGGCGAAGCCAGGCGCTTGATCAAAGGCGGCGGAGCCCGCGTGAATGACGAGAAGGTGGAAGACGAAACGGCCTTGATCGGTCCCGATCGCTTGCTTCCGGAAGGCGTCGTCAAGATCTCCGCGGGCCGCAAGAAACACGCGCTGATTCGTCCTCTTTAGCTCCGCGGAGCCTCGGAGAAACCGCGTTGCCTTGCCGCTGCATCGCCTTTGCGGCATGGTGCGCTGCGGGAGCGGAAAGGCCACGTCCCAGGCCGACCGACCGCTTATCTTCGCTGTCCACAAAGGATCTCCAATGAGCGACAAGGCCGGCTCCTTCGACTACGACGTCATCGTTATCGGCGCGGGGCCGGGCGGTTACGTCTGCGCCATCCGGGCCGCGCAGCTGGGGCTGAAAACGGCCTGCGTGGAGTCCCGCGCGACGCTGGGGGGAACCTGTCTGAACGTCGGCTGCATCCCCTCGAAAGCCTTGCTGCAGGCGAGCGAAAAGTTCGAGGAGGCCAACCACGCCCTTGCCGACTTCGGCGTCGAGGTCGGCCGGGTGAAGCTGAATCTGCCGGCGATGCTCGGTCACAAGGACAGGGTGGTCGAGGCCAACGTGAAGGGGGTCGAGTTTCTCTTCAAGAAGAACAAGGTCGATTGGCTCAAGGGACATGGCAGCCTGAAGGGCGCCGGCCAGGTCGAAGTAAAGGGCCAGAAGGACGCCAAGACCTATACGGCCAAGCATATCGTGCTTGCCAGCGGATCGACCCATGTCGACCTCCCGGGCCTGACGGTGGACGAGAAGCAGATCGTCAGCTCGACCGGCGCCTTGGATCTCGCCAAGGTGCCGAAGCATCTCGTTGTGGTCGGCGGCGGCTACATCGGGCTGGAGATGGGCTCGGTCTGGTTACGCCTTGGCGCCAAGGTGACGGTGGTCGAGTTCCTCGACCGCATCGTCCCGACCATGGACGGCGAGATCGGCAAACAGTTTCAGCGCATCCTCGGCAAGCAGGGCATGACCTTCAAACTCGGCACCAAGGTCACCGGAGCCAAGACGGGAAAACAGGGCGTTACCCTGACCCTGGAACCGGCAAAGGGCGGCGAAACCGAGGAGCTGAAGGCCGACGTGGTCCTGGTGGCGATCGGCCGCAAACCCTTTACCGACGGGTTGGGCCTGGAAGCTGCGGGCGTCGAAACGGACGAGCGCGGCCGCATTGCGACCGACGGTCGCTACCGCACTTCGGCGGAAGGCGTCTATGCCATCGGGGACGCAATCGCCGGCCCGATGCTGGCCCACAAGGCGGAGGAGGAGGGCGTCGCCGTCGCGGAGAGCCTGGCCGGACTGCCTGGCCATGTGAACTACGATACCGTGCCGGGCATCGTCTACACCTGGCCGGAGGTGGCCAGCGTCGGTCCGACCGAAGAGGAGCTGAAGGCGCAGGGTGTCGACTACCGGACCGGCAAGTTCCCCTTCACGGCCAACGGCAGGGCACGCGCGGCCGGAGCCACGGACGGCTTCGTCAAGATCCTGGCCGACAAGCGCAGCGACCGCATTCTCGCGGCGCACATC
>JANQPZ010000356.1 GCA_028285215.1 Rhodovibrionaceae bacterium | reverse complement strand
GCGCTGGCCACGGGCGACGATCCCGAAGCGAGAGCGCTTTGGGACGCGCATCGCCGACGGCTGGCCGCACAGATCGCGCGGCTGCGCCTCACCGCGCCGCGCGCGAGCTGGGCGAGGGTCGACGGTTACGGCCTGCGGGCGGCGCTCGGTTTGCTGCTGGTGATCGGCTTTGTGGTTGCGGGCAGCGATTGGGCGGCCCGCCTGGGCGATGCCGTGACGCCGCGCTTCGCCGCCGCCGAGCCGCCGCCGCCTGCGTCCTACGACATCTGGATCGATCCTCCGGGCTACACCGGTGTCCCGCCGCGTCTGCTCGATACGGCGCGGGATCAGGTGGATGGCGTTATCCTGCCGGCTGGCTCCACGGTCCTGGCCCAGGTTCAGGGAGGGCGGGGCGAACCGCTGTTGCGCGTCGACGGCACCGGGCACGCCTTCGAGCAGGCCGGCGAAGCCACCTGGAAGGCGGAGGTGGTTGTCGAACAAGGCCGCACCCTGACGCTGGAGCAGGACGAGCTGCCGCTCATGCAGTGGCCGATACAGGTCACGCCGGATACGCCGCCGTCCGTGGAGTACACGGCACCGCCGAGCGCGACCCAGCGGGGTGCCCTGGCGCTGGAATACCTGGCGAGCGACGACTATGGCCTGAGCGATCTGAAAGCGGTGATCCGGCGCGTCGATGCCCCCGAAGCCGAGCCGTTGGAGCTGGAATTGACCCTGCCGACGGCGCAGCCCGAAAGCGTCGAGGGCGCCAGCTTCAACGATCTCTCGCCGCATCCCTGGGCCGGGATCGAGGTGACGATTACTCTGGTCGCGAGCGATGCGATCGATCAGATCGGCACCAGCGAAGCCTTCCAGACGCTGCTGCCGCAGCGCATCTTCAATCATCCCGTCGCGCGCGAGCTGGTGGAGCTGCGCCGGCAGCTGACCCTGGAGCCTGACAACAAGGCCCCCGTCATCGCGCGCTTGGGCGAGCTCTCCGATCAGCCGGCGCATTTCTTCTTCGATACGGTAGTGGGTCTTGCGATCAGTCTGGCGGAACGCCGCCTGATGTACGACCGTGGTGACAACGCCGTCGTTTCGGTCCAGGACCTCTTGTGGGATACGGCTCTGCGACTCGAGGACGGCGAGCTCTCGCTGGCCGAGCGCGACCTGCGGGAGCTGCAGCGTCAGCTTCAGGAAGCTCTGGCCGAAGGCGCACCCGACGAGGAAATCGAGCGCCTGACCGAGGCACTGCAGGAGGCGATGGATCGTTTCCTGGAGGCGCTGGCCGAACAGGCCCTGGACGAACTGCGCAACGCCGACGGCGAGATCGAGGCCGACGAGCTGCCGCCCGATGCCCAGATCCTGCGGCGCGAGGACTTCCAGCAGATGCTGGAGCAGATGCGGCAGTTGGCGCAGTCCGGCGCACGCGAGCAGGCCCAGGAGATGCTGGAGAACCTGCAGCGCATGCTGGAGAACCTTCAGGCCAATCCCTACCAGCAGCGCATGAACCCGGAGGCCATGCAGGCCAGGCGCATGATGGAGGATCTGGAAACGCTGACCCGGCGCCAGCAGGAGCTGCTCGACCGCAGCTTCCAGCGGTCCCAGCAGGGCGAGCGCGAGCAGCGCGCGCCGATGGGCGAGCAAGGGGACGGCCAGGGCCGTCAGAACGAGCGCAGCTCCAACGCCGGCGATGCCCAGTCCCAAGAGGCGCTGCGCCGTGCGCTGGGCGAGGTCATGCGCCAGTTCGGCGAGATGATGGGCGATATCCCGCAGCCGCTCGGCCAGGCGGAACAGGCGATGCGCCAGGCCCGCGAGGCGCTTCAGAACGGATCGCCGGGCGAGGCCATCGGGCCGCAGGCCGACGCGGTCGACCAGCTGCAGCAGGGCATGGAGACGATGCTGGAGCAGCTTGCCCAGCAGCTTGGCGGCGGGCGCGGGCAGGAGGGCACGCAGACCGGTGTCGATCCGGGCCAGAGCCGCGATCCGCTCGGCCGCGGCCAGGGCGAGGCGGGCCAGATGAATCGCGAGGACGTGGCGATCCCCGACGAGATGGAACTGCAGCGGGCCCGCGAGATCCTGCAGGAGCTGCGCCGGCGCTCGGGCGAGAATTTCCGCCCGCCCCACGAGCTCGACTACATCGAGCGTCTGCTGGAGCAGTTCTGAGGAGCTGTCCGAGCAGGCGAGCGGCACCATAAATGCAGCTCTTGATTGTAGGTGACCGGCGGCGGCGGCTCTGCTATCACGGCCGGCATGACAGGCAGGGACGCACGCGAAAAACTCTACGTCGGGATCGATACCCAGGATCTCGGCCGGGCGCAGATGCTGGCAGAGGCGCTGCGCGGGCGGGTCGGCGGCCTTAAGTTCGGCAAGGAGTTCTTCACGGCCCAGGGGCCGGACGGCATCCGGGCGGCGGCCGGCGGCGAGCCCCTGTTCCTCGATTTCAAGTTCCACGACATCCCGAACACGGTGGCGGGCGCTGTACGCTCCGCCTGCCATCTGCGCCCCACGATCCTCAACGTTCATGCCAGCGGCGGCAGGGCCATGATGATCGCGGCCGCCGAGGCGGCGCGCGAGGCGTCGGAGGATCTGGGTCACGAACGGCCCTGGCTGATCGGCGTGACCGTGCTGACCAGCCTGGACGATGCCGACCTGTCCGAGGTCGGGCAGACAGGCCCCGCAAGCGATCAGGTGCTGCGCCTGGCACGCCTGGCGCAGAACTGCGGTCTCGACGGCGTGGTCTGCAGCCCGCGCGAAATCGTGGCGCTCCGCAAGGCCTGCGGTCCGGACTTCAAGCTGGTCGTACCGGGGATCCGCCCGACCTGGGCTGCTGTCGGCGATCAGAAGCGCGTGATGACTCCGGCCGAAGCTCTGGCGGCCGGCGCCGACGTTCTGGTGGTCGGCCGGCCGATCACCGCTGCGTCCGATCCGGCCGCAGCGGCAGACCGCATTGTAGAAGAGTTGGGCAACGAGAGCTGATCGGATGACTGACAGCGGTGGTTTGCCGGTCTGGTCCTACGAGCAGCCTCCAGAGCCTGTGCCCTTGCGATTGCCGGTCTGGGGCACGGTGCGTCAAGCCTGGGCCGTCCTGTTCGACGACTTGCCGGCGTTTCTGAAGGCGGCGCTCGTTCCTTTCCTGCTGCTCGCCTATGCGAGCTATGTCGATCTGACCGAGGGAACGGATGGCGGGTCGGTGGCCGCCATGTTCGCCGATACTCTTGCCTTTCTCCTGCTGTCTTTCAGTTGGTACCGCCGCCGGCTTCTGCCCGCCGACGGGCATCGCCCGCCCGTTCTGCGCTGTTTTGCCCTGTACCTGCTCTATTCCGTCGTTCTCCTCCTGGTGTTGACGGGATTGGCAGTGCTCTTCTGGGTCTCCATAGGCATGGGGGCACAGTTAATGATAGAAACCGGTCCGAGCCATGATGTCTTGGTTCTGGCCGTGGTCCTGCCGGTCGTCGCTCTGACGATCGCTTTCCACCTCTTTTTCTACGGCCGCTTTATATTGGTTTTTCCAAGTCTCGCTATTGGAGCGGGCGTAACCCTGCGCGCTTCCTGGTTTCTGATGAGCGGGAACGTCTGGCGATTGATGGCCACCTGCGTGCTGGCCGCGCTGCCACCGCTGTCGGTCGGTTTTCTCTGCGCAACTCTGTTTGAGGTGGAGGCAGCCACGGCTCCATCACTCAGTGTCGGCGTCATCGCGTCGCTTCAGGCGATGGCTTCCGTGTTCGGCATCGCCGTCTTCACCGGTGTCGCCGCGATGGCTTTCAGAACGATCTACGACAGGCTGACGCTTCCGTTACTGGCCCCGATGTCGTGATCCCTTATGTCGTAGTCTTTGACAGCTTGCCGCCGGAAAGCCGCCGGTTCCCGCAGTAGGCGTTGCCGAAACGCTTGCGAAGGACATCCGGATCGGCTGCGACCCCGGCGATGTTGACCCCCGCGATGTTAAGCCCGGCGCTCCCGACCGGGCGCCTTGGGTCGTTGCAGGTCAGCCTGCTACAGTCGACCCATCGGCAGATTCCGGAACAGGCGAGAGCGATCAAGCTTTGGCAACGCCGTCGCAAGTGGCTGGACCGCGCCTGGCCGTCATGGGAACGCTCAAGGCAACGGTTCTTTTGGCCGTCGCGCAAGCCGGCAGTCTTGCGGTCGCTGTTTCCGCGTTCCTACCCCTCTACTATGCAGCGGCTTTGGTCAGTGCCAGCACGTGGCATATCTCGCTCGACGCCCTTGCCTTGTCGGTCGGTCTGGTGCTCATGGCTATCGTCAGCGTCGCCTGGTACCGCGCCAACTTGCTGGGGGAGCGGCCGACTGCGTTCCCGAGGCTGTCGCGGCGCCATCTGGATATGAGCCTCATGTCGCTTTTGCTGTCCGCGCTGGTCTATGCGCCGCTGGGTCTGTCCGAAAGGCTGCTCCTGGCGATTCCGGAGGACGACCTCAGGGGCGAAGTGATTGCTCTTGTCGTCGTTGTCGGTGTGTTCCTTCTCGCCTGGTACCTCTATCTCAGACTGTTTCTGGTTCTGCCTGCGATCGCATTGGACAGGGCATTCGGCCTGCGGGACGCATGGCGCGTTTCGGCAGGAAACGGCTGGCGGCTTCTCGGCGTGTCGTTCTTGATCGTCGTGCCTTTTGTTGCGGTTCTCTTGATCCTCGATGTCCTGTTCGATGCGCCTTTGGACGATTCCAATCCGGTGTCGATCGCGATCGGGCTGAATGGACCGGGCGTCGGTACCCTGGAAGAAGCCCTCTATGTCGCCCTCCAGAGCATGGTCCAGGTGGTTCTCGCCGCCGTCCTGGCGGCGCTTGGCTCTGTGGCCTTCAGGGACTTGACGGCTCAAGCGCCGCCTTCCTATGGATCGACCGCTCTCTGAAGCTCTCGACGGGTTGCGCAACGGCTGTCGACCGCGGCGGCTTGTTCGATAGCTTGATCGGCGCCGGGCGTGCTATCCGATACCCGTCAAGCGGGATCTCCCTTTCGCCGCGCCGCCCACCCGCCGAAACACTGTCGAGACGCCGCCATGACCGATCTGTCCGCTACGCCTCCGTCCGGTCCCGTCGCACGCCTGCCCGTCTTTCAGACGGTGACGGATGCCTACCGCTTCACCTTGCAGCGGATCGGACAGGTGCTCACGGCGGCTATCGTGCCCTTCGGGATTTCGATGTCTCTCGTCGTCCTGAACGTCGGTACGGGCGGTACCTTGAGCCACTTCACGATGCTTCTGGATCTCTTCGCCTATGCCGTTTTCGCCGTTGCCTGGCACCGGGCGCTGCTGGTGGGCGAAGCGCCGAGTCTGATCCCCCGGCTAGGCTACCGGCAGCTGCGGTTCTGGCTGATGAGCCTCCTGATCCCCTTGATTCTCGTGGGACTTGTCGCAGTGCCGGCCGTTGTTCTGGGCTACTTGGCCGGCGGTGAAGCTTCGGCCGTCGGACTGTTCCTGTTGCCGCTGGTGCTGTGCGGTCTCTACGTCGCCGCGCGTTTCAGCTTCGTCTTTCCCGCGTCTGCCGTGGACGAGCGCTTCGGCCTCGGGGCCTCCTGGCGCACGACGGCCGGCAACGCCTGGCGGCTGATCGGCGCCTATCTGCTGGCATCCTTGCCCATGTTGCTGGCGGTCGTTGTCTTGCTGGCACTCAGCGGCCCGATGCTTGGTTTCGGCGGGCTGCTCGGAGGGACCGGCGAGGCGGTCGGGCCTGCGACCGGCGGGGCCTTGGGCATTCTTGCGATTGTGGCCTTCTCGGTCGTGAACTACATCTTCGCCGCCGTGTTCGTGTCGCTTCTGTCGCTTTCGTTCCGCACCTGCACCGGATGGGTCCCGCACAGCGGACACCTGCCGCCGGGCGGCAGCGCGCCTCGGGACGACGGCAGCGGCGACGCCCGCTATCACTGAGGGCCTTGTTTACCGAGTTCGTAGAGCGGTTCCGATTATGTCCGTCGATGCAAAAATCTGTGGCGTTTCCACGCCCGGCGCCCTGGCGGCGGCGGTCTCGGGCGGGGCGCGCTGGGTCGGCTTGGTCTTCTTTCCACGCAGCCCCCGGGCGGTAACCGTGGAGCAGGCCGCGGCCCTGACGGAAGGTCTCGGTCCTCAGACGCAAAGCGTCGCGCTGTTGGTCGACCCTGAGGATGCTCTCCTAGAGCAGGTGGCGGAGCGTCTGCGCCCGGATCTGCTGCAACTGCATGGCTCGGAGACGGTCAAGCGGGTGGCGGAGATCCGCGGGCGCTGGGGCATCCCGGTCATGAAGGTCATCAAGGTGGCGCGGGCCGAAGACCTGGAGCCGGTTGCGGCTTTCGAGCCTGTGGCCGACCGGTTGCTGTTCGATGCCAAGCCGCCGGCGTCCCTGGCCAATCCGCTGCCGGGCGGCAACGCGCTCTCCTTCGACTGGCGGCTGCTGGCGGGGCGGCGTTGGGGTCGGCCCTGGATGCTGTCGGGCGGGCTGACGCTGGACAATCTGCGCGAGGCGGTCCAGATAACGGCGGCGCCGGCCGTCGACGTCTCCAGCGGTGTCGAGGACGCGCCCGGACAAAAGAGTCCGGAGAAGATCCGCGAGTTCCTGGCTCTCTGTCACGCTCTCTAGCTGCGTTTCGTTGCTCGCCGGCGCCGGATGGGGCAGAGTCCGCCGCCGACCACTCCTTATGAACGCATCGAGAAAACCGTGTCGATTGCCGAGAAACTGAATACCTACAGAAGCGGCCCGGACGAGCAGGGCCATTTTGGCGCCTTTGGCGGCCGCTTCGTGGCCGAAACCCTGATGCCGCTGATCCTGGAGGTCGAGCAGGCCTACAAGGATGCGCGCCAGGATCCGGCCTTCCAAAAGGAACTCGACGACTACGCCCGTCACTATGTCGGCCGGCCCAGCCCGCTCTATTACGCGGAACGGCTGACCGAGACGCTGGGCGGGGCCAAGATCTATTTCAAGCGCGACGAGCTGAACCATACTGGCAGTCACAAGATCAACAACTGCATGGGCCAGATCCTGCTGGCGCGGCGCATGGGCAAAACCCGGATCATCGCCGAGACCGGCGCCGGCCAGCACGGCGTTGCCACCGCCACCGTGGCGGCGCTCTTCGGCATGCCCTGCCAGGTCTATATGGGCGCCGAAGACGTTCGGTGCCTGCCGCTCGATGTCGGTCGCGCCCATATAGACGATACAGGGCAGATTGAAACGGGCGGCGA
>JANQPZ010000355.1 GCA_028285215.1 Rhodovibrionaceae bacterium | reverse complement strand
GCCGGCAGACTGCGGCCCAACGCCTCCTCCGCAAGAGCTTCCAAAGCCTGGGGGACAGCTTCGCCGTCGCGCGCTCGCCAGACCAGGAGAACCGGACCGGTCGGCGGCTGCCTCAAAACGGCCTTGTACTCGGGGGTCGCGGCCGACAGACCCGGACGATGCAGGCGCAGATTGCCCGCCACCCAACTGGAGGTGCTGAGCAGCAGGCCGTCCTCGGGCAACTCCGTTGCCAGCAGGTCGAAGGGCGCCTCCATATTCGGCGGATCGGCCCAGTCGGCCGGGAGGAACTGACGCAGCCACAAGGCCGCCATGCTGCCGACCGCGATCGCGACGGCCACCGCCGCCGCCATTCGCAGGCGCCGGCCGGTCAGACGCGGGGCGATCCAGGCCAGGGCGACGGGCACGGCCAGAAACAGAAACGGCGTGAGCCAGCGGTCTTTCATGTTGTCGACAGAGGCAGCCAGAACGATCAGCAAGACAAACGAGGCGGCAAGCCCCAGGGCCAGGGTCAGAAGCCGGCGGACCTGCAGCGAAACCTGCCAGGTGGGCTTCCCCTCGCGGTCGGGTGCGAGAGCGATCAATCCGATCAGAAGTGCCGGCAGCAGGGCGAAGCTGAGCAGGGCCCTGCCGACGGCAGACAAGCTGTCGAGCGCTCCCGTGGAAGGGTCGAAACCCAGCTTTGCACTGCGTGCCAGCACGGCCTCGCCGTTCAACGCCATCCAGATCAGGTTCGGCGCGACCAGCAGAAACGACAGGCCCAGGGCCCACACCGTACGCCGGTCGAGCAACGCCGGCCGCGCGGCGGGCAACAGCAGAGCGGCGAGGAGGAGGCCCAGCGGCAGAAAAACCGCGTTGTGCTTGGACAGGGCGCAGGCGGCCAGCGCTGCGCCGAACAGCCAGTAGTCCCGGGTTCGCCGCCGGGTCACCAGGTCGACAAAGACCGTGCTGGCCAGAGCGACCGCCGCCAAGGCGATCACCGAATGCGTCAGCGCCCGCTGGGACTCCCAGAATATCTGCGGAAGGTACAGGAGGCTGAGAGCGGCCACCGCAGCGGCCAAGGGATCGCCGAAGAGCTGGCGACAGAGTCGAAAGGTGGCGCAGAGCGTCACGGCCAGCAATCCGAACTTCAGCAGCGCCAGGGTCAGCACGCTTTCGCCGGTGATCGGCTGCAACGCCAGAAAGAGCCACGTGTAGAGCGGCGGCTGCGGTCCGTAGCCAGCCTGCAGGCTTTGGCCCATCACCAGTTGTTCGGCCTCGTCGAGCCCGAGGTTGTCGGCGGAAAGCACGCGAAAGACGACCTGCAGGGCGAAGTAGCCGCAAACCGAGAGCAGGAAGATCAGAGAGACAGGCACAACGCCCGGTGACCGCGCATCCGGTGGCGGCGTCCTCGACAGACCCGCAGCGGCCGGCGGCCGGGCGTCGCTGCGCCTGTCCGACTGATCGGACAATCGATCCTGAGCGCCGGGACTGGTCATGCGCGTCTGGTAGGCCAGCCGCGTGCAGGGCGCAAGCGATCACAGCGAAAGCGCAAAGACACAGCCTCCGGAACCGCCGCATCGCTTTGCGGGACTCGCGGGGGCTGATAGGTTGGCGGCCATGCCCTTCACGATTGATCATGCAGCCTGCTTCGCCAGCGCCGTCGGCAAAGGTGGGCTCGACGACGCGACCTTCGAACGCTCCTTGGGCACGCTGGCACCGGCCGTTGCAGGCCTTGCCCAGCAACGGGACGACGGCAGTCTGCCCCTGTTGCAGGTTCCCGATCAAAGCGACGACCTGGGCCCCCTGCGCGACGTCGCCGGCACGCTGATGGAGACCTGCAGTCACGTGGTGGTGCTGGGCACCGGCGGCTCCTCGCTTGGGGGGCAGACACTCAACGCCCTGGTCGACCGTGGCTTCGGGCCGCCGGCCGGCCGGCCGCAGCTGATCTTTCTGGACAACGTCGATCCCGACAGCTTCTCGGCCCTCTTCACCTCCGTCGATCTCTCGCGCCTCGGCGTGATCGCCATCTCGAAGTCGGGTGGCACGGCCGAGACGCTGTGCCAGTTCGCCATCCTGCTGCATGCGCTGCTGCGCGAGATCGACGAAGCGCGCCTGGCCGCCCGCGTGGCGGTGATCACCGAGCCGAAGGAATCGCCGCTGAAGGCACTGGCGGAACGGTTCCGCCTGCCGACCCTCGACCACGATACGGGCGTCGGCGGGCGCTTCTCGGTCCTGACGAACGTCGGCCTGCTGCCTGCCTGCCTCGCCGGGCTCGATCTGGAGGCCCTGCGCGGCGGTGCGGCCCGGGTTCTGGAGGATACGCTTTCGGCGACCACGGCCGCGGGGGCGGGGCCGGCGGTCGGCGCGGCCGTTTCGATCGGGCTGCAGCGTGCCAACGGCGTGACCCAGACGATTCTGATGCCCTACCTGGACCGCCTGGCGCATTTCGGGCTCTGGTACCGCCAGCTCTGGGCCGAAAGCCTGGGCAAGGACGGGCAGGGGACCACCCCCATCCGCGCCATGGGCACGGTCGACCAGCATAGCCAGCTCCAGCTCTATCTGGCCGGCCCTTGGGACAAGATGTTCTCCGTGCTGCGCATGGACACCAAGAGCGAAGGCCGACGCGTCGATCCCGAGCTGCTCGACGACCCCCGGCTGGACTATCTAGCCGGCCGTCGCATGGGCGATCTGCTGGATGCCGAGGCGCGGGCCACCGCCGATACCCTGATCCGCAACGGTCGGCCGACCCGCCAGATCCTGATCGAGACCTTGGACGAAGACACCCTGGGCGGGCTCTTCATGCACTTCATGCTGGAGACGATCCTCGCGGCGCACCTGCTGGAGGTGAACCCCTTCGACCAGCCGGCGGTCGAGGAAGGCAAGGTTCTGGCCCGCGAGTATCTGGAGCGGATCGCACCGTGACGCTCTTGCAACCTGCCGCCGAGATCGCGGCGCGCAACCTGCGCCGCCTGCCGGAGACCCTGGTCAATCGGATCGCCGCCGGCGAGGTGATCGAGCGCCCGGCGGCGGCGGTCAAGGAGCTGGTCGAGAACGCGCTCGACGCCGGCGCCGGACGGATCGAGGTCTTGATCCGCGATGGCGGGCGCGCACTGATCGCGGTCACCGACGATGGCTGCGGCATGACCCGCGAAGATCTGGAGATGGCGGTCGAGCGCCATGTCACTTCGAAGCTGCCCGACGACGACCTGGTGCATATCCGCAGCCTCGGGTTTCGCGGCGAGGCGCTGCCCTCGATCGGCGCCGTTGCGCGTCTGACGCTCACCAGCCGCACCGCGGACGCGAGCGAGGCCTGGAGCTTGACCGTAGAGGGCGGACGCCAGACCTCGCCCCGGCCGGCCGCCCAGCCGCCGGGCACGCGCGTCGAAGTGCGCGACCTCTTCTATGCCACCCCGGCACGCCTGAAGTTCCTGAAGTCGCCGCGCGCGGAACTGCAGGCCTGCCGCGATACGCTGACGCGCCTCGCCATGGCCAACCCAGAGGTCGGCTTTGCGCTCGGCGACGGCGAGAAAACCTTGCTGCGCTTGGAACCGGCGGCTGGCGACCTGGGCACGACCGCCGAGTCGCAGGGCGATCGGCTGCTGAGCGCGAGGTTGAAGCGGCTCGGCGCCCTGCTCGGCAAGGACTTCGCGGACAACGCCCTGGCCGTCGAGGCCGAGCGCGAAGGCATCCGCCTGACGGGCCTGATCGGCGTGCCGACCTTCAACCGTGCGACGGCCCAGCATCAATACCTCTTCGTCAACGGCCGACCGGTGCGCGACCGCCTGCTGCTGGGCGCCTTGCGCGGCGCCTTCGCCGATTTCCTGGCGCGCGACCGCCATCCCGTCGCGGCCCTCTTCCTGGACGTGCCGGCCGAAGCGGTGGACGTCAACGTCCATCCCGCCAAGGCGGAGGTTCGCTTTCGCGAAGCCGGCGTGGTGCGCGGTCTGATCGTCGGCGGTTGCCGCCACGCGCTGGCAGAGGCCGGACATCGCGCCTCGACCAGCGTTGCGCAGGCGGCTCTCGGAGCCTTTCGTCCGGAGGCGGGATCGGCGCCGGCCGCTCCCTACGGAAACCGGTCCGCCTGGTCCGGCGCCCAGGCGACCCCCGGCCAGCCGATCTACGGGCAGGGCCTGCGCGAAACGGCGGCGCAGTATCATGCCCCCCTGCCGGACCTGCAGGACGCCCCGGCCGCACGGCACGAGGCAGCGTCGGAGATGAGCCAGCCGGCTCCGGACTATCCCCTGGGCGCGGCACGGGCGCAGCTCCACGGAACCTATGTGGTCGCGCAGACCCAGGACGGTATCGTCATCGTAGATCAGCATGCGGCCCACGAGCGCCTGGTGCACGAGCGCATGAAGCGCCAGTTGGCGGACGGCGGCGTGAAGACACAGCTCCTGCTCATCCCCGAAGTCGTCGAGTTGGAAGAGCCGGCCGTCGAGCGCTTGCTGGCGCGTGCGCCGGAGCTGGGCGAGTTGGGCTTGGTCTTCGAGGCCTTCGGGCCGGGTGCCGTCGCCGTGCGGGAAACGCCTGCGCTGCTTGGCCAGACGAATCTGCAAGGCCTGTTGCGCGACCTGGCCGACGAGTTGGCGGAGTGGGATCAAGCGCTCAGCCTGAAGGAAAGGCTGGAGGAAGTCTGCGGCACGATGGCCTGCCACGGATCGGTTCGGGCCGGACGACAGCTCAACGCCGAGGAGATGAACGCGCTGCTGCGCCAGATGGAGGCGACGCCGCACAGCGGACAGTGCAACCACGGCCGGCCGACTTACGTGGAACTCAAGCTCGCCGACATCGAAAAACTGTTCGGCCGGCGCTGACGCCCTGGACGTTTTTTGTAAGCCGGAAGCTCACGACGACCGGCGATCCGACCTCTGCATTCGGGTACTCCGGATCCGCTTCAAGCCGATCCGATTTACAAGGCGCCCCGGCCGCGCTACAGCCGGTGCGACCTGCGCTTGCCGGCGGCGGCACGCGCGAGGCTTGGTTCCGTCGCACAGCCGTGCCACTCTTTCGACAGCAAGCAGAGGACGTGACAGCGCCATGCACGAAGGCGGTATCTACGAAAAGACGACAGCGGGTATCCGCGTGACGGTGCGACCAATCTATCTGGACGACCAGTCGTCACCGGCTGACGACCGTTTCGTCTGGGCCTATCAAGTGCATATCGAGAACCAGGGCGACGAAACGGTACAGCTCGTCAGTCGCTACTGGCATATCACCGACGCCCGCGGCCATATCCAAGAGGTCCGAGGCGCCGGCGTTGTCGGCGAACAGCCCACGCTGTCGCCCGGCGAACGCTTCGAGTACACCAGCGGCTGTCCCCTGCCGACCCCCTCGGGCATGATGCTCGGGCGCTACCAGATGGTCCGGCGCGATGGACCGCAAGCGGGGCAGGATTTCGAGATCGATATCCCCGCCTTCTCTCTCGATTCCCCTTACGAGGTGATGCAGCCGAACTGAACCGGCTGATTACCGGAGGCGCCGTCTGCTTGACTTGGCAGGACAGAGCGCCATTTCGCGGGTCGAGACGACACCGGCGCGACCGGGCCTTCCAACAACACGAAGAGCTAACGCCTCATGACCTTGACCTCCATGCGCTCCGGCGATTCTGCGAACCAGGCGGACGACCGCCCAAGCCGGGAGGAGGCAGAGGCGGCGGTGCGCACGCTGCTGGCCTGGGCCGGAGACGATCCCGCCCGAGAGGGTCTGCAGGACACCCCCGCGCGCGTGGCCCGCGCTTACGAAGAGTTCTTCGGCGGCTATGCCGTCGATCCGGTGGACCTGCTGCAGCGGACCTTCAGCGAAGTCGAGGGGTACGACGAAATGGTCCTGCTGCGGGACATTCGTTTCGAGTCCCACTGCGAACACCACTTGGCGCCGATCATCGGCCGGGCAAGTGTCGCCTACATGCCCACCCACCGGGTGGTCGGGATCTCCAAGCTGGCGCGGGTCGTCGATGCCTATGCCCGGCGTCTGCAGATCCAGGAGAAGATGACGGCGCAGATCGCCAACAGCATCGAACAGGTGCTGGAACCCTCCGGGGTCGCCGTGGTGATCGAAGCGACGCATCACTGCATGACGACCCGCGGCGTCCACAAGGCCGGAACCACGATGGTGACCAGCCGCATGCTGGGCTGTTTCCGCAAGGACGCCGCCACGCGCCGGGAGTTCCTCTCGCTGATCGGCAACCCACCGGCCCAGGGAATGGTCTGACGGGGAAGCGGTTCGACGAGGACACGGTTAGACGGGGACACGGTTCGACGGGGTTTGTCTGACAGGCCGACAAGGAAAAACGGCGCCGGACGAAGGATCCGGCGCCGTTGCTTTCCGCAGCCGCGGCCAGATCCTTACAGCGCCTTGAGCACCGCCTCGGCGCTGGAGACCTCGAAGGCGCCCGGCTCTTCGACGTGCAGAGCCGCCACGGTTCCGTCTTTCACCACCATGGCGTAGCGCTGCGAGCGCGTGCCGAGGCCGAAGGCCGAGCCGTCCATTTCCAGGCCCAGCTTTCCGGTCAGCTCGCCATTGCCGTCGGCAAGCATCAACACCTTGCCGTCGGCCTGCTGATCCTTGCCCCAGGCGTCCATGACGAAGGCGTCGTTGACCGACAGGCAGGCGATCGTGTCGACGCCTTTGCCCTTGATGTCAGCGGAGTGGGCGACGAAGCCCGGAAGGTGCTTGACGGAGCAGGTCGGCGTAAAGGCGCCCGGAACGGCGAAGAGCACCACCGTCTTGCCGCCGAACAGCGTGTCCGTGGAGAGGTCTTCGATACCGCCTTCGGTCTTCACCTTGAGCGTGGCACTGGGGATCTTGTCGCCCACCTTGATGGTCATGACGGAGCTTCCCTTCCCTGATGTTGGCTGAGACAGCAACGCGACCTGCGGGCGCGTTGCACTACCGCCGCATAGATAAGGCACCGGCCGTTCGGCGCCAAGCGCGCGATGGGCGACTCTATTGTGACGCTTGAGCTTGGGAAGGATCCGCGGCCGCAGCGGCCGTCGCGCTGCCGCTGAAGCCGGCTGAATTCAAAGCCTCCAGCACCGCCGAGCGGCTCAGCAGTTCGGGCAGGACGACGCCCGCAGGCGCATCGGGGCCGTAGGCGGCGTTGAAGGGAATGCCGTAGCGCCCGAAGCTCGCCAGATAGTCGGCGATCATCGGATCGGGGCGGGTCCAGTCGCCCCGCATCGCCACAATGCCCTCGCCCCCGAGCAGCCCGGCGATCTCCGCCTGGTCCAGCACCAGGGTCTTGTTCACCTGGCAGGTGATGCACCACTCGGCGGTGACGTCGACGAAGACCGTCCGGCCCTCGGCGACATGGCGCGCGATGGCCTCGCGATCCAGCGGCACCCAGTCGGTCGCCTCGGCAACCGCCGGGGCTGGGTCGCGCGCAAGGGCGGCCACGGCGATGGCCGCCGCGACCAGAGCCGTCGCGCCCGCGCGGGTCGGCAGAGGCGCGAGACGGCCGCGATGGCGGGCGAAAAGGACCAAGCCCAGAACGGTCAGCAGACCCGCCAAGACGAGCGCCGTCGTCAGGCTGAGCTGGACCGCAACGACTGAAAGCAGCCACACCGCGGTGCCGGCCAGAGCCAGACCGAGCAGCCGGCGCAGGGTCACCATCCAGGGTCCGGGCCGCGGCAAGGCCGTCGCCAGTCCCGGGGCAGCGGCGATCAACAGATAGGGCAGCGCCAGCCCAAGCCCCAGGGCCGCGAAGACGGCCAGGATTTCGCCGGGACCGCGCGACAGAGCAAACCCCACGGCGGTGCCGAGGAAGGGCGCGGAGCAAGGCGTCGCCAGCAGCGTCGCGAAGGCACCCGTGACGAAGTTGCCGCCCAGGCTGTGGTTGTCCCCAAGCTGCGCCGTGCCCGAGAGCCAGCCCGGCAGGGGAATCTCGAAGAAGCCGAACAGATTGCAGGCAAAGAGCGTCACGATCGCGGCCATGGCGGCCAGGAAGACCGGCTGCTGAAACTGGATGCCCCAACCGACGGCCAGCCCGCCGAGCTGCAAGGCGATCGCGCCGGCGGCCAGGACCATGAAGGAGAAGAGGATACCCGCTGCCGATGCCAGGAACGACAGACGCACCGCCCCCCGTTCGCGCCCGCCGTGACCGACCGCCGAAAGCAGCTTGATCGACAGCACCGGAAGCACGCAGGGCATCAGATTCAGGATCAATCCCCCCAGGAGCGCCAGGCCGAGCACCGTCAGCAAGCCCGTGTCCGGGAAGGCCGGCCCCGGCGAGACCGCAGACGGCAGGGCGGTCGGCGGGTCCAGAGTCACCTCCCGTTCCAAACCGCGATTGATGTCCGTCAGGGTCAGGGTCACCGGCGTCCCCACCAGCGGCGCATCGGTTCGCCGGCCCTCGATCACCGCCAGCGTGAGCTCTGCGGTCTTGCCGTCCGGACCCAACCTCTTGTCCGGCGCCGCGAAGGTCCAGCCGGCCGGCGCCTCGACGAGGACGTCGGGGTCGGTGAGCGGCAAGGCGGAGGCGATTCGCACCTCCAGCGACTCGCCGACCAGCCTGGCACTCTCCAGCGACAAACCGGACGTCTCGCTCGGCAGTTGACTGCGGAACTGCTCGATCAGGAAGCCTTCGCGGGCGGGAGTCTGCGGACCGGCCGGCAGGTCGAGACCGACCTCTGCGCTGTGGGGAATGCAGATCTCCTCGCAGACCAGATAGTCCACGCGACCGCGCAAGGCGACCGGCAGGCCGGGCGTTTCCGGTCTGACCGTCAAAGGGAAGATCACCCGGCCGCCGTAGCCGAAGGTCTCCAGCCCGAACAGCGAGAAACGGTGCGGCACCGGCCAGCCGAAATCGACGGCGGCGACGTTTTCGCTCTCGCTCCAGTCGACTGTCACGGGAAGGCCGGCATCCCCCGGAGAACGCCAGTAGGTTTTCCAGCCATCGGCGAGAACGAACTCCAAACCTGCACTGAGTTGGTCGGCCGTGCCGACCGTGTCGGTCGCGGCGATCGCCCGGACCCGCGCCTGTTCGTTCTCGTCCCACGCGCCGGCCGCCGCCAAGGCACTACCGCCGCTCGCCAGCAGAAGCAGGGCGGACATCAAAATACGGCTCAGCGGTGTCAATCCGGGCATCGCCTTCAGCGTCGCTCCGCGCTAATCTGTCCCTTGCAGATGGCAAGATAAGGACCGCCGGCGCGGCACACCACCAGACAGCCTGTCACGCGGCCTCAAAAGGACGTGTTGGGTGCGTATCACCGAACGAGGCTGCCGTGCTCGGCCTCCCGCAGGGCGGATCCAGCGCCTATGTAGACGATGCCGGTGAAGATGGGCTTTAAGGAGGCGTGTCGAAACGATGGACAAGCCGAACATGCAGGACGCAGAGGACGGCGGCTATCTGACCGGTCAGTTGCTGGTCGCGATGCCGACGATGGCCGATCCCCGCTTTGAGCGGAGCGTGATCTACCTCTGCGCCCACAGCTCGGAAGGGGCCATGGGCTTGGTCGTGAACAAGCTGGCGGGTTCGCTGACCTTCCCGGATCTGCTCGAACAACTGGGAATCGACGGGCCCGATGCGCGCGAAGACATCCGCGTCCACTTCGGGGGCCCGGTCGAAACCGGCCGCGGCTTCGTGTTGCATTCCGCAGAGTATCTGCAGGACTCCAGCCTGCAGGTGAACGATGCCTTCGCCTTGACCGCAACCGTCGACATCCTGCGCGACCTCGCCTACGGCTCCGGCCCGCGTCAGGCCTTGCTGGCCCTGGGTTATGCCGGTTGGGGTCCAGGTCAGCTCGACCAGGAGATCCAGAAGAACGGCTGGCTCCACGTGGAAGCCGATGAGCTGCTGGTGTTCGACGGCGGCCTGGAAGACAAGTGGGACCGCGCCATCCGCAAGCTCGGGTTCGACGCCGCGATGCTCAGCGGCGATGCCGGTCACGCCTAGAGCGCGATGGTCTCAGGCGTATAACTAGAGCAGAATCGCTCGCAGTCCGGGTTCCTGCGGGTTTGGACGGCCTAACCTGCCGCCAGGCTTTCTTCTGTCTCTTGCGCGTTTTCGACCGGCTCCAGCGGCGTCAGCTTGATGAGGGTGATCTGGTTGCGCTGACGGCCCAGGATCTCGAAGCGGAATCCATGGAAGGCGAAGGTCATGCCGACCTCGGGAATGCGCCGCGCCTCGTGCAGGACGAGACCGGCCACCGTGGCGGCTTCCTCGTCGGGCAGACGCCAGTCGCACTTTCGATTCAGGTCGCGGATGGTGACCCAGCCGTTGACGATCGCTGCACCGTCCTTCAGCACTTCGACGCCTTCCAGCTCGACGTCGTGCTCGTCGGAGATATCCCCGACGATCTCCTCCAGAATATCCTCCAGCGTCACGACGCCCAGCAGTTCGCCGTATTCGTCGACCACGATGGCAAAGTGCTCCTGCCGCTGGCGGAAGGCGTGGAGTTGGCTCAGCAGATCGGTGGTATCGGGGATGAACCAGGGGTCCGCTGCAATCTGGCCGATATCCAGCTCGTCCAGCTGGCCGCCGGATGCCTGGACGGCGCGGAACAGGGCCTTAGCATGCAGCACGCCGACGATGTTGTCCGGCTGATCCTGCCAGAGCGGCAAGCGGGTGTGGGGACTGGCCAGCACCTCCTCGACGATCCTCTCCAAGGGCTGTCCGGCATTGATGGTGGTGACATTGCGCCGATGCACCATGATTTCGCTGACTTCGACGTCGCCCAGATCCAGAATCGAGCGCAGCATCTCGCGTTCGTGGCGGACCTCCTCGCCCGGCCCCTTGTGCAGCTCGATCGCGCCGCGCAGCTCCTCTTCCCATTCTTCCGAACCGTAGGCCATCGACACGCGCGTTCCGAACAGGCCGAGCGTTCCGGCGACGATTCCATTCACCAGTCGAACCACCGGATTGAAAACCGTCACCACCACCCGCATCACCGGCGCTACGAAAAGCGCCACCTTGTCCGCAAACAGCAGGGCGTAGGTCTTGGGCAGCACCTCGGCGAAGACCAGGACCAACAGCGTCATGCCGATGGTCGCGTAGGCGATGGCGGCCTCGCCGACCAGCCGGATCAGGACCGACGTGGCGATGGCGGACGCGAGAATGTTGACGGCGTTGTTGCCCAGAAGGATCGCACCGATCAGGCGTTCCTTGCGGTGCCAGAGGCGATTGACCAGCCGCGCGCGACTGTCGCCCTGTTGCTCCAGGGTATGCATGCGCGCCCGGGACGCCGCCGTCAGCGCCGTCTCGGAGCCGGAGAAGAAGCCCGAGAGCACCAGCAGCGCGGCAATCGCGCCAATGGAAAAGAGCAGATCTGCATCCATGTCCGTCAGTCTCGTCGTGCGCTCTCTATTGCACTGTCTATCCTGCGGCCTGCCGGCCGAGCGCGCTCGCAGCGATCACATCCTGCAACAAGGCCAGGACCTCCGCTTCCGGCACGTCCCGGGTGACGGAGGCCTGGCCGAGACCGCGCGCGAGAATGAAGGTCAGCCGCCCCTCGTGAACCTTCTTGTCTTTGCGCATGTGACGGAGCAGACGCTCCGCGTTCCAGTCCACCTGCGGCAGATCGGCCAGGTCGGTCGCCAGCCCGACGGCGGCCAGATGGCGACGCAGACGGTCCGCCTCCTCCGGCCGGCAATGGCCGAGCCGGACCGAGAGATCGAAAGCCATCACCATTCCGATCGCAATCGCCTCGCCGTGCAGCAGCGCTGCGCTGTAGCCGGTCTCGGCCTCCAGGGCATGACCGAAGGTGTGACCGAGATTCAGCAGCGCGCGCTGCCCGCCCTCGCGTTCGTCGGCCGCCACGATCGCCGCCTTGGCGCGGCAGGAAGTGGCGACGGCGCGGATCTGCGCCGCCGCGTCGCCTTCGATGACGTGCGGCCCATGCTCTTCCAGCCAGGCGAAGAAGTCGGCATCGCCCAAGGCGCCGTACTTCGCCACCTCGGCATATCCGGCAAGAAGCTCCCGCCGAGGCAAGGTGGAGAGCGCGGTGCTGTCGGCCAGCACAAGGCGGGGCTGATGAAAGGCGCCGACCAGATTCTTGCCTTGAGCGGTGTTGATGCCGGTCTTGCCGCCCACGGAGGAATCGACCTGCGCCAAGAGGCTGGTGGGAATTTGAACGAAGTTCAGACCGCGCAGCAACACGGCGGCGGCGAACCCCGTCAGGTCGCCGACGACGCCGCCGCCGAGCGCGATCAGCCAGGTCCTGCGCTCCAGTCCGGCGCCGAGCAGCGCCTCGCAGAGCTTCTCGAAGGAGCCGAAGGACTTGCTCGCCTCTCCGGCAGGAACGACGAAGGCATCGAACGCGAGCCCGGCGTCGCTCAGACTGCGCTCCAGCGCAGCCAGGTGCAGGTCCGAGAGGTGGCTGTCGGTCACAACCGCGACCCGGCTCGGGGCGTCCGGCAGAGCAGCGATCTCCGCGCCGGCGCGGGCAATCAGGCCCGGTCCGATCGCAATCTCGTAGCTGCGCGCACCGAGGTCCACCCGCAGTCGCTCGGGCCCCTGGCGCCGGGG
>JANQPZ010000351.1 GCA_028285215.1 Rhodovibrionaceae bacterium | reverse complement strand
CGTCTGCGTCGACGATGCCGGCAACCTGGCGGAACTGGCAAAGGCTGCGGCGGAGGCGAATGCGCAGATCGACGTCCTGGTGGAAATCGACGTCGGCGCCGGCCGCTGTGGCCTGCGCGCACCCGAGGCGGTGGTGCCGCTGGCGCAGCGGATCGCCGCGTCTTCCCATCTCCGCTTCGCGGGCCTGCAGGCCTACAACGGCACGGCGCAGCATCTGCGCCGGCCCGAGGACCGCCAGGCCGCCATCGCCGCTGCTGCTGTCATCACGCGGCAGGCGCTCGCGGCGCTCGCCGCAGGCGGCCTGCGCTGCGAGACCGTCGGCGGCGCGGGCACCGGAACCTATGCCTACGAAATGGCCGAAGGCCTCTGGACCGAGCTGCAGCCCGGCTCCTACTGCTTCATGGATGCCGACTATGCGGCCAACGGTACGCCGCCGGCCTACGAGCAGAGCCTGACCGTCCTGGCCACGGCGATGAGCGCGCCGGAAGCGGGCTTCGCCGTTTGCGACGCCGGGCACAAGGCCTGCGCCATCGACTCCGGCCTACCGCGCCTGGCGAGCCACCCCGACGTCGCTCTGACCGGTGCCTCCGACGAGCATGGCAACATCGCGTTGCCCGCCGGCTTGACCCTGGCCGTCGGCGACCGCCTGCAGTTGATCCCCGGCCACATCGATCCGACCGTCAACCTGCACGACTGGTACGTCTGCCATCGCGGCGGCATCGTCGAAGCCGTCTGGCCGGTCACCGCGCGGGGTGCGATGTTTTGAGCCGCGGTTGCGCTCAGACCTCTGCCCAGCTTGAGGGCCGGGCGGTGGTCGTCGCAACCTGACCTGCCGGGTAGTCGATCGCGTAGCGCCATTGTCCATTCGCTTGTCGCCGCAGAATCTCGAGACTGCAGCCTGTGGCTTGGACGGTTTCTCCGTTTGCAGCGACCGTCTCCAACTGCCAGGCGGCGCTTGAGACTGCGACGTCGCCGGCGACAATGGCAAAGCGTGGTCGGGACGTCATCGTCCCACCGCCGGTCAGAAGTTCGACCAAGGCTGTCCGGATGGCCTCGATGCCTGCGTGCGGCTGCCCGGTCTCATCTACCAGCACGGCCTGTGGTTCGTAGAGCGCCATCATGGCGTCGAGGTCCGCCGCATTGAAGGCCTCCGCGAGCGCGGGGCTCATGTCTTCGGGGCGCGTCACACCGGTCATCGCAGATCTCCCGTCGGATCATCCCGCGCCTCTCGCCGGTCCAGCACGTCCCGCTCGCGGATCAGCAAGGCCGCCAGGAGCGCGGCGGCCACGCCTATGAGGCCAAGCAGCAGAAGAACGAAGTGCAGCGACTCTGTCGAAGCGCTTGCGGCCAGCGTTGCGAAGCCAGCGGTCTCGGCGTTCGGCGCCAGCTCTGCCGCACCGGCAATGTCTGCGCGCGCGACAAGACGCGCCATCTCTTCCGATACCTCGGGCATCGCCGTTCTCAGCTCGCTGAGCGTCAGCGTCATCATCAACGCACCGGCGGCGACAATCGCGATGGTCTCGCTCGACAGGCGCATGGTGTTGAGCATGCCGGCGGCGACGCCGCTGTTGTGCGGCGGCACGACACTGACAGCGAGGTTATCGTTGATGGCATGGACGATGCCGACTCCGCTGCCGGCAAGCAGCATGCCCAGCAACGCCAGAGTGCCGATCTCGGCAGGCTGTATGGTGCTTTGCAGGAGGGTGCCGAGCCCGAGGATCATCAGCCCGACCGTCGCAATCAGACGGAAAGAAACCCACTGCGCCAACCAGCCGGCCAGAAAGGGCACGAAGAAGGACGGCAGCGTCAGCGGCAGCAGGGCCAGGCCGGACGCCATCGGGCTGAACCCCGCCACCCCCTGCAGATAGAACGGTAGGTAGAACAGCAGCGTGATGAAGGCGAAGGACACGCCGACCGGCAGCACCACTTGCGCCGCCAGGAAGGTCGGGTTGCGGAACAGGCGCACCTCGAAGGACGGCGCCGTTTTCCGGGCTTCGACGAGCAGAAAGAGGGCGATCAGACTCATCGCTGCCGCCACGAGCCCCAGGGTCGAGGGTGCTACCCAGCCCCAGTGAGGCGCCGCGATAAGACAGCAGATCAGTCCGAAGAGCCCGAGCGAGAACAACCCCAGCCCCAGCCAGTCGACGGGCTTGGCCTCCGGATCGCGCGACTCTTCCGCCGTGATGGTTGCGAGCAGAATGACGGCTGCGATGGGGACGTTGATGAAGAAGATCCACCGCCAGTCCAGCCATTCGATCAGCACGCCGCCGACCAGAGGGCCGATGGCCGTGCCGAGCCCGAAGGAGGCGCCGAACGCGCCGAAGGCGAGCGCCCGGGCGCGGCCCTGGAAGCTGTGGGCGAGCAGCGCCGAGCAGGCCGGCATGACCAGGGCGGCGCCCAGCCCCTGCAGCGCCCGCCAGCCGTTCAAGGCTTCCATGCTGTTCGAGAGGCCGCAGAGCAGAGCGAAGACGGCGAAGAGCGTATTGCCGAGGATAAAGACGCGTAGCCGGCCGTAGCGGTCGGCCAGCACGCCGGAGATCAGCAGGAGTGCCGCGAAGGGAACGTTGTAGGCGCCGATCAGGAACTGCAAACCGGCAAAGCTGGCGTCCAGCGAGCGGCCTATGGGGTCGAGCGCGATGCCGATGATCGTGAGATCGATGGTCAGCGAGATCGCCGCCACACAGACGCTGAAAAGAATGAGACCCGAACGCCGCCGCCGGCCGGAGAGTCCTGCACAGTCAACCGCCATCTCGCTTGCCTTTCGCTGCAGCCGCCGGCTTTACGGCGCGAGGCCTCGTTCCGTGTCCCGGCAAGACCCGTGAATACTTCACGTAAAACGGCAATTCTGCTGAAATAGGCGACTTTCAGATGAGGTGACTTCATGTTAGATGGCATATCCGAACGGCTGCCTTCCTTGGCCGGACTCCAGGCCTTCGAGGCCGCGGCCCGGCACCTCAGCTTCGCGCGCGCCGCCGAGGAGCTGGGTTTGACCCCCACCGCCGTCAGTCACCGCATTCGCAACCTGGAGGCGGAGCTTGGCGTCACGCTCTTTCGGCGTGGCCGTCGGGCGGTCACTTTGACCGATGAAGGGGAGCGGGCTGCCAAGGATCTGTCGGAGAGCTTCGACTGCTTGAAGATGTCCGTTGCCAAGCTGCGTCAGCGCACGACGTCCCAGCTACAGCTGGCCGTTGCGCCGTCCTTCGCGTCGGACTGGTTGCTGCCCCGCCTGCCGGAGTTTCTGGCCCGGCATCCGACCGTCGAGCTGCGTGTCGACCCCTCCGCCCAGGCGCCGGAGTTCGAGCGGGCCGGCAACGATGCGGCCATCGTGTTCGGCTGCCACAGCGATGCCGGACTGAAGTCGGATCGCCTCTTCGAG
>JANQPZ010000332.1 GCA_028285215.1 Rhodovibrionaceae bacterium | reverse complement strand
ACCACAGAGGCGATGGTCGCCGAAAAGCCCGAGAAGAAGCCGGCAGCAGGTGCCGGCATGCCCGGTGGCATGGGCGACATGGACTTCTGAGTTCCGCCCGCTCTTCGTGCGTTTGCATCAGGGGTCGCGGCTTCGGCTGCGGCCCCTTCTTCTTTGCTCCTATGCCCGTTACCAGACCAGCCGAAAGACCTGTCCGCCAAGCGGTCGATGACGAACGATTCCCTCGGCTCGCCCAAGGTCCTATGGTCTTGGAGCGTAAGAGCCTTAGGCGGGATCGCCGAAGCGATCCCCCCTAAGATGATCCTGCTCTAGTGTCACCGCAGACGGGGAGAGGAGATGGGGAAGATTGCCAGCGTGGCCTTGCTGGGCACCGGCCTGATGGGCCGGCCGATGGCGGAGAAGCTGTTGGAAGCCGGGTTTGCGCTGCGCGTCTGGAACCGAACCCGCGCGAAAGCCGAGCCCTTGGCGGCATCGGGTGCCAAGGTCTGCGGAAGCCCGGGAGAGGCCGCCGCAGGCGTTGATGCCGTCGTGGTTATGCTCGAGAACGGCCCGGTGGTCACCGACGTGCTGTTCGCCAGCGACCTGCTGCACAGGACCGAGCAAGGCACCCTGGTGATCGACATGTCCTCGATCCCCCCATCGCTGGCCCGCGATCATGCCGCGCGGCTGCGGGAACGAGGGGTGCACCACCTGGATGCACCGGTATCTGGCGGCACCGCAGGCGCAGCTGCCGGGACGCTGGCGATTATGGCCGGCGGTTCGGAAGAGGATTTTGCGCGTGCGACGCCGCTGCTGCAGGCGATGGGACGCGCCACCCACGTCGGTCCCAGCGGCGCGGGCCAGATGACCAAACTGGCCAATCAGGCCATCGTCGCAGTCACCATCGCCGCCGTCTCCGAAGGCCTGTTGCTGGCTGCGGCCGGCGGAGCGGATCCGGCCGCCGTCCGCGACGCGATTGCCGGTGGTTTCTGCGACAGCCGCATTCTGGAGCTGCACGGCAAGCGGATGATCGATCGCAACTGGGTACCGGGCGGGAAGTGCAGTATCCATCTGAAAGACATGGACACGGTCCTAGCGACCGCCGAAGCCCTGAAACTGGATCTCCCTCTTACGAAGACGGTCCGGCAGCAGTTCGCGGAACTGGTCGATGCAGACAAGGCGGAGGCCGATCATTCCGCCTTGCTCCTGTGGCTGGAGGCGCGCAACGCACCCTATCGAGTGGGCAGACTGCCCGACCGCTTTTCAGCTTAAGGACATGCGTCAAGCGATGACCTGCTGGCGCTGTGCGCCCAGCCCGTCCACGCCGACCTCGACCACATCCGCTTTCTTCAGGAAGACCTGCGGTTTGCGGCCCATGCCGACACCAGGCGGTGTTCCGGTGGCGATCACGTCTCCAGGCATCAGGGTCATGAAGCGGCTGATGTAGCTGACCAGAAATCTGACCGGAAAGATCATGGTCGCGGTAGAGCCGTCCTGCATGATCTCGTCGTTGACCTTGGTCCAAAGCCTGAGACGCTGCGGATCGGGCACCTCGTCGGCGGTCACCAGCCAGGGCCCCAGTGGAGCGAAGCCGTCGCACGACTTCCCCTTCAGCCATTGTCCGGTCCCTTCAAGCTGATAAGAACGTTCGGACAGATCGTTCATCACCGCGTAGCCGGCCACGCAGTCAAGCGCTTTCGCCTCGCTGACCCGGCGGGTCAGCGTGCCGATCACAACAGCCAGTTCCACTTCCCAATCGGTCTTTTGCGACCCCGGTGGCAGCGTCAGATCGTCGTTGGGGCCGCAAAGGGCCGTGTTCGCCTTCATGAAGAGAATAGGTTCGTCGGGTGCAGCCATACCTGCTTCAGCAGCATGATCGGCGTAGTTGAGACCGACGCCGATGCACTTGCCGACGGAGCCGACCGGCGGGCCGAACCTCGGATCGCCGGATACTCTGGGAAGGCTCGAAGGGTCGAGCGCATGAAGACGCGCCAACTCAGCCGGCGACAAGGCAAGTCCGGACAGGTCTTCGATCTCCCCGGAGAGATCACGCAGAGAATCGTCGGCAGCAAGCAAACCGGGCTTCTCGCCCCCCGGTGGGCCATAACGAACGAGCTTCATGGGAACTCCGGTTAGGGGATTTGCGGGCGCAACGCAAGCCAAGTGCGGCGGCAAGGGGCAGACGCACCTCAGACGTGCGCGCTACTTGGCACCATTCATGTTTCGCACGAGATATTACACAACATTTACATAGAATGATTTGAGCGGTTACGTAGAGCAGCTAGGGTCCAATTCATGCTCGCAGGCCGCGAAGAAACGCCGGCGCGAACACGGATCGTCGAAGGCCTACGGCCGGAGATTCTACCGCAAGAGGCATCGCTCCGCCTCCTGCCCGAGAAAAAAGCAGGACCCCAACAGTCAAGGAGGGAACAGTAATGTACCATAAGACCGACATTCACATCGGTCGCCGCGTCCGCGAGCGCCGGGTTGCTATGGGACTCAGCCAGTCTGAGCTGGCCGAGGGTCTCGGAATCAGTTTCCAGCAGGTTCAGAAGTACGAGAGCGGCGCCAACCGGATCAGCGGAAGCCGCATCTGGGATATCGCCACGCTGCTGCGCGTTCCGGTCGGCTTCTTCTTCGACGGTCTCGAGATCAGCCTGGACGCGACCGCCGAGGATCAAGCCGAGCAGCCTATCGACCGTCAGACCCTCGAGATCGCGCGTGCGGTCAACAAGATCGAAGACGACTTGCTGAAGAGCCAGCTTGTGCGCTTGGTCAAGGCCTGCGCCAAAAGCGCATAGCGAACACAGTCCGTATTGCGTTCCGAAAGGGCCCGCCGACGGTCATTGGCGGGCCCCTTTTTATCTATTCTATCCCGCCGCGACTCGGATGCAGGCGCCCTGCCCGCGACAGGCGTGCAGTAGCGCTCACGAAGACGCTCTGAAGTGGAGCGAACGCTCGGCGGCCGGTGCTCCAATGCACTCAAGATTTAAGAATTTCCACCAATGAGAGAACCGCATGGACTTGGCTTGACCAGCCCGCCTCTCGGCCTCTACGGTCGCCGCGAAATATACAATTTTTCGCAAATGTTGCGCCCTGCCAGGGTTGCCACGAAACCGCGACGGCGGGCATCAGTACCGTACGATGAAACTTCCGAAAACGATAAGCCTCGGATGACCGGCACGCTCTACGGTTTGGGTGTAGGACCCGGTGATCCGGAGCTGATCACCTTGAAGGCTCATCGCTTACTGCAACAGGTGCCGGTGATTGCCTACTCGGTATCGAGAGAAGGCCAAGCTCCAGCACGGACGGCCGTGGCGCCGCATATTCCCCTGGGATGCGTGGAGATCCCTCTAAATCCGTCTGTCGACTGCGATTCGAAGCCGGACGCAGCGACTGCCGAGGCAGCCTTGGGAGATGTCGCAACGGCGCTGGATGCAGGCCAGGACGTTGCGGTGCTCTGCGCGGGCGATCCCTTGTTCTACGGGTCTTTTCTACCCGTCTTCGGCCATCTGGCGGAGCGCTTTCCGATAGAGGTGATCCCTGGAATCTCTTCATTGAACGCCTGCGCGTCTGCGCTGGGCACACCGCTGGTGGCGCAGGGCGAGCAATTGCTCGTTGCGCCTGCAAGTCTTCCGGCCCGCACCTTGACCATCAGGCTATCGGAAAGCGATGCGGCAGCGATCACAGCCCTTCCCGGGCACTTCGCGAAGGTACGCGACTGCCTGGCCGCGACGGGGCTGTTGCCGCGATCCCGCTATATCGAACAGGCGACGGTCGGCCAGCAGCGGATTCTGCCCCTCGACCAGGTGGACGCTGAGCAGATCCCCGACCGTTCGATGGTTCTGATGCGTCGCGACAGCACGGATCGGACATTCTAGAGCAGGGTCGCTCGAGGCAGATCCGACACCAGGAGCCGACTGGCCCGAGGCAGCCGCTCAGTAGACGCCGCTGCGCAGGCAATCGTGCAGATGCAGGAAGCCGCTCGGCTTCCTGTCCCCCGGCTCGTGCACGAAAAGCGCGTTGACCGGCGTCTCTTGCATGATCTTCAGCGCTTCCGCCGCCAAGGCATCGGGCGCGATCGACTTCGGTGCGCGGGTCATCACGGTTTCCACCGGCTGATCCAGAATCTCTGCGGAGAGATGGCGGCGCAGGTCGCCGTCGGTGACGATACCGGTCAAACCGCCGTCAGCTTCGACCACACCGACACAGCCGAAGCCACGGGCCGACATTTCGATCAGCGCCTTCGACATCGGCGTTCCACTGTCGACCAGAGGAACCGCATCGCCGCTGTGCATGATATCGCGGACCCGGCACAAGACGTTGCCGAGTCGACCACCGGGATGAAACTCCCGGAAGTTCTCTCGGCTGAAGCCCTTCAGCCGCAGCAGTGCGACAGCGAGTGCGTCGCCCAGCACCAGCGTCAAGGTCGTCGAAGTGGTCGGCGCCAAACCCAAAGGGCAAGCCTCTTCGGCCTGCGGAAGCGTCAGGGCGACGTCGGCGTCGCGGGCCAGCGTGCTTTCCGGCTTGGACGTAATGGCCACGAGCGGGATGCGAAAGCGCCGGGTATAGATCAGCAAGTCGGAAAGCTCGGAGGTCTCGCCGGAGTTGGAGATGGCCAGGACCACGTTGGCTTGGGTGATCATTCCCAGGTCGCCGTGGCTGGCCTCGCCTGGATGCACGAAGAAAGCCGGCGTGCCGGTCGAAGCGAGGGTTGCGGCGATCTTGCGACCGATATGACCGCTCTTTCCCATGCCGGTTACCACGACATGGCCCGAAGCTGCTGCGATGGCCCGCGTCGCTTCAACGAAGGGGGCGCTCAGCCCGTTATCGAAGCTCCGCTCCAGGGCGGCGATCGCCGCCCCCTCCAGCCGGGCGACACTGCGCGCCGCTTCCAAGATATCTGCCGCCTGAACGTCCGTATGAGCGTCCGGCTCCGGTGCGGCCTGTAGCTCCGCTGCACCCAAGGTACCTCTCGTCATATCAGAACTCCGATGGAGCGGCCGGCAGAAGGGCTCGGCGCCGAATCGCGTACGGTCACGCGGCTGCAACATAGCCACGTCATACCGCAGCTTCCAAGCCCCTCGCGTCGGAGCCTGAAGCGCGGTCATCCCAGACGGAAGCGCTTCGCCTCCGTCTGGGATGTGAATCTCACCCTAACGTCATGAAACGACCGGATTTATGCTTCAATCGAGGCCGCCCGGGCTCAGCCACTTCTCCCGTAGACGTCGGCGAGTCTGACGATGTCGTCTTCTCCGAGATAGGGTCCGCACTGGACCTCGATGAGCACCAGGGGCTCGCGGCCGGGGTTGTGCAGCTGGTGGCGGGTGCCTCGCGGCACGTAGGTCGAGCGGTCCACGCCCAGCGCAAAGACCTCATCGCCCACCGTCACCTCCGCTTCACCCGAGACCACCACCCAGTGCTCCGAGCGGTGATGGTGATAC
>JANQPZ010000325.1 GCA_028285215.1 Rhodovibrionaceae bacterium | reverse complement strand
CTTGGGATAGACGTTGTAGCCGCCGGAGATCACCAGGTCCTTGGCGCGTCCGACGATATGGACGTAGCCCTCGGCATCGATCTTCGACATGTCGCCCGTAATGAAGAAGCCGTCCGCGCGGGACTCCTCGGCGGTCTTCTCCGGCATCTGCCAGTAGCCCTTGAAGACGTTGGGGCCCTTGACCTCCAGCACGCCGATCTCCTCGCGGCCCAGCACCCGGCCGTCCTCGTCGGCCACGCGCACGGTCACCTCCGGCAGGGCGAAGCCGACCGTGCCGGCGCGGCGCGGCCGCCCCGGCGTTTCGGCATAGGGGTTGGAGGTGATCATGCCGCACTCGGTCATGCCGTAGCGTTCCAGAATGCGCTGGCCGGTGCGCCGCTCGAAGGCCTGGAAGGTTTCCTCCAGCAGCGGTGCGGAGCCGGAGACGAAGAGCCGCATGCCGGCCGCCACCTCTTTCGTGAAGCCGGCCTCGGCCAGCAGGCGCACGTAGAAGGTCGGCACGCCCATCATCACGCTGCAGCGCGGCAGCAGCGCAACGGCCTGGGCGGCGTCGAACTTGGGCAGGAAGATCATGTCGCTGCCGTTGGCCAGCGTGGTGTTGATGGCGACGAAAAGGCCGTGGACATGGAAGATCGGCAGCATGTGCAGCAGCCGGTCGCCCGGCCGGAACCCCCAGATCTCCCTCAGCGCCAGGGCGTTGGAGCTGAGGTTGCCGTGGGTCAGCATCGCGCCCTTGGAGCGGCCGGTGGTGCCGGAGGTGTAGAGGATCGCGGCCAGCGCGTCGGCGGCGGCCGGATAGCTCTCGGCCAGCGGCTCCAGTCCGGCGGCGGCGTCGGTCAGGCTGCCGCCGCCCTGGGCATCCATCGTGTGGACGTGGGGCACGCCGCTGCTCGCGGCGATCTCCCGCAGGGCCGCTTCGCTCTCGGGCCGGCAGACCACCAGGGCCGGTTTGGCGTCGCTCAGGAAGTAGGCGATCTCGGCGCCGGTGTAGCCGACGTTGAGCGGCAGGTAGACGGCGCCCATCTTCACGGCGCCCAGGTAGAAGAACACGGCGTTGGCCGACTTGTCGGTCTGCACGGCGACGCGGTCGCTTGGCTTCACGCCCAGATCGGTCAGGAGCCGGGCGTAGCGGCCGGCCTGTGCCTCCAGATCTCCGTAGGACAGAACGCTGCCGTCCTCCAGGTGCATGACCGGCTTGGCGCGGTCGCTTGGGAAGCGCGCGGCCAAGATATCGTAAAGGTTCTCGCTCATCCTGCGGTCCGTCGTCTGCTGTCTTGATTGGTGGGTCCGTCTTCGCCTGCTTCGCCGGGGCCGTAGGGCAGGGTGGAGAGGAAGTCGGTGAAGACGCCGCCCTGCACCGTGACGTGCTTGCGCAACAGCAGTTCCGCCTCCTCGGCGTCGCCGGACAGCAGCGCGCGCACCACCGCCTCGTGTTCGGCGAAGCTGTCCGCCAGGCGTCCGGCGCGGCGCAGCTGGATGCGGCGGTAGGGCGTCAGCCGCTGGCGCAGGCCGCGCGTCTGCTCGGCGAGAAATCCGTTGTGGCTGCCGGCATAGATCGCTTCGTGGAAGTCCAGATTGGCGGCGTAGTAGGCGTCCGGATCGTTGTCGCTGAGATAGCGGCGCGTGTCCTCGTGCAGGCGTTGCAGTTCGGCCCGCTCGTCTTGGCTCATGCGCCGTGCCGCCAGGCGGGCGCAGAGCCCCTCCAGTTCGGCCATGACCTCGAACATCTCCACCATGCGCTTGAGGCCCAGCTCGGCGACCGTCGCCCCCTGACGCGGCCGGATTTCCACCAGGCCGCTGGCGGAGAGCTGCATCAAGGCCTCGCGAACCGGCGTGCGCGAGACCTGAAAGCGTTCGGCAAGGCGCACCTCGTCGAGGCGCGCCGCCGGCGGCAACTGGCCGGTGACGATGTCCTGCTCGAGACTCTGCCGAATGCGGTCGGCCCGCCGTTCCGCGGCCACAGCGGCCTCCTTCTCGGTCGCGCGCTCGGCGCCGCGCGGGAAAGCCTTTGCGATCCCGCCGCGCGGCGTCCGGTTCGATCGGCCAATGGTATACATGAGCGGACAGATTGCATACAAGGTTTGCGTCTTTGTATACAAGAAGCTAGGATCGTTGGGCTTCCGTGGGCTGGGACAGGCTGTTCGCCTCCGGCGCCCGCGATCTTGAGCCGACAGAACACCGCCCGCCGTGCCTCAAGGAGTGCAGAGATCGCTCCAGCCGGTTGGGCCCCAAGCAAAGGAAAGGGAGGACAATGCGCAAGCTTCTTACGGGTGCCGCCGCTGCGGCCCTGCTCGTCTCCGGCGGTCTGGCCGATCGGGCCCAGGCCGAGACCACGCTGCGGCTGTCGCACCAGTGGTCGACCTCGGATGTCCGGCACCAGGTGGCCGAGATCATCAAGACCCATGTCGAGGAGGCCGGCGTCGATCTGTCGATCCAGATCTTCCCGACCCAGAGCCTCTTCAAGGCGCGCGAGCAGTGGCAGCCGACAAGCCGCGGCCAGCTCGACATGACGGTCTTTCCGCTGGCCTATGCCGGCGGCATTCATCCGGAGTTCAATCTGACTCTGATGCCGGGCCTGGTGAAAAGCCACGAGCATGCGGCGCGCCTGAACGCCTCTCCCTTCATGGACGAGATCAAGGGCATCGCCGAAGACAGCGGGGTCAAGATCCTGGTCGACGGCTATCTCGCCGGCGGCTTCGCCGGCAAGGAGAGCTGCATTACCTCGCCCGACGACGTGCAGGGCCTGCAGACCCGTGCGGCCGGCAAGGCCTTCGAGCAGATGCTGGCGTCGGCCGGCGCCTCGATCGCCTCGATGGCCTCGTCGGAAATCTACAACGCCATGCAGACCGGCGTGCTGGATGCGGCCAACACCAGCTCCTCCAGCTTCGTGTCCTTCCGCATCTACGAGCAGGTCGCCTGCTTCACGCCGGTGGCGGACTACGCCCTCTGGTTCATGTACCAGCCGGTGCTGATTTCCATGCGGAGCTGGGAACGTCTCGATGACGCGCAGCGCGCGGCGCTGGAGGCCGGTGCCGAGAAGGCCGAGGCCTTCTACTTCGAAGAGGCCAAGAAGCAGGACGCCAACGCCCGCCGCGTCTTCGAGGAGAACGGCGTCGAGATCGCCCTGATGACCGAGGCGGAGTTCAACGCCTGGCGCGAGATCGCGGCGCAGTCGTCTTACGAGGCCTTTGTCGAGAGCGTGCCCGACGGGCAGCGCCTGCTCGATAAGGCGCTCGCGGTCGAGTAGATCCGGCAGGCCTGCGAAGGGCCGGACCCGGGGGCGGCTGTCGTTCCCGGGTCCGGCTGCCGCTTCGCTCGACTGTCCGTTCGCAGCATCAGCCGCTGTTCGCTGACCCCTTGCTCTCGAGGGTGGTTGCCCGATGGCCGTTTTCTTTCGCCTCGTCTCGCGTATCTCCCTGATCAGCGGCGTCCTGGCCGCGGCGATGATCGCCATCTCGATCGTCGTGGTCTGCCAGATGGTCTACCTGCGCTACGTCGAGAACGCTTCGACGGTCTGGCAGACGGAGTTCGTGACCTACTGCATGCTGGCGGCGACGCTGATCGGCATGCCCTACGTGCAGACGCTGCGCGGTCATGTGAACGTCGATCTCCTGCCGATCTACCTGCGCGGCCGGGCACGCACCGCGCTGGCGATCGGCACCTACCTCCTGTCGCTGGCCGTCTGCCTGCTGCTGACCTTCTACGGGTTCGAGATGTGGCACGAGGCCTGGGTCGGGAACTGGACGTCGGACACGGTCTGGGCTGTGCCGCTGGACATTCCCTATGCCGCTCTGCCCATCGGCTTCGGCCTGATGTCTCTGCAGTACATCGCCGATCTGCTGGCGCTTCTGACCGGGCATGCGAAGCCCTTCGACCTGCCTGACGACGCGCTCGGTGCGGCCGCCGCCGCCGAGAGCGCGACGCGCGACCTGCCGCGCTGATTCGGAGCCGCCGCAATGGAACTCGATCCGCTGACGCTGGGCGCGCTGGTCGCTCTGGCCACCATCCTGGTTCTCTTTTCCGGCATTTCCGTCGCCATGGGCCTGATCGTGGTTTCGGTCGGCTTCATCTGGGTGTTCGATTGGAACGGCTGGTTCTCGGTGACGCTGCTGCCCGAGATCCTCTTCGGCAAGCTGAACAACTTCGCCCTGCTGTCGATCCCGATGTTCATCCTGATGGGCGCGGCCGTGGCCTCCAGCCGCGCCGGCAGCGATCTCTACGAGGCGCTGGAGCGCTGGCTGACCCGTGTCCCGGGCGGGCTGGTGGTCTCCAACCTCGGCGCCTGCGCCATCTTCTCCGCACTCTCCGGATCGTCGCCGGCCACCTGCGCGGCCATCGGCAAGATGGGCATTCCGGAGATGCGCAAACGGGGCTACCCCGATACCGTCGCCTCCGGCTCCATCGCCGCGGGCGGGACGCTCGGCATCCTGATCCCGCCGAGCGTCACCATGATCGTCTACGGCATCGCCACCGAGACCTCGATCGGCCGGCTGTTCCTGGCCGGAGCGCTGCCCGGCCTGATGCTGGTCGGGCTCTTCATGGCCTGGTCGATCTACGACACCTGGCGCAAGGGCGGGGGCGAGGTTCTGACCCCGACGGTCTACACCTGGGCGGAGAAGCTCTCGGCCCTGCCGCGGGTGGTTCCCTTCATCGCGATCATCCTGGGCGTGCTCTTCGCCCTCTACGGCGGCGTCGCCACCCCGTCGGAGACCGCGGCCGTCGGGGCGCTGCTGGTCATCGTGGTGGCGGTGGTGGTCTACCGGATGTGGCAGGTCAAGGCGCTCTGGACCGTCTTGCGCGACTGCACCAAGGAGTCGGTGATGATCCTGCTGATCATCGGCGCCTCGGGGCTGTTCAGCTACATGCTCTCCAGCCTCTTCATCACCCAGTCGATCGCCGAGTGGATCACCCAGCTCGACGTCAACCGCTGGGTGCTGATGTTCGCGATCAACATCTTTCTGCTGATCGCCGGCTTCTTCCTGCCGCCGGTCGCGGTCATCCTGATGGCCGCGCCGATCCTGCTGCCCATCGTCGCAGCCGCCGGCTTCGACCCCTACTGGTTTGCCGTCGTTCTGACGATCAACATGGAGATCGGGCTGATCAGCCCCCCTGTTGGTCTCAATCTTTATGTTATCAACGGCATCGCGCCCGACATCAAACTGCAAACGATCTTGAAAGGGTCTTTGCCCTACGTTGGATGTATGGTGGTTGCCATCCTGCTTCTCTGCGTGTTTCCGGGAATCGCCACCTGGCTCCCGGACCTGGTGATGGGACCGGCGATCAAGTAGCGAGGCCGAGCGTCGAGCGGAGGCGTCTGTGAGCACGAGCGATCAACAGCAGGCGGTCAAGGAAGGCTTCTTCGAGCGCGCCTTCGGCAATGTCTCCAGCGCCTGGCGCGACATTGCCGCCACGGCCGCCCGCAGCGTCGGGGTGACGCTGCCGGCCGGCGCCGCGGGCAATCCGGACCTTCTCGAGAAGCTGATGGCCGAGTGCCTGGAGGCGCGCGGCGGCGAGGTTGCGGCGCGCGGCCGGGCGGCCGAACTCGGACGGATCTACCTGCAGCTGGACGAAGCCGGGCGGGTCCTGTTTCTGGAGGTGCTGGCGCGGCGTTTCGCGGTCGACCAGACGGCGGTCGAGACGGCCATGGCCGACTACACCGCGGCCGCTGACGAAGAGGCCCGCCTTGCGGCGCAGCTCGCCCTGCGCCGGGCTCTGGTGCCGCCGCGCGTTAAGCTGCTGACCCAGTTCAACGGCTTGCCGGAGGGCGTGAAGTTTCTGGCGGATCTGCGGGCCGATCTGCTGCCGCTGGCCAAGCAGGACGCCTATCTGCACGGTCTCGACAAGGACCTGCACGACCTGCTGACCTCCTGGTTCGACGTCGGCTTTCTCGATCTGCGCCGGATCGACTGGAACTCGCCGGCCTCGCTGCTGGAAAAGCTGATCGCCTACGAGGCGGTGCACGAGATCCGCTCCTGGGACGACCTGCGCAACCGGCTGGATTCCGACCGGCGCTGTTTCGCGCTGTTCCACCCGCGTATGCCGGACGAGCCGCTGGCCTTCATCGAGGTCGCCTTGACCAAGGGCATCGCCGGGTCGGTGCAGTCCCTGCTCGACGAACAGGCGCCCTCGTCGGATCCGAAGGAGGCCGACGCGGCGATCTTCTATTCGATCTCCAATACCCAGCCCGGTCTTCAGGGCATCTCCTTCGGCGACTACCTGATCAAGATGGTGGTGCGCGAGCTTTCGGGCGACTTCCCCAACCTGAAGATCTTCTCCACGCTCTCGCCGGTGCCGGGCCTGCGCAAATGGCTCGATGCCCGGGACGCCGAGTCTCTGGAGCAGTCGATGAGCGAGGACGAGCGGGGCGGCCTGCGGGCGCTGGGCGGCAGCGACGACACCCGGGAGGCGCTGCACAGTCTGCTCGACTCGCCGGACTGGTGGCAGGATCCGGTGACGGCCAAGGCGCTGGAAGGGCTGCTGGTCCGCTTCGCGGCGCGGTACTTCACCGAAACCCGTACGGACGGCGCGCCCATCGATCCGGTGGCGCGCTTCCACCTGCGCAACGGCGCGCGGCTGGAGCGGATCAACTGGCTGGGCGACACCTCCGCCAAGGGCCTGCGCCAGTCTGCGGGGCTCATGGTCAACTACCGCTACATCCTCGATGACATCGAGAAGAACCACGAGGCCTTCGTCTCCAAGGGTACGGTGGCGATGAGCGCCGATGTGAAAGCCCTGGCCAAGCGCGCCCGAGAGGGCGGCGGCGGCGCGGCGCTGCGGCGGTTGGGGCTGGGTTAGAGCGCGCTTGCGTCCCTGCGCGGAAAGGCTCATCTAGAGCAGGATCGCCCGAGCTGGAATCGCTCTGGGGCGGGCAATGGTTCTCGGTTCTCGACGCTCCGGTCCCTGAGGTGAATCCATGTCTCAACGCCAGAGTCGCCGTGCCGCCAGCTACGCCGATGCGGAAGCCGTGGCGCGGGCGCTGTCGCCCAGCTATCCGGTCTACCTGCTGCGGCCGCACCAACTCGCCGCCAATGCGCGCGCCTTTCTGGAGCGCTTTCCGGGCTCGGTGCTCTATGCGGTCAAGTGCAATCCGCATCCCCAGGTTCTGCGCGCGCTCTACGAAGCCGGGATCCGGCACTTCGACACCGCCAGCCTGCCGGAGATCGCCCAGGTCTCCGAGGCCTATCCCGATGCGAAGACCTATTTTATGCATCCCGTGAAGGGGCGGGCGGTGATCCGCACGGCCTACGAGGTCTATGGCGTGCGTCACTTCGTGATCGATCACCTCAACGAACTCGAGAAGGTGCTGGAGGAGACGCGCAAGGGGCCGCGCGCGGACCTGGTCTTCGTCGTGCGTCTGACCACGCCGCCGGCCGCCGGCACGCTGTATCATCTTGCGGCCAAGTTCGGCTGTTCGGAGAGCGAGGCCGTGGAACTGCTGCAGCGGGCGCAGGCGGCGGGGTGCCAGGTCGGACTGGCCTTCCATGTCGGCAGCCAGTGCCGGACGCCGGGCGCCTACGGTACCGCGCTGGAGATCTGCGGGCGCGTGGCCGCGGCGGCGAAGGTAAAGCTGGCCTGCCTCGACGTCGGCGGCGGCTTTCCGGCCGACTATGTCGAGATGGTCGCGCCGCCCCTGGAGCTCTACCTCGAGGAGGTGCGCCGCGGTCTGACGGCCAACGGCTTCGAGGGGGTCGACGTCTTCTGCGAACCGGGCCGGGCTTTGGTCGCCTCCGGCTGTTCTCTCCTGATCCAGGTGCAGCTCCGCAAGGAGGATCAGCTCTACGTCAACGACGGCATCTACGGCAGTCTGTCCGAGATGGTGGATGCCGGTATCCGCCTGCCGGTGCGCCTGGTCCGACCGGACGGCCCGGCGCCCAGCCCAGAGGAGCGGGAGTTCGTGGTCAACGGCCCGACCTGCGATTCCCTGGATGTGCTGCCCCAGCGCTTTCGCCTGCCGGCCGACCTGCGCGAGGGGGATTGGATCGAGGTCGACCAGGTGGGCGCCTATTCCAATGCGCTGGCGACCAACTTCAACGGCTTCTACCCGGAGACCTTCGTCACGGTCGAGGATGCGCCGCTGGCGCGCAGCCTTTAGGGACGTAGCCTTTAGGGACGCAGCCTTTAGGGACGCAGCCTTTAGGGACTCTGGCGGAGAGAAGAGTGGAGCCGGAAAAGAGACACTTTCTAGGCCTGTCGCGCAGCGGGTTTCACCGGGTTGCCTATCGCGAGTGGGGCACGCGGGACGCGCCGCGTACGGCGGTCTGCGTTCACGGCCTGACCCGCAACGGGCGCGACTTCGATGCCTTGGCCGCCGCGCTCGCGGGGGCCGGCTGGCGCGTGATCTGCCCGGATATGGTCGGCCGCGGCGACAGCGACTGGCTGGGCAATGCCGCGGACTACGGCTACCCGCAGTACCTGCAGGACGTGACCGCACTGCTGGCGCGTCTGGACGTGACGGAGGTGGACTGGATCGGCACCTCCATGGGCGGTTTGATCGGCATGATGCTGGCCGCCTCGAACGGCCATCCGGTCAGGCGCATGGTGATCAACGACGTCGGACCGCTGATCCCCAAGGCGGCCCTGGAGCGCATCGCCGAATACGTCGGCCAGTCCTGGAGCTTCGGCTCGCAGGCCGAAGCCGAGGGGCATGTGCGCCGGACCTACGGAGAGTTCGGCGATCTGACCGACCCTCAGTGGCGCAAGCTGACGGAGGACTCGCTGCGCCCCGGGCCGGACGGCGGCTACCTGTCGAACTATGATCCGCAGATCGGCGCGGCCTTCGTGGGGCAGCCCCTGGAGGATGTCGACCTCTGGCCGGTCTGGGACCGTCTCTCCTGTCCCGTCCTGCTGCTGCGCGGCCTGCGTTCGGAGCTGCTGATGGCCGGGACGGCGCGCGAGATGATGCGGCGCGGACCGCCCACCGAACTGGTCGAGATTCCCGCGGCGGGCCACGCTCCGGCGCTGTTGAGTGCCTTCGAGATCGAGACCGTTCGGGACTGGCTGACCGGCGGTGCCGTTGCAGGCCGGAGCTCGGTTGCGTAACCGGCATGAGCCGGTCGTACATGCCTGCGCAGCTCGTCCTCCTGACTGACCTGTCTCAACGCTGACGCCACCTGGCCGGGCGCAGAGTAACGCTTTGGATCGGGGAGAGTGGCGGTCTATGCCGGACGACCAGTCAGCAGGCGCGCGCAACGTGCAAGGGAATCCCACCAGCATCGATGCCTATGCACCGGCCGAGATCGCGCAGCGGGTGGCCGGGGCCGGGGTCAAGAAGGCCGAAGCGCCGCTGACGCAGACTCTGGTGCTCGCCGTTCTGGCGGGCGTCTTCGTCGCCTTCGGCGGCGCCTTCTTCACGCTGGTCATGACCGGGAGTCCGCTGGGCTTCGGGCCCGCCCGGCTGCTCGGCGGCCTGGCGTTCTGCCTCGGCCTGATCCTCGTGGTGGTCGGCGGCGCGGAGCTCTTCACCGGCAACAACCTGATCGTGATGGCCTGGGCGGAACGGAAGGTGACGACGGCACGGCTGCTGCGCAACTGGGGGCTGGTCTATCTCGGCAACCTGATCGGCGCGCTGGCCATGGTCGTTCTGGTTTGGCTCTCCGGCAGCCTGGCGCTCGGCGAGGTGGCCGTCACGGCGGCGGCGATCGCCGACGGCAAGACGGCCCTGGGGCCGACGGAGGCCTTCGTGCGGGGCATTCTCTGCAATGCGCTCGTCTGCCTGGCGGTCTGGCTCTGCTTCGCCGCTCACACCGTCGCGGGGAAGATTCTGGCGATACTCTGGCCGATCACCGCCTTCGTCGCGCTGGGCCTCGAGCACTCGGTCGCCAACATGTATCTCATCCCCATCGGTCAGCTCGTCGGCGGCGGCCTGGACATTCCCGCTTTCCTCGGCAACCTGATCCCGGTGACGTTCGGCAACATTCTGGGCGGCGGACTGGGGGTGGCCGGCGTCTACTGGGCCGTCTACCTGCGCCACGCCTGATCGCTCGGCGGTCCATCCAGCGCCCACCTCCGCCCCGGAGCGCTGCCCCAGAGTGCGGCCCCGGAACACCGCACCGGAACTCCGCATCGGACCGCCGAGCGCTTTGCCTTGGCGCGCAAGGTCCTACCTTCTGTGCCATGGCGCTCGACTTCCTGCCCCGCTTTCCCTGGCTCACCGGCGATCTGCAGACCTTGCGCAACACGCTGGTGCGGCCGCGCATCGAGCTGTCGCCTTGGCCGGAACGCCGGCTGGAGCTCGATCTCGGCGACGGCGACCGGCTGCTCGCCAAGCTGCACCTACCGGCCGGGCCGCAGGTCAAACCGCCGCTGCTGCTGATCCACGGTCTGACCGGCTGCGAGGACTCCTTCTATCTCCGCGGAACGGCGGCGCACTTCCTGAGGCTGGGGCATGCGGTGGTGCGCCTCAACCTGCGCGGCGCCGGACCGGGTCGGGCGCTGGCGCGGGGGCACTACCACGCGGGGCGCTCGGCCGACCTGCGCCGAGCGCTGGTCGAGCTGGCGGCGCCGCTCCCCGAGATCGAGCGCGGCCTTCTCGCCATGGGTTACTCGCTGGGCGGCAACATGCTGCTGAAGCTGCTGGGCGAGGGCGATCTGCCGCTGCCGATCCTGGCAGCCGCCAGTATCTCCGCGCCGATCGACCTGAAGGCGACGCAGGTCCGCATGATGCAGCCGCGCAACGCGCTTTATCACCGCTATCTGCTCACTCGGATGAAGGCGGAAAGCACCGCCGATACGAAGGTTTTGGCAGAGGTGCGAAGCGTCTGGAGCTTCGACGAGAAGGTCGTGGCGCCGGCCAACGGTTTTGCCGGCGCCGAAGACTACTACGCGCGCTGCGCGGCCAAGGGCTATTGGCGCGGCATCGCGGTGCCGACCTTGATACTGGCGGCGCTGGACGACCCCTGGATTCCCGGCGAGAGCTACCTGCGCGAGTCCTGGGCCGAGAACCGGCATCTGACGGTCGTGACCCCGGCGCGCGGCGGCCACGTCGGCTTTCACGGGCGCGGCAGCCCGACGCCCTGGCACGACCTCCGCTTCGAGAGCTTCGTGAGAGACCTGGGGCTTCAGCCGGCGCGCAATTTCTCCGCGGCCGCCACGGCGAAGTAGGTGAAGATCCCGTCGGCGCCCGCGCGTTTGAAGCCGAGCAGGGCCTCCATCATCGCCAGATCGCCGTCGATCCAGCCCTGCAGGCCCGCGCCGCGGATCATCGCGTACTCGCCGCTGACCTGATAGGCCAGGGTGGGGACCGCGAAGGTCTCCTTCACCCGGCGAATGATGTCCAGATAGGGCATTCCGGGCTTGATCATCACCATATCGGCGCCCTCGTCGAGGTCGAGCGCGACCTCGCGCAAGGCTTCGTCCGAGTTGGCCGGGCTCATCTGATAGGTCTTCTTGTCGCCCTTCAGCGCGCCGCCGGACCCGATCGCCTCGCGGAAGGGGCCGTAGTAGGCGCTCGCATACTTGGCGGCATAGGCGCAGATCGCGACGTCCTCGTGTCCGGCCAGGTCCAGACTGCGGCGGATCTCGCCGATCCGCCCGTCCATCATGTCCGAGGGTGCCACCAGGTCGCAGCCCGCGTCGGCCTGGACGACCGCCTGCCGGCAGAGGATTTCGATCGACTGGTCGTTGAGAACCCGGCCGTCATGGACGAGGCCGTCATGGCCGAGCGCATTGAAGGGGTCCAGCGCCACGTCGCAGATCACGCCGATGCCGGGCACCTCCGCCTTGACCTTGCGGACCGCGCGGCAGACCAGGTTGTCCGGATCGACGGCTTCCTCGCAGGTCGCCGTCTTCCTCTCCTCCTCCACGTAAGGGAAAAGGGCAACGGCCGGAATGCCCAGCTCGGCCGCGCGGCCGACGGCGTCCGGCAGCTCCGCCAGCGTCAGGCGGCGGACGCCCGGCATGGAGGGAATCTCGGCCTCGGCACAGCGC
>JANQPZ010000299.1 GCA_028285215.1 Rhodovibrionaceae bacterium | reverse complement strand
CCTCGGCCATCGAGGAACAGACCGCAGCCACCCAGGAGATTGCACGCAATACGCAGAACGCCGCCAACGGGACGCAGGCGGTGTCGAAACGGGTGCAGGAGGTGCGCGACGACTCCGCCAAGTCGAGCGCTGCCGTTACCGTTGTTGCGAAGGCGGTCGACAATCTGCATGGTCAGACCGGCAACCTGCAAAGCGAAATCGACAGCTTCCTTGCGAAGGTGCGTGCCTCATAGGGTCTCCATTTCCCGTTCCGCTCGGAACAGGCTCTCCGGCCACAGCCGCGGGTCTCGATAGCGACCGCGCCATGACATGATCTTCGACCTGCGTCTCGACGTCTTCGGCGGCTACACGCATGGGCTGCAGGCAGCCTCTCACCTTGCCGTAGCGGCGTCTTGGCGGTAGAACGCGCCCGGATTTCCTTTCGGCACTGCGGCCCGCTGCGGACGGGTATCGCTTCGGACAAAAAGGGAGAAGGGCATGGCGCGCGCGAAGATCGCCTTGGTCGGGGCTGGCAACATCGGCGGCACGCTGGCGCTGCTGACGGCGATGAAGGAACTGGGTGACGTCGTGCTGTTCGACATTGCCGAGGGTATTCCCCAGGGCAAGGCCCTCGACATCGCGCAGTCGGGACCGGTCGAGGGGTATGACGCCGCCTTCGTCGGCGCCAACGACTACAGCGCCATCGCCGGCGCCGACGTCGTGATCGTTACCGCCGGCGTCGCACGCAAGCCGGGCATGAGCCGCGACGACCTGCTCGGCATCAACATCAAGGTGATGAACGCCGTCGGCCAGGGCATCAAGGAGAACTGTCCGGATGCCTTCGTTATCTGCATCACCAACCCGCTGGACGCCATGGTCTGGGTGCTGCGCGAGGCCTGCGGCCTGCCGCACAATAGGGTGGTCGGCATGGCCGGCGTGCTCGACTCCGCCCGGTTCCGGCATTTCCTGGCGGAGGAGATGAATGTCTCGGTGGAGGACGTCAGCGCTTTCGTGCTGGGCGGGCACGGCGATACCATGGTGCCGATGGTGCGCCACTCCACGGTCGCCGGCATTCCCCTGCCGGACCTGATCGAGATGGGCTGGATCGCCAAGGACAAGCTGGACGCCATCGTCGACCGGACCCGCAACGGCGGCGCCGAGATCGTCGGCTTGCTGAAGACCGGCTCGGCCTTCTACGCACCTGCCTCCAGCGCCATCGCCATGGCGGAGAGCTACCTGAAGGACAAGAAACGCGTCCTGCCCTGCGCCGCCTACCTGGAGGGCCAGTACGGCGTCCAGGGCCTCTATGTCGGCGTACCGACGGTGATTGGCGCGAACGGCGTCGAGCGTATCGTCGAGCTTAAGCTCAACGCCGAGGAGCAGACCATGCTCGACCATTCGGTGGAGTCGGTCCGCGGTCTTGTCGAAGCCTGCAAGACCATCTCTGCCGACGGCTAAGCCGGCGCCCCCGAACTCTGAAGCGATCTCGACGGACAGCCTGACGGTTCCGAACGACGATCAAGGCGGGGGAGATGGCAGGCCTCGTCCCCGACAGTGTCAGGGCCGTCGAAGCGATCGCGCATAGCACCCCTACGCGTCGGTGCGTTGAGCGGCCATGCGCTATAGGTTACATCCTGGCCACACCCTGGGGAGGGAGGCGAGAGAGGCAATGGACGAATTCACCAAGCTGACGGCGGTGGCGGCACCGCTGCCGCTGACCAACGTCGACACCGACATGATCATTCCGGCGCGCTTCCTGAAGACGATCAAGCGCACCGGCTTGTCGGAAGGCCTCTTCTATGCCCTGCGCCATGACGCAAACGGCAAGCCCGTCGACTTCGTGCTCGACCGTCCGGCATACAAGAACGCCAAGATCATCGTCGCCGGCGCCAACTTCGGCTGCGGCTCGTCCCGCGAACACGCACCCTGGGCGCTGCTGGACGCCGGTATCCGTTGCGTCATCGCCCCCAGCTTCGCGGACATCTTTTTCAACAACTGCTTCAAGAACGGCATCCTCCCCATCGTCCTGCCTCAGGAAGAGGTGGACAAGCTGATGGAGGACGCCGAACGCGGGGCCAACGCCACGATCACGATCGATCTCGAGGCACAGACCATTCACGGCCCGGACGGCGGTACAGTGACCTTCGAGGTCGACGCCTTTCGCAAGCACTGCCTGCTGAACGGTCTGGACGACATTGGCCTGACGCTGGAGAAGGGATCGAAGATCGACAGCTTCGAGGACAAGCAGAGGGCCGGCCAGCCCTGGCTCTACGCTTAGAGAAGCCTGCAGTCCTTACCGTCCCAAGGGGCAAGGCCCGGTCTTCGGGCCGCTTCCCCGACATGACCCAATAAGAAATGGAAGGGAGCGACAGCGCCATGGCGGCAAACAAGAGCTTGCTCGTCCTCGCCGGTGACGGCATCGGGCCGGAGGTCATGGGCCAGGTGCGGCGCGTGGTCGACTGGATGGACAGGCGCCGGGCCGTAAGCTTCAATCTGGCGGAGGACTTGGTGGGCGGCGCCGCGCTGGACGCCCATGGCGTACCGCTGTCGGATGCCACGCTGGAGCTTGCGAAGACCGCCGACGCGGTGCTGTTGGGTGCAGTCGGCGGGCCGAAGTGGGACGATCTCCCCTTCGAGAAGAAACCCGAGCGGGGTCTCCTGGCGCTGCGCAAGGAGATGGAGCTCTACGCAAACCTGCGTCCCGCCATCTGCTTCGAGGCTCTGGTCGAGGCCTCGACCCTGAAGCCGGAGGTGGTCTCGGGTCTGGACATCATGATCGTGCGCGAACTGACCGGCGGCACCTACTTCGGAGAGCCGCGCGGCATCTTCGACCTGCCCAACGGCGAGCGGAAGGGGATCAACACCCAGGTCTACACGACCCACGAGATCCGCCGCGTCGCTGCGGTCGCCTTCGAGCTCGCGCGCAAACGCAACAATCGCGTCTGTTCCTCCGAGAAAGCCAACGTCATGGAGTCCGGCGTGCTGTGGCGCGAAGAGGTGACCAAGCTGCACGCGGAGACCTACTCGGATGTGGAGCTGAGCCATATGTACGCGGACAACTGCGGGATGCAGCTGGTACGCGCACCCAAGCAGTTCGACGTAATCGTCACCGACAACCTCTTCGGCGACATGCTCTCGGACGTCGCCGCCATGCTTACCGGCTCGCTGGGCATGCTGCCGTCCGCCTCGCTCGGCGATCCGGACGAGACCGGCCAGCGCCAGGCGCTCTACGAGCCGGTCCATGGCTCCGCGCCAGATATTGCGGGGGAGAACAAGGCCAACCCCGTGGCAGCGCTGCTGTCCTTCGCCATGTGTCTCCGCTACAGCTTCGACTTGGCTGACGAAGCCGACCTGATCGAGGAGTCCGTCAAAGCGGTCCTGGCCGCCGGTGTCCGGACAGGCGACATTCTGGCGCCTGGTACCAGGGCGGTTTCCACCGAAGGCATGGGCGATGCCCTTATCGCCGAGCTGGACAAGCGCGCCGCCTAGATCAGGATCGCCTCAGCTGGGATCGCTCTGGCGATCCCAGCTGAGGCGTGAAGCCTACTCTCATCATAAGTTTAGAGGGCAATTCACGTCTTAGGCGGAAGCGAAACGCTTCCGCCTAAGACGATCGCGCTCTAGATCAAGATTGCGTTTGGGCTGAATTCGCCATAACGCCTATGGACCGGCTGCTGGGATCGCCCTATGCTTCTCTTGTGGTCGAACCCAGCGGAGAGGATCATATGCGAAAGATTCTTGCTGGCGGCGTAGCCGCTCTCGCTGTCGTCGCGTTCGCGGGCCCGGCTCTCGCCTGTATGGGCATGAGCCAGCAAACGGTGATGACCGACTCCAAGACCAACACACAGACGGCCGAAGCGCCGCAAACCCCGAAGCCGGCCGATCGGAAGTAAGACCGGCGCGACCAGACCTGATTGCTCCTCCAACGTTTCAGGTCTTATGTTTAGACGTCACTTGAGGGACCGCCCCATTCTTTGGGGCGGTCTTCTTGCTTGAGGAGCCCCGCCGGCAAACCGTCAGATTGCTGGAGCAGGATCGTCTTAAGCGGAATCGCTCCGGCGCTTCCGCCAGGGACGATCACGCTCTAAAGTAGAGTCATGGCTGTTCTGCTCGTAACCGGCGGCGCCCGTGGGATCGGGGCGGCCGTCTCCCGGCTGGCCGCTGCAGGCGGCTGGGATGTCTGCATCAACTATCAGCGTGACGTGGCGGCCGCCGAAGCGGTTGCCGGGGAGGTTGTCGCGGCCGGGCGTCGTGCGCTCACCATTCAGGCCGATGTCTCCGACGCCGACGAGGTCGCCGACCTCTTCGAGGCCTGCGAGCGGGGCCTTGGCCAACCCGATGCGCTGGTCGCCTCGGCCGGTCTGACAGGGCGCATCTCGCCGCTGACAGATGCCGATCCGGCGGAGATCGCCACGGTTGTCAAGGTGAACGTCACAGGCACCTTGCTGTGCTGCCGCGAGGCGGTGCGGCGGATGTCGAAAGCGCAAGGCGGATCGGGCGGTGTCATTGTGACGCTCTCGTCCGCCGCCGCATCTCTCGGCAGTCCCGGCGAGTACGTTTGGTATGCCGCCAGCAAAGGCGCGATCGACAGCTTAACTGTAGGATTGGCGAAGGAAGTGGGTCCGGAGGGCATCCGCGTAAACGCCGTTGCGCCGGGAATGACCGATACGGAGATTCACGCCGCCGGAGGCAATCCCGACCGCCCCACGCAAGTGGCTCCAACAATCCCGCTGCGCCGCGTTGCGACGCCGGAGGAAATCGCCGCGCCGATCCTCTGGCTGTTGTCGGAGGAAGCAGCCTACGTCAACGGCGCGATCCTGCGCGTCGCCGGCGGACGCTAGATGTGAGGGCGACGATGCAGAAAACGCTGGCACCGCTGCCGCCCGAGTTGACCGAGGTAACGGGCCGCATCCACTCCTTGGAAACGGCCGGCACAGTCGATGGACCGGGCGTGCGCTTCGTGGTCTTCACCACCGGCTGCCCCTTGCGCTGCAAGTATTGTCACAATCCGGACGCGCAGCATCTGAAAGACGGTAAGCCAACAACGGTCGGCGAGGTCATGGCGGAACTGGCCCCTTTCGCCGCCTTCTACCGGGATCACGGCGGCCTGACCGTGACCGGCGGCGAACCCCTGGTGCAACCCGACTTTACAGGCGCTCTGTTCAAAGCTGCCAAACGCTGGGGTCTGACCACGGCGCTCGACACCTCCGGCTTCCTGGGCCCGAGAGCCGATGACGCCTTGTTGGAGGCGACGGACCTCGTCTTGCTCGATATCAAGTCTTGGGACGCGGAGACATACAAGGACGTGACCGGCGTCACCCTGCAGCCGACCCTCGACTTCGCCCGTCGCCTTGCGGAGCGTCACATCCCGCTTTGGCTGCGATTTGTACTGGTTCCGGGTCTGACCGATGCCGAAGACAACATCCGCGGACTCGCCGACTTCGCCGAAAGCCTCACGAACGTAGAGCGCATCGAAGTTCTGCCGTTTCATAAGATGGGCGAGGCCAAGTGGCGCGCGCTGGGGCGGCCCTATCAGCTCTTCGAAACGTCGGAACCCTCGGCGGAACAGATCGAGCGGGCAAAAGCCATCCTTGGACCGAAGGCGGCCGCCTAGAAGGCGATTCAGCGCTGTTGCACGCAAGCCGCACGCTCTTCGCCGTCGAGACCCAGACAAGGGTCTGCGGATCCGGTTTCCCCCAAATAGCCTTTCCAGGCCAACCAGCCGACAAGCGCGATAGCCGCAAGTGCCAAAGTCAGGAAAACCTGTATGCGCTTGCGTCGCGCGGCGCGGAGGGGCATCTGATCGATCCTGGAACGGGGTGCCCGCAAGCGTTCTCTTGACCGCCAGACACTGCAAAAGTTGGACAGGAAGACTAGCAGATTGCCGGTCCCGTGACCCGGTTTCGTCGTTGTCGTTTACGGCTCCCGGAAAGACGGCGCCTATGCAAGCCTTAAGGCTTGGAGGTGTATGCTGGCATGGTATCGGCGTTTCGCCGAGAACATGCTCCGGTGTGCAGCGCAGGCTGAACCTGGAGTAGGTTTCACGTCTCTGGGGACACACGCAATAAGTGGGCGGATAACGAGGGGCAAGCGACGTGGACGCCAATGCACCGAATCGAAACTGCGCCCCTCGGCGCGTGACGGACGGAAACGAGGGCGTAGACCTGCTTGCATGGCTGGGACGGCGCGGCACGGAGCATCCGCAGGTTCGCACGCTCGCGGAAGCCTGGCTGACCTGGCGCCAGCGAACCCGGGCACGCCAGGGATTTTCCGGCGTCCTGCCATTGCTGCGCGATCTCGATCCTCTGGACATGGTGCCTGCCCTACCTTGGGTTTGGCTCTGGGCACGCGACAGGTCTGGTCAACTCCGTTTGCGTCTTGTCGGCGAAGAGGTAAAGCGCGCTATCGGAAACTGGGAGCGGGGGAGCCTTCTGGAGGAGGTGGTTCCCCGCGAGATCAGCGCCAAGGTCGCGGAACGCTACAGCCGCGTGTTGGATGGCCCCGCCATTCTGGGTGTCGATGGCGACATCGTTTTTCGCTCAGGCGCCAGCGTTCCCGGTTTCCGCCTGATCCTGCCATTGAGCAGGGGACAGGACGACGAAGACAGCCCCCTTCCCAAAGCAGACGCCTTGATCGGCATAACGAGCTATGCGGGCGACCTAAAGACTCTCAAGGAAACCGGCGGACTGCTCGGCGACGCGCAAGAAGAGCGGTTCCTTCCGGTGGCCAAGCTGGGCTGAGCTGTCAGCGAAGCCGGACCTTGAGGCGAAGCGAGAGAGCCTAACCGCTCGCTTGCGCTCCCTTCGGAAGATAGCCGAAGCGGGCCATCTGCTCGCCCTGGAGGTCCACGATGCGGGCCACCTGTGCAGGGCTGAGCTGGGTCTTCCACTGATCGCGCTTGCCCTTTCGGAAGAAGGCCTTGGAGTGTTCGCTGCGTTCCTGGAAACCTCCGGTTTCTTCCAGCTTCTTGAGCGTCTTGAAGGACGAAAACCTGATCGCCTTCTCGATTCGCCGGCGCGGCGGATTGAGCCCCAGGAAACGCGCGACCCCCGTGAAGGCCTTGAGCGGCTTGTCCAGCATGTCCTCGTACCGCACCACATGCAGGTGCGGGTTCGGGGCCTGCGTCCAAGACTTCACATTGGTCGACCAGGAGTTCAGGAACTCGATCACCTGGTCGTCGGTCGCCTGACTCAAGCCGCCCTCTACCGCCATGGCCTCGATCGCCTCGTCCGCGCTCAGACCGAAGTGGTCGGCGTAGGACAAGGTCACGTCCAGAGGGTTGCGCACGACGTAGATCGCGCCGGCCGTACATTCCATCGTGTGAAGAGGCACACCCTTGCTGGCGCCGAGATAGCCGTGCGTCTTGACGAAAACCGAGTCGGGGTGGGCGCCCATCATGGCGCGATGCACCTTCGGCCGCAGCTGCGCCAGGTCTTCGAGGTTGAGATCGCTGGCCGGTTTCTCCGTGAAGAGCCGATACCAGGCATATTGGCTGTCGCCGAGAGTGAACTTGTTCAGCTCGTTGACCGGCATCGGCGTATCGGGATTGCGCAGCAGGTTGTGCAGAAACGCGCGCATCCAGGTGTTGCCCGACTTCGGAAAGGAGGCGAGCCAGATGATCGCGCCCATGGGACCGAACACACTCCAAAAAGGCAATAGCTGTCGGCCGGAGCTGCGCCCGGCAGAGCGGTGACTAGCATGCGCGGAGGTCGCCGCCAAGCGACGGACCGGACTCGGCAGCCGGGAGACAGAACAGGAAAAGGGCGGATCCCTTGGGATCCGCCCTTCTCGGATTTGGCGGCGCTCCCGATCGCTCAGGAGCGCAGCGCGTCGATCCTGCCGGACTTTAGAAGTCGAGGCGGGTACCGATGATGACGCCCCAGGCGTCCTCGTCGCGGTCGGCCGAGTCGTCTTCCACGTCGGTGTACTGCACCGCACCGATCACCCGGACACCCGGGCTGAGGCGGTAGTTGGCACCCAGTTCGACGCGGTCGATTTCGTCTTCACCGCCATCGGCGCCGGTCTCGGTCTCGCCGCGCAGGTAGGTGATGCCGACTTCCCAGGGGCCCTGGCCGTAGGTCGCGCCGACATCCCACACCAGCTCATCGCCGTCGTCCTCGAGACCGCCATTGCTGTGCAGCACCGAGCCGCCGACCGTGAAACCGGCGAAGCCGACGTTGACGCCACCCGAGAAGCCGAGGAAGTCGTCGATGTCGGCGGGAGCCAAGAACTCATTGTTCTCGGCCTGGCCGTACTCCAAGCCACCGGCGATGGCCACGTCGACGCCGTTGAAGGACTCGACGAAGTTCGCGCCGACACCAAGGAAGTTGTTGTACTCGTCCTCGGTCTCGGACTCGTTGAGGCCGGACGACTGGCGGTCACCGCCCCTTTCGTCGATGTTCGGCGTGTAAGAAGCACCCAGCTGGAAGCCGGCGAAACGCGGCGTGAAGTAGGTGATCTTGTTCGCGTCGGACACCGTGTTCAGAAGCGTCGTGGTGCCAGCAATCGAATCGTTCGCTTCAAACGGCGCGATGTTCGGATCGTTCAGACCCAGACCGGCGGACGGCGCCGTGTACTGCATCAGGTAGGGGGCGGAGTTCTCAGACCCCATGATGAGACGGCCCCAGCTACCCTCGAAGTAGAGGAAGGTTTCGTCGATCTGGTCGTCCTGGGTGACCGCCTCGAGCTGCACCTGGAAACCGACCGTCAGGCCGTTGTCCAGCGTGGTCTCGCCCGTGAAGTGGATCTCGCCTTCCTGACGGACGTTGAACTGGTTGTAGTCGCCGTCGCCGTCGAAGTCCTGCTCGACGAACGTGAAGAAATTCTCGTAGTAGCCGCCGACGCCCAGGGAGAT
>JANQPZ010000286.1 GCA_028285215.1 Rhodovibrionaceae bacterium | reverse complement strand
CGCCTGCATCACCGGATGGTCGGGGTCGTAGGTCTGGATCAGGACCCGGCCGGGTCGTTCGGCCCGGCCCGCACGGCCGGCAACCTGGTGCAGCAGATGATAGGTTCGCTCGCCGGCGCGCAGGTCGCCGCCCTTCAGGCCCAGGTCGGCGTCGATCACGCCTACCAGAGTCAGCAGAGGGAAATGGTGGCCCTTGGCGGCGAGCTGCGTGCCGATCACGATATCGAGCTCATGCGCCTGAATGCGGCGGATGAGTTCCGAGGCTTCGGCGGGTCCGTGAATGCTGTCCGAGGACATGATCTGCAGGCGTGCGGCCGGGAAGCGTCTCGTGACCTCCTCCGCCAGCCGCTCGACCCCTGGGCCGACCGGCGTCAGAGCTTCGGTTTCGCCACAGGCAGGGCAGGCCTCCGGCGTTCGCGTTGTATAGCCGCAGTGGTGGCAGATCAGGCGTCCCAGGAAACGATGCTCGACCAGCCAGGCTGAACAGCTAGGGCATTCGAAGCGATGACCGCAGGCGCGGCACAGGGTCAGCGGCGCATAGCCGCGCCGATTCAGATAGAGCAGCGCCTGGGCGCCCGACTGAAGAGTTTCCTCCACGGCACGCAGAAGGGGCGGAGACAGCCAGGAGACGCCGATGTCGGGATCGCGCCGAGGTGGGTCGCGGCGCAAGTCGATGAGCTGCACCTTCGGCAGTTCCGCACCGCCGTGCCGGTTGGGCAGGCGTACCTCGCCGTACTTCCCGCTCTGAGCGTTGACCATCGACTCCAGGGAGGGCGTGGCCGAGGCGAGGACGATGGGAAAGTCGCCCAGACGGGCGCGCACGACCGCCATGTCGCGGGCGTGATAGATCACGCCGTCTTCCTGTTTGAAAGCGGCTTCGTGTTCTTCATCGACCACAATCAGGCCGAGTTCAGAGTAGGGCAGGAACAATGCGGAGCGGGCGCCGACCACGACCTTCGCCCGTCCTTCCGCCACGGCGCGCCAGGCGAGGCGGCGCTCAGTGCTCTTGAGATCGCTGTGCCACTCGACCGGTGCTGTGCCGAAACGTCGCGCAAAGCGTTGCAGCCACTGGGCCGAGAGGGCGATTTCCGGCAGCAGCACCAAGACCTGGCGCCCTGCCGCCAAGGCGGCGGCCACGGCTTCGAAGTAGACTTCCGTCTTGCCGGAGCCTGTGACCCCGTCCAGCAGCGTCACGGAAAAGCCGTTGGCGACCTTCCCCGTCAGATCGTCTGCTGCGGCCCGCTGCTCGACGGACAGCGAGGGCCCGGGGCGATTCGGGTCCGGCGCGCCGACCGGGAGCTGAGGCACGATCTCCAGCTCCTCCAGTGCGCCGGTTGCGATCAACCCTTTGATCACGCCGATCCCGACGCCGGCCGTACGCGCCAGCTCGGCCTGGCTGCGGGCGAAACCGTCCTCGGCGGCGGACAGGGTGCGCCGACGGGCGGGCGTCAGCTTCAGATCCGCAGGCGTCGGCCGGTCGGCGCGGCGGACCCGCCGCATCGGCTTCGGCGGCATCAAGGCCCCGGGCGAGGAGAGCGTCATGCGCAGCACCGCGCCGGGCGGTGCCAGGCTGTAGCCGGCCACCCAATCGATGAAACGACGATGGTCCTGGGGCAGAGGAGGAAGGTCGAGACGGGCGTGTACGGCCTTAAGCTTCTCCGCCGGAACGGCCGCGTCGTCCGGCGGCGACTCCCAAACCAGGCCGATGACTTCGCGCCGGCCCAAGGGGACCGTCACATAGTCACCCGGCGACAGCGCGAGCTCCGGCGGAACGGCGTAGCTGAAGGTGCCGCTCAAGGGCAGCGGCAAGAGGACGCGCAGGCATGGCGGCTTGCTCGGATCTCCGGGATCGTCCGGGCGTGCCGAGCGACTCAGCTCGTCGACGGAGGGGGCGCTGGTGGCGCGACGCTCGACCATAAGCTAGACTCTAGATGTTCGGTTGGAGTCTCTCGCAGCCGCCTCGGCAGATGGGCTCTGGACGGACCCTCTGATGAGTGTCTATCTCCAGCATAGGCCCCGCGATAGTGACCGGCACCCTGCACCGGGGGATTGGATAGAGGACGAGAAAGACAGCTGCCATGAAGTTTTTCATCGACACGGCCGACGTTGCCGAGATCCGCGATCTGGCCGCCACCGGGCTGGTTGACGGGATCACCACAAATCCGTCGCTGGTCGCCAAGACCGGCCGACACTTCCTGGAAGTTGTCAAGGAGATCTGCGAGATCGTGCCGGGACCGGTCTCTGCCGAAGTGACGGCCACGGATCATGCGACCATGTTGGCCGAGGGACGCAAGCTGGCGGCCTTGGCCCCCAACGTTTGCGTCAAGGTGCCGCTGACACCCGACGGTTTGAAGACCTGCAAGGTCTTGAGCGACGAGGGCACGCAGGTCAACGTGACGCTCTGCTTTTCGGCCGGTCAGGCGATCCTGGCTGCAAAGGCCGGCGCCAGCTTCATATCGCCCTTCGTCGGCCGTCTCGACGACATCGGCCAGGACGGCATGGAACTGATCGCCGAGATCGTAGAGATCTACGCGGCCTACCCGCAGATCGAGACGGAAGTGCTGGTCGCCAGCGTGCGCGGCCCTGCACATGTGATCGAAGCGGCCAAGCTCGGCGCCGATGTGGCGACCTTGCCGCCGGCAGTTCTGCGCGGCCTCTACAAGCACCCGCTCACCGACAAGGGGCTCGAGGCTTTCCTGGCGGATTGGGCCAAGACGGGCCAGACGATTCTGAACGAAGAGGATGGCCATGGCGAACCGGCGCGACGCAGCGCCTGACAGCCCGGAGCGCGCTGAGCGTTCGGTGCCGGAAGGAGTCGAAAGCCCGTCCCGACGTGCGCTCGGTGCGGGTGAGGTGGCGGCCTACCTGCGCCGCCACCCCGACTTTCTGAAGCGCCATCCGGAGCTGCTCGATGCCATGGTGCCGCCGGTCCGGGCGACCGGAGACGGCGTGGTCGATTTCCAGCAGGCCATGGTCGACAGGCTCCGGCGCGACGTCGCGCAAGCGCTCGAGGCGCGGGACGAACTGATCTCGCTGAGTCGTGCCAACGCCCTGGCTCAGCAGCGGCTGCATCGCGGTTTGCTCGGTTTGCTCGCTGCGCGCTCGTTCGAGCACTTGATAGAGACCTTGACGACCGACCTTGCGTTGGCACTCGACATCGATGCGGTCTCGCTTTGCGTCGAGCCTGCGGAGGTGGAGCTCTCTGCGCCGAAGCGACCGCTCGGCGTCTATCGCCTGGAGGCCGGTACGGTTGACGCGCTGCTCGGCTCCAGCAGGACCGTCCGGCTGATCGGCGATACCCCCGGTGACACTGCGATCTTCCCCGCAGCGGCCGGGCTGGTGCGCTCGGCGGCCCTGATCCGCCTCAATATCGGTCCGACCACGCCGCCTGCCTTGATTGCGCTCGGCAGCCGCGATCCGGCGCATTTCGAGGAAGGCCAGGGCACCGAGCTGCTGACCTTTCTCGGCCAGGCGGTGGAGCACCTGGTGCGCGCATGGCTCGATCTGCCCGAGTAGCGGAACGCGCGTCCGCCGGCCTCATCGGTTTTCCCGGTGAAGCCGAGGTGGAAGCGGCCGTTCGGATGTGGCGCAGTTGGTTGGCGGACGAGAAGCGTGCTTCGGCGCACACTTGTGCGGCCTACGATGTCGATCTTCTCGACTTTCTGTCCTTCCTGACCGATCACCTCGGGCAACGCCCGAGCCTGGACGACCTGCGCAGCCTGCGGCAGGCGGATTTCCGCGCCTGGCTGGCTCGCCGAACCTTGAGAGGCCTGGCGCGCAGTTCGACGGCCCGCGCCCTCTCGGCGCTGCGCAGCTTCTACCGCTGGGGCAGCAGGACCGGCCGGCTCGACAACAGCGCGATCGCCAATCTGCGCGGACCGAAGCTGCCGCAGGCAGTGCCCAAGGCCCTGACGGCCTCCGAGGCCTTGGAGAGCGTTGCCACGGTCGGCGACCTCTACGACGACGACTGGCAAGGCCTTCGCGACACCGCGATCCTGTTGCTGCTCTACGGGGCGGGTCTCCGCATCGGCGAGGCGCTGGGCTTGACCGCCGGCGATGCGCCGGAACCGGGACAGGACAGACTGCGTGTGCTGGGCAAGGGGCGCAAAGAGCGCATCGTGCCGCTGCTGGCGGCCATCCCGGAGGCCGTTTCCGCCTATCGGGCAGCCTGCCCACATGCGCTGCCCGCCGACGGGCCGCTGTTTCGCTCTCAGCGAGGCAAGCCGCTGTCGGCGCGCCGGGTACAGCTCTCGCTGCAGCGGTTGCGCGGTTTGCTGGACCTGCCGGAGACGGCCACGCCCCATGCGCTCCGCCATTCCTTCGCCACCCATCTTCTGGCGGCGGGGGGCGACCTGCGGGCGATCCAGGAACTCCTGGGCCATGCCAGCCTCTCGACGACGCAACGCTATACCGCGGTCGACGGGGCCCGCTTGCTGGAGATCTACGACAGCACACACCCGCGGGCGCAGCGCTAGAGGTCGATTCACGGTTAGCTGGCTGCTGCGTTGCGGCCGAGCCTCAGTGCCAGCGGTCCCAGCAGAGCGCCGCACGCCAGCAGCGCGAAGGCCCAGGCCCAGGCCTGCGGCTCCTGCGTGCCGCCGGCCGCATCCAGCACTGTTCCGAAGGCGAGCGGCGCAACGAAACCGGCGCCGAAGCCGAGCAGTGTGTGGATCGCCATCAATGCACCGCGACGCTCCGGTTCCGCGGCGCCGACCGCACCCGCGGTCAGGGAGCCGGAGTCGCCCATCGCTGTGACACCGACGACGAAGACGAGCGTCAGCAGGAGCCAGGCTGCGCCGTCGGCCGCCAATCCGAGCGACAAGGTGCAGACTGCCGAGGTCAGCATCATCAGGGTCAGTGCGCGGCGGCGGCCGAAGCGAAGCGATAGCTCGTTGCCCAGGACCGAAGCCGGCAGCCCGATAATCAGGGCCAGGGTCGCCAGACGGGTCGCCTCGGCTTGAGCGAGACCGCCCAGTGCGGGCGCCGCGACGAGGAAGGTCACCAGCCAGGCCCGCCAGCCGAACAGCTCCCAGATATGGCAGGCATAGCCGAGGGTGTAACCCATGGCGGCCCGGCTTTTCAGGGCCTCCAGCCACCGCAAGGCTTCACCGGACGTCTGCGACCCCTCCGGTCGATGTGCGGCGGTACCGAGCCAGACCAGCAGCGCGGCAGCGACACTGCCGCCGGCGCCGAAGACGAATGCGGCCTGCCAGCCGAAACGGCTGGCCAGTTCGCCGGCGGCGAAGACCGACAAGCCGATCCCGACCGCAAAGTGTGCCGTGTACCAAGCGATCGCCCGGGATTGCTGCGGCCCCTCAATTCGGTCGGCGAGGATGCGCGCACCCACCATGTAGCTGCCGGCCAACGCTGCTCCGGCCAGCAGACGCCAGGGCAGGGCGGTCCAGAAGTCCCGGGCGAAAAACGCGAAGCCGAGCGTTGCCGCCGCGCCGAGCAGATTGGCGGCAACGAAGATACTGCGCGCGTCGGTCCGATCTGTTCGTCCGACCAGAAGCGGGACCGCTGCGGCATAGCCGGCGTAGTAGAGGCCGCTGACCCAGCCGGCTTGGCTCGCCGAGAGTTGCCAAGTCTCCTGAAACAAAGGGATAAGTGCAGGGAAGGTGGAGTTCCCAAGCATTGCCAAAACCAAAGCGCTGCAGATGAGACCTGTTAAGTGGAGCGGAGTCGAGACGGCCATACGGATGTTTGCTTAATTCTCAATATCGTGAGTTGAAATCCACGGACATCCAGAGTTTTTCGTTTGAAAGCCCATGAGTCAGTGCAATTACACCCAGTTATCGTTTCTATACTACATTTTTTTCTGGTGATCCGGCGTTTAAGGTCTTTCGTAGAATTGTTCGAAAAACTGAAAAGCCGCCCCGGGAGCGATTGTCGATGGCGCATTACGAGAATCCTGAAGCGCAGCGGGCCGGATCGGCCTTTATCCGTCGTTCAATGGCGGAACCTCTGTTGGCACGCGATCGTGAGTTCGAGTTGGCGCGCGCCTGGCGTGAGAAGGGCGACCAAACCGCTCTGCATACTCTGGTGCGCAGCTACACGCGCCTCGTTGTGTCGATCGCCGCAAAATTTCGCAACTACGGTCTGCCGATGAGCGATCTGGTGCAAGAGGGGTCGGTCGGGTTGATGCAGGCTGCGGCTCGGTTCGAACCGGAGCGGGACGTTCGTTTTTCGACTTACGCCGCCTGGTGGATCCGATCGGCGATCCAGGACTTCATTCTCCGCAACTGGTCTATCGTGCGGACCGGCACGACCGCGGCTCAGAAATCCCTCTTCTTCAATTTGCGCCGCCTCAGGGCGCGGATCGAGGAGAGCAGCGGTCGGCGGCTCGACGACGAAGGTCGCCGCAAGATCGCCGAGGAGCTGGGTGTGCCCTTGGCCGAGGTCGAGGCGATGGAAAGCCGGATGTCGGCAGCGGATCAGTCGTTGAACATGACCGTCGGCGAAGACGGAGAGGACGAGTGGCAGTCCTTCCTGCCGGACGAAAGGGCGACGCCGGATGTCAACGTGCAGACCTTGCACGATCGCGACCTGCGCAGCTTGTGGCTGACGGAGGCACTCGGGACGCTTGATCGGCGCGAGCGCATGATCATCGAGGCGCGCCGACTGACCGATGATGGCGCCACGCTGGAACAGCTCGGCAGCCAGCTCGGCGTAAGCAAGGAGCGGGTGCGCCAGCTGGAGCATCGCGCACTCGGAAAGCTGCGCAGTGCCATCATGGCCCGTACCGACGCGCCGCGCGATCTGTTGATCGAAGGGTAGCTGGCGGCCTGGGAAGGTTGGCTGGCGGCCTGGCGGGTCTCAGCCGACTGAAACGCGCTCCTCGCCTTCGGGTCGGGCGATCAAGTCGCAGAGGGTCCGGTGGGCTCTGGTCATCGCGCTGTCCCGCCGCCAAACCAAGTGGGTCTCGCTGATTGCGAAAGCGGGCGGCAGGGTGCTCACGCGCAGCGCTTCGGCGTTGCGGTAGGCCGTGACGGCGGCTTGCGGGGCCACGGCGAAGCCGATGCCGGCCTCCACGCAGCCGAGAATACCGTCGAGCGTTCCCATATCCAGGATACGGGTGTCGCTCTTGCCCAGGCTGCGGAGCCAGGCCTCTGCCACGGCGCGATAGCTGCAACCGCTTCTGAAGGAAAGCAGAGGCGCTGTCGCCGATGGCTCTGTTGCTTGCGCCATGACCAGCGTTTCCCGAAAGCCGACCAGGCTTTGGAAACGGCTGGCGTCGACGGGGCCTGCGACGAAGGCGGCGTCCAGTTTTTGCTGCCAAACGAGAGACAGCAGTTCCGCCGTCGGGCCCGTGTGGAGTGAAATCGGTGCCGTCGGGCAGGCCTGGGTCAGGGCCTTCAAGAGGGGCGGCAGACGGACAGCGGCCGTGCTCTCCATAGCGCCCAACCGCAGCGGCGCGGATCTGCTGGCGGCGTCCAGCAAGTCGCGCTCGGCAGCCTCGAAACGGGTCAGCAGGTCTTCGGCGTGATAGCGCAGACGCTCGCCGAGTTGCGTCAGTTGCGCGCCGCCCCGTCCGCGTTCGAACAGGGCTCCGCCGAGCTGATCCTCGAGACGCTTGATTCGCGTCGTGACGTTCGATTGGACGCAGTGCAAGCGGGGCGCGGCGGCCGAGAAGCTGCCGGCTTCCGCCACGGCAACGAAGGTCCTGAGAAGCTGCCGATCCATCCATCGAAAATGCAGATACAAAAATATCAGATCAATCAATTTTATTCCAAACGGCGATCTGGGACACTCCGGCTATGGAACAGAGGATCAGAACGCGCTTTACGGAGCGTTTCGCCATCACGCACCCGGTCATGCTGGCGCCGATGGACAAGGTCGCCGGCGGCAAGCTCGCCGGCGCGGTCTCGCAAGCCGGTGGTCTGGGGCTCATCGGTGGGGGATACGGCGATGCGGCTTGGTTGGAGCGCGCGTTTGCCGAAGCGGGCAACGCAGCGGTGGGCGTCGGCTTCATCACCTGGAGCGTGATGCGCCAGCCTGCCTTGATCGAGCAGGCTTTGGCGCGCCGACCTGCGGCCCTAATGGTCTCCTTCGGTGATGGAGAAGAGGCCGTGGCCGCTGCGCGGGCCGCGTCCGTGCCGACGATCTGGCAGGTCCACAGGCTCAGTCAGGCAGAGCAGGCTCTGGCGGCCGGAGTCGACGTGATCGTGGTGCAGGGACAAGAGGCGGGCGGCCACGGCATGGATCGCGGGTTGACCGCGTTGTTGCCCGCCGTCCGCGACCTCGCCGGCGATGGTCAGATCGTCTTGGCGGCCGGCGGGCTGGCCGACGGTCGTGGGTTGGCCGCGGCGCTGATGCTGGGTGCCGACGGGGTGATGCTTGGCACGCGCTTCTGGGCGAGCCGCGAGGCGGAGGGGTCGGAGGCGGCGAAGGCGGCGCTGGTCGGTGCCACCGGCGACCAAACCCTGCGCTCAAAGGTCTTCGATGTCGCGAGGAACGCCGATTGGCCTTGGGAGTTTACCGGGCGGACTGTCGACAACGCCTTTTCGCGTCAGTGGCACGGCGACCTGGAGGGGCTGCAGCGGAGTTTCGAGAGCGAGCGGGCCAGGTACAATGCTGCCGATCCGGACGACTACGACATCCGGGTGCTGATCGCAGGCGAGTCCCTGGATCTGATTCGCGAGATCGCGCCGGCCGAAACGATCGTGACGGACGTCGTTCGTCAGGCCGCGGATCTGCTCGGGCGTGCCGGCGGTTTTCTGGCTGCGCCGTAGAGCAGGATCGCCCTCTAGGGTCGTGCCGGCTCAGCCTTCGAGCGCTTCCAGGGCAGGCTTCGTACAGCCGACTCCCACGCGATAGACCTCGACCGGGTCTTCGCGGCCGCGCAGGTCCAGCCGTCCCAGGTTCTCGCCGATGTCCATCGCTTGCGCGGCCGAGAGCGTGTCTGAGCTGGCAAGCAGAACCACATCGGCGCCGTTGTTGCCGCCCCGCTCCTTGCCGAGCGCTTCCAGACGCTGGGCGACGTTCACCGTATCGCCGATCAGCGTGTAGTTCATGCGGCTGGGCGCACCGATGTTGCCGACCACGGCCGGGCCGCTGTGCAGGCCGATCCTGAGCTGTACCGGAGGTTCGCCGCGCATTTGGCGTTTGCGGTTATCTTCCGCGACGGTCGCGGCCATGTCTTGAGCGGCACGCAGGGCACGGGCGGCGTGATCGGGCTGTGCCTCCGGGGCGCCCCAGAAGGCCATCAGCGAGTCCCCGATGTACTTGTCGATCGTCCCCTCCTGCGCCTCGACACAGGAGCCGAGCAGCGCAAAGTGCTCGTTGAGAAGCGCGGCCAGCTCTTCGGGGGATCGCCGTTCGGCCAGCTTCGTAAAGCCCGAGATGTCCGTGAACAGGACTGTGATCTGACGCTCCTCCGAATGGGTCGCGCTGGGGCCCAGCTTGATCAGGCGCGCGACGAGCGCACGCGGAACGTAGATCTCGAACCAGCCGAGGGCTGTACGCATGGCCGCGAAAGTGCGCTGTGCCGCATCCAGTTCCCGCAGGTGGGAGCGTTCGAGCGGGGGCATCTCGTCGAGTTTGAGGCGAGCGACCGCTTCGGCCGAAGCCTCCAGCCGGCGCACCGGCCGGGCCAGCGCCCGTCCCAAGAGAACGGAGAGGCCGATCGAGACCAGGAGGATGATCACGGCAACGGCGCCGGATCCGATCAGGCGATGCAACGGCTGGATCACTTCGTCCAGCGGCAGGTGAACGCCGACCGTCATCGGTTCGCCCCCGATGGTGCCGGCCTCTCGATAGACGAAAAGGTGTTGCTCGTCGCCGGTCTCGATGACGTGCGCTTTGGCATTCCGGGCAAAGACGATCTGCTGGAACGTGCGGTCCAGAACCGGCTTGTCCCACATGGCAGCCAGCACGTCGTCGCCAAGATCGCTTGGCTTCGGCAAAGGTCGATCCGGTGTCAGCTCCGATGCCACGCTTTCCATGTCGGCGTGAGCCAGAACCCGATCGCGGCCCAAGAGGATGAACGTGCGCCCTTCGCCTGAAGCCAGCGAAGCGACGAAGTCGCTGATTTCCGTAATCGCTATGACGGCACTTGCTGCGCCTTGGAAGCTTCCGTCGGGGCCGAACAGCGGGATGGAGGTGCTGACATGCGGGGCTGCCAAATCATCGGCCCAGACCACGAAGTAGGAGTCGATCATCGTGCCGTTGCGCGCATTTTCGAGCAGCAGCTGGATCTCCGGCCGGTCCGACCAGTTGCCGTGCAGGCTGATCAGTTCATCGTCGACAAAGCCGACGCGCGTTGCTGTCCCGTCCGCCCGAACCAGGGCAATCCCGTGAATCTGATTGCCGGCAGCCAGGCTGCCGGCCAGAACATTTGCCAGGGTCTCCTCATCGTCCAGATCCAGGGCGCCCGTGCGCACGAGGCGTGCCAGATACTCGACTTGGAAGCGTCCGTCCTCCTGGTGCTCGAGCGTCAGACCTGCGAGCGAATCGAGATAAAGCTCGGCGGTTCCGCCCATCAGTTCGAGCGTATTGCGCTCGTTGGCGCGCCAGGTAACGAAACCGACCGCGAGTACGGCGACGGAGAGCAATCCGCCGAAGGCCAAGGTAATCGCGCTGGCGATCGGCAGCCGCCACGTGCGACCGCCGTCCGAATCGAGGTCGTCACCCGTCAACATGGCTCTGCGCCTTTGCGCCTCCTCGTTTTGCGGAGTCTTACTGTACTACGATCTTGATCTTCTGCCCCGCTTTCAGTTCGCTTTCGGCCTCCAGTCCGTTGAGTGCCCGAAAGCGGGCTTCCCGGTGGTTCGCGAAAGGAAGGTCGCGGGCGAGGCTCGCCACCGTCTCGCCGGGTCGGACCTGCCGCACCGCCAGGCGCAGGGGCTTCAAGGTCTCGGCTTCTGTCCGGCTCAGGCGGCGGAAGCTGTAGAGCGTATCCACGAAGGCGTCGGCGTAGGCGCGGCCCTGCTGCGGGGTCGTGGCGAAAAGGAAGCGGTAGGCCGTACCGTCCGGCATGCGAATGGCCGCCAGACGCAGATGGCGCGGCCCCTGCCGGGTCTCGATCTTGGCCAACCCGGTTGCCGCCGGCAGGCCATCGACGACGAAGTCTGCGAGCTGCTCGAGTTCGACCTCTTCGCCCGCCCACTCGCGCTGCAGATAGGTAAGCAGGCTATTGCTTTCCGGCCGGTCGCGGTCGAACACCAGGCGGGCGCCCTCGCGGTCGACGGCGATCACGCGGGTCTGGCCGTTCAGAAGCCGGAAGCCTTCTGGAACCTCGAACGCGAAGCGCAACTGCGGATGCAGGAACCTGCGGTCGCGGACGAAGCCGTCTTCGGGACTGTCGCCGTAGAGCAAACCGTCGATTTTGCCGAGGTAGAGATCGCGGGCGGTCATTGGCTCCGGCACGTCGGCGAGGCCTGCCTCACGAAGTGCCTGTTCGATCCGGTCGGCGGTGCGCGGGTGGGTCGCCATGATGTTGAAGGCGTCGGGCGCCCCCGGATTGCCGGCGATCTCCGCCTCCAGCCGGCTGTGCTGGAGAAGGACGTCGAGAAAATCGGCCATGGCGCCGGGGTCGTATCCGGCGCGGGCCAAGTATTTCACGCCCAGGACGTCGGCCTCATATTCCTGATCGCGCGAGTAGGCACGCATCCCGAGCTGGGTGACGCTGCTGCCGAACGCGGCGGCCTCTTCGCCCAACAGCCAGCCCAGCCCTATGGTGGCAAGCTCGCCGACGATACCGGCGCCCACGCGATTGAGGCCGTGGCTGGCGTTCACATGGCCGATCTCATGCGCCAGCACGCCGGCGAGTTGTGCCTCGTTCTCTGCCAGCGCGAGCAGACCGCGGGTGACGTAGACATAGCCGCCGGGCAGGGCGAAGGCGTTGACCACAGGCGAGTCCAGCACGGTGAAGGTATAGTCGAGGTCGGGCTGTTCGGAGGTGCGGGCCAGGAACTGCCCGAGCGAGTCGACGTAGGTTTGAATCTCGCGGTTTTCGTAGGCCCCGCCGAAGTCCTGGACCAACTGATCATGCTGCTGCGCGCCCAGGCTTCTCTCGAGACCCGACAGCCAGTCGGCCGCAGCCGGGCCGGGCCCGGTGAGGCCGATCGCCAGAAAGGCGGCCGCCGTCGCACGGGTCGCGAGATGACGAAGCGTCTTACGGATCATGGGTCCTCCAGCAGCTCTATCTGATCCGGAGTCTGGATCTCGATCATCGGGCCGTTGAGCGATTGCAGCCAGCCGCGCAGCCGCAGGCGCCGTCCGGCGTAGCCGCGCGGGTCCAGACCTGCCGCGCGGAACCGCCGCCGCGCTTCCGGCGACAGTGTGGCTGTAAAGTCACTGCGCCAGTCGGCCCCGAAGTTCAGGTAGGTCCGGTTGCGCACCACCGCGACATCGGCCACGACGCCCTCGACGATCAGGAAGCGCCCGAGGCTCAATTGCTCCAACTCGTTCGGCAGATCTTCCGCAGAACGTACGGCATAGTACGCATCCGACCAGAGCCCGCGTCCCTCGGCGCGCGCCTCGGCTTCCAGCCGCAGCCATTGGGCACGGTTCCCGGGCAACCCGGATTCTTTCGGGATCGGGCTCGCCCCGGCCACTTGAGCCCAGCCGGCGGTCAGGAGCACCGCGGCCAGATCGCGCCCGTCCGGCAGCAGAGCCTGTCCCAGCGCGTGGCCCCAGCGGTCTTGACCGACCAGGGTGAGCTGCAGGGGCACCTCGACTGCCAGCGCCGTCAGGCCTTGGCGCGCCTGTTCGGCCGTCTGCCAGACGCCACGGTAGCCGAGCGGCGGTTGCGGCGGCAGCAATCCGGCGAGGCGGAAGACCGTGCCATCTTCGAGGCGCAGCGTCGTGCTGTCGTCCGCCGCCGTTGCCGTGCGGGTGACCGTTTCCGCGGCTGCAGGCAGGGAGATCAGCGAGAAGACGACGATCCGCACCACCCAGCGCACGGCCTGTCGCACTGCGGACCGGTTTAGCACGACGTGAGGTGACCTTTCGCTGGAGCAGGATTGCCTTAGGTGGATTCGCTCTGGCGATCCCACCTAAGGCGTGAATCGCCCTCTAGGCCCCTGGCAGGCGATGGCCCAGGTGGCTGAGCCGTTCGCGCATATCCTCCGTGAAGGGGCGCGACTTGCGCGTGGCGTTGTCGACCAGAACAAGAACCGTTTCGGCCGTCGCGACGCAGGTTTTCCCGACGAAGAGGGCCTGGGCCAGCGTCATGGAGCTCTTGCCGACGCGGGTCACGCTGCTGCCGATCTCCACCTCCCCCGGCCAATGCACTTCGGCGCGGAAGTCCAACACCAGCCGGGCGATGACGAAGGAAGCGCCCTCGGGTGCCAAGGGGCGCTTGGAGTCGTAGAAGATCGCGACGCGCCCGGATTCCAAGAAAGTCGCGAAGACGGCGTTGTTGACGTGCCCCTGGCGGTCCGTATCCCGGTAGCGCAGAACGTCGCGCGCCCAGCTGGCATAGAGGCGGCGGTCGGTCGGGTCGGGCGCGTTCGTCGCGGTGTCGCTGTTCGTCATGGCGCGACTGGTAGCACGAAGCGCTCGCCTCGGCCAAAGCGCAACACGCACCGCAGGCTGACGTTCGCCGGGGGTGTTGGTTACACCGGCTGGCGCGATATAAGGGCGGGCGCGGCCCCCTGTCCGCAGGTTGCGGTCAGCAGATACCTGGCGATTCCCCGGCGGAGACCCGATGGCAGCCCACGACCTCTTTCCCTCCACCGAAGCCTACGAGACCGGAATGCTGCCGGTCGACAACCTGCACACGATCTATTGGGAGCAGTCGGGCAACCCCGAGGGCCGGCCGGTGCTCTTCGTGCATGGCGGACCGGGTGCCGGTGCGTCGCCGGATCACCGCCGCTTTTTCGATCCCGCCGCCTATCGCATCGTCATCTTCGACCAGCGCGGCGCCGGACGTTCGACGCCCCTGGGGGAGACGAAAGCCAACACGACGCAGCACCTGATCGCCGATATGGAGCTGCTGCGGGTCCGTTTGGGGATCGAGCGCTGGCATCTCTTCGGCGGATCCTGGGGGTCCACCTTGGCTCTGGCTTACGCCCAGGCCCATCCCGAGCGAACCTCCGCCTTGCTGCTGCGCGGCATCTTTCTGTGCCGCCAGAGCGAAGTGGACTGGTTCCTCTACGGCATGCGGACCTACTTCCCCGAGGTCTGGGCGCGTTTTTCCGGCTTCATCCCGGAGGCGGAGCGCGACGATCTGCTGCGTGCCTACTATTCCCGCCTGATGGATCCCGATCCGGCGGTGCACATGCCGGCGGCGCGCTCCTGGAGCACCTACGAGGGCGCCTGCTCGACCCTGATGCCCAGCCCGGAGACCGTTGCAGCGTTCGGTGAGGACAGCATGGCGCTCGGCCTCGCCCGGATCGAGGCCCACTACTTCGTCAACAAGATCTTCCTGCCGGAGGGCGCCTTGCTGGAGCGGACGGCGACGATACGCGACCTGCCGGGGGCGATCGTGCAGGGGCGCTACGACACCGTCTGCCCGCCGGCGACCGCCTACGATCTGCACCGTGCCTGGCCGGCCGCCAGCTTCCGGATCATTCCCGATGCCGGCCATTCCGCCATGGAGCCGGGCATCCGCCGTGCCCTGGTGGAAGCGACCGAGCGCTTCAAGAACCACGTTTGAGCACGCCTTTCGGGGCCGCATCTTTCCCTCCCGCTCCCCATCCTGCCGCCCATCCGGGACACTGTCTCGGGTGGCTCTTCGGTGGCCGGATAGGGGAAGGGTGCCTTCCGAAAGAACATCCAAGTCAAGCAGCCCTATTCAGCCTTGCTCTCTCTCGGCGACCAAGTAGACTCCCGCACGGTCGGGGTGTTTGGGGGATGTGTTCGATGCCGCGTTCTTTTCTGGCCGCCGTTCTGGCGCTGCCATTGCTGTTGCTCACGGCCGAGGTTTCGGCGGAGGACGACCCGAGCCTGCTGTCCTTCGGAGTCGGTTGGTGGGACCTGGTGGCCGGCGACGACGATCAGGCCGATTTCCGCCTCGAGTACCGCCACGGTCAGCGTTTTCTGCACGTCGTCAAACCCTGGGCGGGGCTGGAGGTCACCACGGCCGGTGCGGTCTGGGGCGGCGGCGGTCTGCTGGTCGACATCTACTTCGGCCGCCGCATCGTGCTGACCGGAAGCACCGGCGTCGGCGGCTTCTACGAGGGCGACGGCAAGGACCTGGGCAGTGCCGTGGAATTCCGCTCCACCATCGAACTGGGGTACCGCTTCGACGACCGCTCGCGCCTGTCGCTCGCCTTCGGCCACCTTTCGAACGCCGGCATCGGGGACAGCAATCCGGGCACCGAGGTTCTGACCCTCTACTACCATCTGCCGATCGACAGGCTCTTCGATTAGGCAGCGACCTCCCGTTCGGATGGGACGGTCTGTCTTTTCTGCCAGTCGCCGAGGGAGCGCTGTCCCGCCAAGCTGAAAGCTGTTGCACCTTCAGTAAGGCGCAGGAGGCGTGTCGTGTCCCGCAATGCGCTGCGCAGGGTTCTGCAGATCGGTTTGCTCGCTCTTGCCGGCCTCATGGCCGCTTGGCCGGCCGCTGTGGCGGAGCAACCCGGCTGGGACTGGAGTGGCGCGGCGCGAGACGAACCCGCCGTATCTCCGTCGGACGGCGCGTCCGCCTCGGGCGGCCCGAAAACGGGTCGGATCAGCGAAACGGTTTCGGGCGGCGTGACGGACGGGCAGGCGGGGGACGCCTCCGGCGACGGCGCGGCGGTCGACTCCGGTGTGGCCGGTGCAATCTCCAGCATCATGCAGCCGAACCGCGGTCCTGCCCTCTCCAACGATGCCGAAATCGAGGCGCTGCGCCGCCGGGCCCAGACCGGACAACCCCTGCCGCGCTAGAGCAGGATTGCCTTAGGTGGGATCGCTCCGGCGATCCCACCTGAGGCAATCCTGCTCTATACATAGATCTAGAGGGCGATTCATGTCTCAGGCGGAAGCGAAACGCTTCCACCTGAGACGATCGCGCTCTAAGCGACCTTCGGCCGTACCACGGCGCCCCTCACCGAGGGGTGATTGGACCTCCGCGGCCGAAGGCGGTGTCATTCCCATTATGCGTCGGACTGCACGCCTCCCCATCTTGATGGCCGCTGCCGCCGGGCTGCTGTTGCAGCCCGCGGGACCGAGCGAAGCGAACATCTTCGAAGTGGACGACCGGGTGACGGTCGAGCGCTCGCCCGGCACGCCCTGGGCGGCGGTCGGCCTGATCACCCAGACGACGCCCGGGCGCGACTTCCGCTTCGGCACCGTGACCCTGGTCGGCCCCTGTCATGCCCTGACCGCGCACCACACGGCCTTTCGCCGCATCGCAGACGCGGGCACGGCGGAGCCCAGCCATCTCTGGTTCGGACCGCCGCGTCCGGCGGCCGCCGAGGGGCAGCCCGATTTTCCCTGGACCTGGCAGGTGACGGCGCACGCGGTGGCCTGGGGCGACCTGGATGCCCACGTGCACGGAGACTGGGCGCTGCTGGAGCTGGAGCACTGCCTCGGCAGCGAAATCGGCTGGTGGGAGCTGGTGCCGCTCGGCTTCGACGAAACCCGGGCTTTGGGCGACAAGGCGCTCCGGCTGGTCGGCCATCCGACCGAAAGCCCGCGCGAGACCGCATTGCTCGATCCCGGCTGCGATGTCTACAGGGAACTGGGCTCCGTGCCGGGCTGGCGTATGGACTGTGCCGTGCGGGTCGGCAATTCCGGCGGACCCGTATTCCTGGATCCGCTGGAGGTCTCAGGAGAGGCTTCGACACAGGCCGCGGGCGGGGCCGCCCTTGCCGGACCCGGCCCGCTGGGCCCGCGCCTGGTCGCGATCGTGAAGGGCGACTTCTTCCCGCAGCCCCGCGGGGTGGTGATCCCCCAGTGGGACGAGCGCGCCGCCAACGTCGCGCTGCCGGTCTACGCCTTCATCGAGGAGCTGCGGCCCCACCTGGAGGCCGGTCAGGCCCGCGCCACCCGCGAGGCCGTGGAGGGCCGCGCGGCACCGACGCCGATGCTGGAGTAGCGTGGCCCCGCTCGCCTCTTGCGCTCGCAGCCCGCAAGCCGCAGATTGCCCCCCGCGCAACAGCCCGGTACGTCCCCGTAGCTCAGCCGGATAGAGCACAGGATTCCTAATCCTGGGGTCGCAGGTTCGAATCCTGCCGGGGACGCCAAAAAACCAAATGAGTATAGATATTTAAAACTGATCGGTTGTATCTAGCTATCTTGGTTGGAGAGTTTTGGGCATCATCTGGGGCATCAAACTGGTGCCGAAGGGGGCGTCTGCAAGATTCCACACTTGGTGTCAGGTGTGTGTTCGGGCATGAGGTTTTGAGGTAGCGGGGGTGCGAACTGGACACGTGGAATAACCTTAATTCCCGCTATATATATTGACGAAACAGTCAGTCAGTTGTCACACTCAGGATTCGAATCAAAAATGGAGGGCCTGTATATGACTGAGAAAAGTCTATCGCAGCTAATAGAAATGGCAAAGCGCGCTAGCCCTTCTGCTGAGCAGAAAGAAGAGCAGCGCCGTAGTTTTGTCTATGGCAATACTGCATTTGAAAATGAGGATGTTACACGCGAGATGGTCGATAAAGAGGCAAGTCGATCTGTCAAAGCGTAGTATGCAGGTGTCGCAAATTAAAGGGGTGGTCACATGAGTGGCCACCCTTTTTATCTTAATTCAGATGAGATAGCACAAATTGAAGTCCGAAATGGACTTCAGCAATTTGATCTAGGTTGTCGCATAATTGAGAGTTTTCTCAGTGGGCGGCCTTTTAATTTGACGCCATCTATTATCCGAGACCTTCAAGCTGTTGCCGTAGACGGTATACAGCCCAACCCGGGTGAATTTCGATCCGGATCTGTGCGAATTGAGCAGAGCAAGCACACGCCGCCAGGACCGCATTTGGTCAGTAGTCTGGTCGTAGAAATGTGTGAATATATAAATAATAACTGGCACGAGAATACGGCGTTCCATTTGGCCGCCTATGCAATGTGGCGCCATAACTGGATACACCCTTTTGATGATGGTAATGGTCGAACCAGCCGTATTGTTTCTTACATAGTTTTGAATGTAAAGATAGGATATTTGGTGCCGGGCACGCCAACCATTCCAGAGCAAATACAAAATGATAGAAATAAGTATTTCTCTGCTCTTGAGGCAGCTGACGAACGATTCAGAAACGGAGATGTAGACGTGTCTGATATGGAGATTTTGCTACGCGACATGCTGTCTAGGCAGTTAGTTGGTATACTGCAGGATGCTGGAGCGGATATTTGATTAAACGATAGCGTGGCCAATTAATGTTAGCCTCGACACGACCGTTTGCTAGGTCCGAGGCTACAAGCCTACGTAATCCTTATATACTGCGCCGGTCCGCCGCCGAACCCGGTTCGCTGGATTAGCGGTTCTCAGCGTCTTTCCGGACGAGTTGCTGTTCAGCTTGCCGGTGGCGGTGCCAAAACAAGCGCTTTGCCCAGCGAAGGTGCTTCCACCAGTGTGGCGAGGCTGCCAGATGACCTTTCTTCACGTGCGCCATAGACAACATCTCCGAAATTGTTCCGTCGCGGAATAATCCCTAGACGTAGAGCGCACTGTATACCACTAAGCGCCTGCGACAGCACCTAACCCGCCCGACGCAGCCTCACACCGGGGCCCCCGCCGTTCTCTGGGATGAATTCGACGCCAGCGGTCTCTAAAGCCGTCCTTATTGCTTCCAGTGTTCGTTGGCGGGGTTGTCGTCGCTCACGCTCGAAGTCAGCCAAAGTTGCGATCGCCACGCTCGCAGCGGCCGCGAGTTGGTCTTGGTGAAAATTCAAAAGAGCTCGAGCGGCACGGCACTGGGCAGGCGTCATTATATTGGTTGTGAGCATTGACTTTGGTGGTGTAGTTGGCGATCATAACTGACTTTTCGCTTTGACATTAGCTTTAAGCCGAAAGGAAGTCAGCTATGTTTTACAATTCAAAGGACTGGCCCGAGACCGTTTCTCCACAACAGGCGATATCCGGGTATCGCGCGGAGTTAGAAGAGCTTAGGCGGTCGCTATTGGCGGCGCTTAGTCTTCTCCAAATCGAACCCGAGCACATACGAGTATCTAAGCGAGATTTAGCACTGGCTGCCGACCGATACTGCAGCCAGGCGTTGGACCAAGTCATTTCAATCAAAAAATGGGAGAAGGCTTCAGCATCGCTTCTAACAATAAATACTCAAGACGAGTTTGGCGTCACAGAATACGAAGTTACCGTTGCTGACGCGATCCTTCATACTTCAGAATTCGAAACAGCCTCGGCCGACCGCGATGTTCTTCGAGCCGCTGCTGCTGGAGCTCTTACGCGAGCTTTGAAACACCTAGATAAAGTGCGGACGGCAGTAAAAACTTCTACTCCCTCTGAAGCTATCAACCTAGATCAACGTTTTCCGAGGCCAGCGGCGGCGGCTTGACGCATCTAGCGATCATGCCAAATCCTGAAAGCCATCATTCGCTTGGCGGAAAGAAGGTGCCTGGAGAACTTAAACCGGGCCAAGCGTCGCAGTGCGCTTGGCCCGTATGTTACCCGCGTCTCCGGAAATCGAGTGCCGCGAAAGATTACGCTCGGTCGAAAGCTCAGGCAGCGGATGGGCGACACTCACCAGCTTGTTTAGTCAAACAATGATTTTCGCGCGACGCGTTTCAGCACATCCTGGATAGCCGCTCTGGCCTCTCCGGTGATCGTGGCTCGGTTGAGATCCAGGCTAGGCTGCAGGAACGGCGTCGCCGACCGCTGCGGGAGTTGCATCGTG
>JANQPZ010000280.1 GCA_028285215.1 Rhodovibrionaceae bacterium | reverse complement strand
GCAGGAGGTGCCGTCGGCCACCAGGATAGCATCGGGCGGGGCCGCACGCATCGCCGGCAGCAGGGCCAGCTCTCCCATCGCCCGCGAGGCCTCGAGAGTCTCCGCCTGATAGCCGAAGCTGCCGGCCATGCCGCAGCAGGAGGACTCGACGGTGGCGACCTCCAGGCCGGGAATCAGGCCGAGGATTCGCTCGACCGGCTTCACCGCCCCGAAGGCCTTCTGGTGGCAGTGGCCGTGCAGCAGGGCGCTCTTGCCCAGCGGCTTGAGCTTCGGCGCGAAGCGCCCGGCCTCGACCTCGCGGGCCAGGAACTCTTCCAGCAGCAGCGCTTTGTCGGCCAGCGCGCGCGCCTCTTCGCCGGGCAGCAGCGAGAGGAACTCGTCCCGCAGGGTCAGCAGGCAGGAGGGCTCGAGCCCGACCACCGGCAGGCCCTGGCGCACCAGCGGCAGCAGCGTTTCCAGGGTGCGCCTGGCCTCGGCCCGCGCCTCCTCGACCAGGCCGGCGGACAGGAAGGTGCGCCCGCAGCAGAGCGGCCGATTCGGCTGGCTGGCGGCGCGGGGCAGGTGCACCCGGTAGCCGGCGGCGGTCAGCACCTTGACCGCGGCCCGGGCATTCTCCGGCTCGAAGTGGCGGTTGAAGGTGTCGGCGAAGAGCACCACCGGGATGCCGTCCTCGGGCCCGACGGCCGTCTCGGCCGGGTAGTAGGCATCCGAGCGCCACTCCGGCAGCGGCCGCTCGGCGGCGAAGCCGAGCCAGGCTTCGCCGAGACGGCGCAGCAGGCCGACGCGGTTGCGCAGGTTGGCCAGGCCGGCGAAGCGCCGCAGCTTCGGCGCGTAGCGCGGCAGGTAGGCGACCAGCCGCTCGCGCAGCGGCACGCCCCTGGTCTTGGCGCGCTGGTGCAGCACCTCGATCTTCATCTTGGCCATGTCGACGCCGGTCGGGCACTCGCGCTTGCAGCCCTTGCAGGAGACGCAGAGCTTCAGGGTCTCCTGCATCTCGTCGCTGGCCAGGGCATCGGGGCCGAGCTGGCCGGAGATCGCGAGACGCAGCGTGTTGGCGCGCCCGCGGGTCAGGTCCCGCTCGTCCCGGGTGACGCGGAAGCTGGGGCACATCACGCCCGCGTCGAACTTGCGGCAGGCGCCGTTGTTGTTGCACATCTCGATGGCGCCGCCGAAACCGCCCCAGTCCGACCAGTCCAGGCCGGTGTCGATGGGAGTCACCTCGTAGTCCGGCTTGAAGCGGAAGAGGCTGCGGTCGTCCATTTTGGGCGGACGCACGATCTTGCCGGGGTTCATCCGCCAGTCGGGATCGACCAGCGTCTTCACCTCCTCGAAGCTCCGCACCATGCGCGGCCCGAACATGGCCTCGTGGAATTCGCTGCGCACCAGGCCGTCGCCGTGCTCGCCGGAGTGCGATCCCTTGTAGGCGCGCACCATCTCGAAGGCCTCCTCGGCGATGGCGCGCATCGCCTTCACGTCCTGGTCCAGTTTCATGTTGAGGACCGGGCGGACGTGCAGGCAGCCGACCGAGGCGTGGGCGTACCAGGTGCCCCGGGTGCCGTGCTTCTCGAACACCTGGGTCAGGCGGTCGGTGTATTCGGCCAGGTCCTCCAGCCGCACCGCGCAGTCTTCGACGAAGGAGATCGGCTTCCCGCTGCCCTTCATCGACATCATGATGTTGAGGGCCTGCTTGCGGACCTCCCAGATCGCCTGTTGGAAGCCGGGCTCGGTCGCCTCTACCACGGCGTCCGGGAAGCCCAGGTCGCCCATCAGTTCGCCCAGCTCTTTGAGACGGCGCAGATTGTCCTCGGCATCGTCGCCGGCGAACTCGACCAGCAGCAGCGCGTCGGGCTCGCCGCGCAGGAACTGCACCATGGTGTCGCGGAACAGCGGGTTCTCCAGACCCAGCTCGATCATCGTGCGGTCGACCAGTTCCACGGCGGTCGGCCCCAGCGCGACGATGTGCCGGGTGTTGTCCATCGCCTGGTAGAAGGTCGGAAAGTGCACCACGCCCAGAACCTTGTGGCGGGGCAGGGGGGAAAGCTTCAGCTCGATGCGGTTGGAGTAGGCCAGCGTGCCTTCGGAACCGACCAGCAGGTGGGCGAGATTGATTTCTTGGCCCGAGACGCCGGGGGGCATCAGGGCATCGATGTTGTAGCCGCCGACCCGGCGCATCAGATCGGGGAAGCGCGCCTTGATCTCCTCCGCCTCGCGGGCGCCGAGGTTCAGCAGGCTGGCGGTCAGGTCGCGCTGGCGGTCCGGTTCGTTGGCGGCGAGGCCCGCGGGGTCGACGCTGCCGAAGCGCATCGGCGTGCCGTCGGGCAGAAAGGCCTCGACCGCGATCACGTTGTCGCGCATCGGCCCGTAGCGCAGCGACCGCGCACCGCAGGAGTTGTTGCCGGTCATGCCGCCCAGCGTGGCGCGGCTGGAGGTGGAGACGTCCACCGGGAACCAGAGACCGTGCGGCTTGAGCTGCCGGTTCAAGCGGTCCAGGGTCAGGCCCGGCTGAACGACCGCCCGGCGGTTCTCGGCATCGAGGTCTACGACATCGGTCAGGTGCTTGGAGAGATCGAGAACCAGCGCTTCGCTGACCGTCTGACCGCACTGCGAGGTGCCGCCGCCGCGCGGCAATAGAGGCAGGCCCTCTTCCGCAGCGATCTCCAGGACCGCGCGCACGTCCGCTTCGCTCTTCGGTACCACGACGCCCAGCGGTTCGATCTGATAGATCGAGGCGTCTGTGGCGTAGCGCCCGCGGCTGAAGGCATCGAACAGCACCTTGCCCTCGATCGCTGCGTCCAGTCGCCGGGCGAGCGCCGGGTCGCCGCGTCGGACCGCGCGGGCGTTGGCGGAGGGTGAGCTGGCGGACCGGGCGGCGGCTTTCGCCGGCCTGCTGGCTGTGGCGACGGACATCGAATTCCCTCTTATTTACCGAACGGTATCAAGGATAGCGGAGATTGCATGCAAGATGCAACGTGTGCGGCCGTATGCGCTGAAATATGCGAGAAGACTGAATAGACTAAACTATTATGACTTTAGGTCGTGCATTTTGGATTAAAAACGACCTTGCCGCCTTGTATTTTGCATGCATAATGATGATCCACAGCATCTCAAGCTGCCGCCGCGCCGATACGGCCGGGACGATAAAGAGGGAGGCTCGCCGCGATCATGGCTCTGCACACCGGCCGTCATTTTCTTCAGATCCCGGGGCCGACCAACGTGCCCGACCGGGTGCTGCGGGCGATGGACTACCCGACCATGGATCACCGCGGGCAGGAGTTCGCGGACCTGGGGGCCGAGGTCCTGGCCGGCATGCAGCGAGTGTTCCAGACCGAGGGGACGGTGGTGATCTATCCGGCCTCGGGCACCGGGGCCTGGGAGGCCGCGCTGGTCAACACCCTGTCGCCCGGCGACAAGGTTCTGATGTTCGAGACCGGTCATTTCGCGACCCTCTGGATGAAGATGGCCGGCAGCCTGGGGCTGGATGCGGAGTTCGTCCCGGGCGACTGGCGCCGCGGCGTCGATCCGGCCCTGGTCGAGGAGAAGCTGCGCGCCGACACCGCGCATGCCGTCAAAGCGGTCTGCGTGGTGCACAACGAGACCTCGACGGGCGTGACCAGCCGCATCGGCGAGGTTCGCAAGGCCATCGACGCCGCCGGCCATCCGGCCTTGCTGCTGGTCGACACCATCTCGTCGCTGGCCTCGATCGACTATCGTCACGACGCCTGGGGTGTCGACGTCACCGTCTCGGGGTCTCAAAAGGGCCTGATGCTGCCGCCGGGACTCAGCTTCAACGCGGTCAGCGACAAGGCTCTCGCGGCCAGCAAGACGGCGAAGCTGACCCGGTCCTACTGGGACTGGAACGACATGCTCGGCCCGAACGCGAAGGGCTTCTTCCCCTATACCCCGGCGACCAACCTGCTCTACGGCCTGCGCGAGGCGCTGACCATGCTGCTGGAGGAGGAAGGTCTGGAGAACGTCTTCGCCCGGCACGATCGGCACGCAGAGGCGAGCCGACGGGCCGTGCGGGCCTGGGGGCTGGAGCTGCTCTGTCAGGAGCCGCGCGAGTATTCCTCTTCGCTGACGGCCGTACTGATGCCGGAGGGTCACGACGCGGACGCCCTGCGTCAGGTGATCCTGGAGCGCTTCGACATGTCGCTCGGTGCCGGCTTGACCAAGCTGGCCGGCAAGGTCTTCCGGATCGGTCATCTCGGCGCCTTCAACGACCTGATGCTCGCCGGCACCCTGGCCGGCGTCGAGATGGGGCTCTCCGCGGCCGGCGTTCCGCACAAGGCCGGCGGCGTGCTGGCGGCCATGGACTATCTGAGCGGCGCCGAAGAAACCGCTGCGCCGAAAATGGCTGCGGCAGGCGACTAGGCGGTGCCTTTCGATGTGACCTGTTAGGATGCGGGGGCTGCGGAGCGGACGCCGGAGCCTCGCCAAGACAAAGAAGGCCGCGTGACGGCTCGAGTGGGACGAAAACACCAAGGGAGGAAATGCCATGAAGATGTTGAAGCTTGCCGGTGCCCTGCTGGTCTCCGCCAGCCTGGTCGCGCCGGCCGCAGCCAAGGAGCTGAAGTTCGGCCACGTCGGGGCGCCCGGGTCGCTCTTCGCCGTCTCCGCCGAACACTTCGCCGAGGTCGCGAACGCGAATCTGCCCGACGGCTGGTCGGTTGCCGTGTTCGGCTCCAGCCAGCTCGGCAAGGATCGGGAGATGCTCCAGAAGCTGAAGCTCGGCACCATCGACTTCGCGCTGCCCTCGACCGTGATGTCCTCTGTGGCGCCGGAGTTCGGGCTGTTTGAGATGCCCTATCTGGTGAAAGACCGCGCGCACATGCAGCGGATCGAGCAGGAGATCGTCTGGCCGCAGCTGGTGCCCGCCGCCGAAGAGGAGGGGTACGGCATCCTGGCGCTGTGGGAAAACGGCTTCCGCAACGTGACCAACAACGTCAAGCCGATCAACACGCCGGCCGATCTGGAGGGCGTGAAGCTGCGGACGCCGAACGGCGAATGGCGCGTGAACATGTTCCGCTCCTACGGTGCGAATCCGACGCCGATGGCCTTCTCCGAAGTCTTTGTCGCCCTGCAGACCGGTGTCATCGACGGTCAGGAGAACCCGCTGGCGCAGATCGCCTCGGCGAAGTTCCACGAGGTGCAGGACTATCTCTCCATGACCGGTCACGTCTACACGCCGGCCTACGTCACCGTCAGCGCCAATCACTTCGGCAAGCTGCCGGATGAGGTACAGGCGGCGCTGAAGGACGCGGCGCAGGAGACGCAGAGCTTCGTCTATGAGACGGCCGCGCAGATGGACATCGATCTGCTCGACCAGCTGAAGGCGGGCGGCATGCAGGTGAACGAGCCGGACAAGCAGGCCTTCATCGACGCCAGCGCACCGATCTACGAGGCTTTCGCCGAGCAGGTCGACGGCGGCAAGGAGATGGTGGACACCGCCATCAGCCTGGGCGCCGGCTCCTAGACCAGCGCAGGAGCGCAAGAGGCGCTCGCTTCCCGTCAGGCCCCTTCTGCCGGGCCTGCGTGTCGAGGCTGGGATCGGCGCAAGCAGCGCCTTGTACGGAACGGCCGGTCGCCGGGGACTCCCCGCCGCGGCGACCGGTCTCCCGGCCCATCCTCGCGACCATCCGCTTCCGAAGAGTGCTGCGCCATGTCGTCTGTCCTGGCTTCCTCTCCGAGTCTGCTTGACCGGATCTCCAAGGTCGTCGAGCGCTGTCTCGAGTTCGTGGTGATCGGTCTGATGGTGGCCCTGACGGCCCTGATCGTGGTCTCGGTGATCTACCGCAAGTTCGACGCCTCGCTGAGCTTCGCCGACGAGGTGGCCTCGATCCTGCTGGCCTGGCTCACCTACTACGGTGCGGCGCTGGCCGCGCTGAAGCGGGGCCACATCGGCTTCGACGGGCTGCTGCTGGCCCTGCCGCGCCCGATCCGCCTGCCGCTGGCCGCGCTCTCCGAGGTGCTGGTGCTCTTCTTCTTCGCGCTGATGGCCTGGATGGGCTGGAAGGTGCTGGTCGTGCTCGAAGGCATGTCGCTGGTCAGTCTCTCCTGGGTCCCGATCCAGTTGACCCAGTCGGTCATCCCCATCGGGGGCGCGCTCTTCATTCTCTGCGAACTCCTCAGCCTGCCGACCCACTGGAAACAGATCTCGGCCGGCGTCAGCCACGAGCGCGAGGAGATCGAGGAGATCGCGCGGCACCATATGGAAGAGAACAGCGGTGGCTCCGCCGCGGACGGACCGCTCGGCCACGCTGAGGCGGCCGCGGCGACGGCATCGGGATCGGCCTCGGTCCGGAGGGCCCAGCCATGATCCTCGGCGTCATGCTCTCGGGGATTTTCGCCCTG
>JANQPZ010000268.1 GCA_028285215.1 Rhodovibrionaceae bacterium | reverse complement strand
ACAGGATGCCGTCGGAGAAGACGCCGTTGGTCGGACCGCTTCCGGCATCACTCAGCGCGCTGATCCCGCGGATCGACAGAGTGAGATCTGCCGGGTCCGAGTTATCGAGGAAGTTGACGTTCGGCAGCCGCAGAGCGACGTCGGCGGTACTCTCAAGGTTGGACCGCTGCAGTTCCTCATCGGTCAGTACCACAACGCTGCCTGGCACATCCTGCAGCAGCTCCTCCGTGCGCCGTGCGCTCACCGTCACGGGCCCGAGGCGCACCGGCCCGCTTTCCGGCTGAACCACGACTCGCTCCAGTGTAACGCTGTCGGCGGCCGTAAAGCGGTAGGTCAAGTCCGTGCCGGCGAGAAGCTGCTGCAGAGCTTCCTCGACCGTCATGGTTCCGGTCACGCCATTCGTGCGGAGATCGCGAACCAAGTCGCCGTCGACAGAAACCTGAAGGCCCGCCTGCTGCCCGAACAGCGGCAGCGCGGCATCTAACGACTGGGCCGAAACGTCGAAGCTTGAAGGCATCGCGGACTGGGCGACAACGCCGGTCGTCGCGGACGCCCACAGTAAGAGCGTCGTTGCAAGCCCGCAAACGGTGCCGCGCAGCCGCTGCCCGGCGGATGCGTCGCCTGCCGTCTTCTTCCACATAAACGTCTCGCCCCCGTGATCGTTGGATACGAACGTGGAGCGAGCGTTGCGAATGCAACTTGTTTGCAGCTCCTGTACTGGAGACTGCCCAGCTTCCGGAATATTCAAAAAAAGAGCCGAAGGTGCGTCAGCGGCTGGACAGTACCAGGATCCAGGGCGAGATCTCGCGGACGGTTGCCCCTTGTGCGTCGGCCATGGCGTGCAGAGCCGCCTTGGGATCCGATAGCCTGTAGATCCCGGTCATCGGTCTCTGAGCCAACTGCGGATCTGCAACGATGATGACGCCGTTGAAATAGCGGTTTAGGACATCGATCAACTCTCCAAGCGGCCGATGCTGTGCCACCAGTAAACCGTCGCGCCAAGCGGCGACGAGAGAGTCTGAAACCTGCCTTTTTGTCAGATCGCCGTCCGTGCCGATCTCCAGCACGTCGCCCGGAGCCAAGCGACTGCTTGTTGCGGTTTTGTCGCCATCTGAAGGCGCAGCATCGACCCTGACCGACCCCTCTTGAACGGCAACTTTCGTGCGCTCGGGTGCCAAGCTGACGGCGAAACGCGTGCCCACGACGACTGTCTCCGCGACACCGGCTCGCACCTGGAAGGGGCGAGCCGCCTCGGTGACAACGTCGAAGAAGGCCTCGCCGCGCAGCAGTTCGACGCGACGTACTGATGGGTCGAAAGCAAGCGCCACCGCACTCTCCGGTGCAAGCTGCAGACGGCTGCCATCCTCCAGCTCGATCAGCCTGATCTCGCCGGTGGCGCTGCGGTGGTCTGCGCGCAGGTCTAGGAGTGCCTTCGGCCCCCATAAGAACATCAGCCCAACCGCGGCGGCGATCGCGCCTGCGGTCAAGACGGGGCGGCGCAGCCGTCGTCCTGGAGGCCGAAGTCTGTCGGTCCGATCACGCTCGGTCGTAGCGGTGCCGGTCGCAGGAGCCGCTTTTTCGGGCCTGTCTGCCCGTGTCGATGCAGCCTGGCTCCAGTCCCGGATATGCGCCGGCAGCGTCATGGCCATCAGTTGCCAGGTCCGCAGCGTCTCGTCCCAGTCCTTCAGATGGTCTTCGCTGTCTGCCAGCCAGCGACGATGTTCTTCGCGCAACGTCTCGTCATCAGGTGCGTCCTTCAGGGCGACCATCCACTGGCTGGCGCTGCGCGGCTTCTGTCGGTGTTTCATCTTTGCAACATCACGGTCTGCGCCCCAGTCTGGACTTGCAGTGGTCGAGCGCATCGACGACCAAGGCATGGGCCGTGCCGACCGAGACTCCCAGATGTGCCGCGATGTCCGCAATCCTGTAGTCGCCGAAACGGTGCATCTCAAGTGCTACACGCGACCGCCTGGGCAGTTCGTCCAAAGCGGCCTGGAGCAAGCGCAACTGGTCGCGGTCGATCGCCTGACTTTCCGGATCCGGCCGATCCGCCGGGATCTCTGCTGCGCCCTGCCCATTGCCCAGGACCAGGTGGCCGCGCTCCCGGTTCAGGCGCTGGCGTACGTCGAGTGCCAGATTTCGCACGATCCGGAACAGATAAGCCAGCGGCTCGTCCAAGGTGTCGTCGGCTGCGTGTCTGCGCTCGGCCCTTTGCAGTCGCAGATAAGCGTCCTGGACGACATCCTCCGCGAGGCTTCTCTCGCCGACAATATCGTTCGCGTAGTTCAGCAACGCGGTCCGATGCGTCACGAAGAGTGCGAGTGACGTGCTGTCCTGACCCAGCGTCAAGTTCCCTTATCGCGGTGCGATCCTGGCCGAGGCTCTCAAGGCGCAGCTGCCACTGGCTGACCAGATGGACTGCGAACGATTCGCAAATTTCTTCTAACGTTGAGATGTGAGCCATGCAACGTTTCCGCAGTCTGAGCTTAGAGCAGGATCGCTTCGGCGATGCTTCCCTACACCTCCGGCCTCAACTCCTTCGGGAAGCGGGCCTGGATGCGGGCAAGCAGTTCGTCGCGGGAGCGGCGGAAAGCGGCCAGCCGGTCCTCTCGGCTGCCCTCGACCATCGTTGGGTCCAAGGTCGGCCAGTAGAGCACATCGCAAGCCATGGTCCGGGTCATCTCGACGGCGGAGTGCTGTGCCTCTGGCGATAACGAAACGATCAGATCGAAGGAAGAGTCCTCCAGATCGTCGAAGGTCTTTGCACGATGCCGCGAGATGTCGATGCCCAGTTCGTCCATCACCGCCACGGCAAAGCCGTTGACGTCCTGGGCGCGAACCCCGACCGAGTCGACGTAGACCCGGTGGCCGAGCAGGTGCTTGAGCAGGCCTTCGGCCATCGGCGAGCGCACCGAGTTCTCGGAGCAGGCGAAGAGAACGGCATCCGGCAGAGATCCGGTCATCGCCGCCTAGCCCTTGATGTGCAGGACGCAAAGCAGGGTGAACAGCCGCCGGGCGGTGTTCTCGTCGACCTCGATCTTGCCCTTCAGGCGGTCGCGCAGCAGATCGGCGCCGTCGTTGTGCAGGCCCCGCCGACCCATGTCGATGGCTTCGATCTTCGAGGGGCTGGCTGTCTTGATCGCCTCGAAATAGCTTTCACAGACAGTGAAGTAGTCTTTGACGATGCGCCGAAAGGGCGTGACCGAAAGGCCGACGGTGCCGAGATGACTTTTGTCCTCGCCGTCGCGGATCTCGAAGAGCAGGCGGTTTTCGGAGAGCGAAAGCCTGAGGCTGTAGGGACCGGCAAAGTCGCCAACCGGCGCGAAGCTGTTGTCCTCCAGCAGGTCGAAGATCGCGACGGCGCGCTCGTGCTCCACGTCAGGGTTGCGGCGGACAAGAGTCTGCTCATCGAGCGCGATCTTGACCAGCCGCTGCTCGCTCATTCCGCCGCCCGGTTTCTCAGGCGGATGGCCACCGAGAGGGCATGGGCCTGCAGGCCCTCAGCCTCGGCCAAAGCGATGGCTGCGGGCCCGAGCGCTTCCAGAGCCTGCGCGTCGGCGCCGAGCAAGGAACTACGCTTCATGAAGTCCAGGGTGGAGAGGCCGGAGGCGAAGCGAGCGCTGCGGGCCGTTGGCAGCACGTGATTGGGTCCCGCAAGGTAGTCGCCCAGAACCTCCGGCGTGTGGCGACCCAGGAAGATGCTGCCGGCATTGCGGATCCGGGGAAGCAGCGCTTCGGGATCGGCCACCGCCAGTTCCAGGTGTTCCGGTGCGATGGCATCGACGAGGCCGGGTGTCTCCGCAGCCAGATCCTTGACCAGCAGGATGGCGCCGTATCGCGCCCACGACTCGCTGGCGATCTCGCTCCGCGGCAGGCGCTGTAGATGCACCTCGACCGCGCGCTGCACCGCCTCGGCGAAGCGCCCGTCGTCGGTGATCAGGATCGACTGCGCCACGCTGTCATGCTCGGCTTGGCTCAAAAGGTCGGCTGCGATCCAGGCCGGGTCGTTCTCGGCGTCGGCCACCACCAGGATTTCCGACGGGCCGGCGATGGAATCGATGCCGACCTGACCGAAAACCTGACGTTTGGCTTCGGCGACGTAGGCGTTTCCCGGACCGACGATCTTGTCGACCGGGCGGATGGTCTCGGTGCCGTAGGCTAAGGCGGCAATGGCTTGGGCACCGCCGACGCGATAAACCTCGTCGACGCCGGCCAGTTGCGCTGCCGCCAGCACCAGCGGCGCCGTTTTGCCGTCGGGCGTCGGAACGACCATGACGACGCGCGGTACTCCGGCGACCTTGGCCGGTATCAGGTTCATCAGGACCGAGGAGGGGTAGGCTGCCTTGCCGCCTGGGACATAGACGCCGGCCGCGGCCACGGCCGTCCAGCGATGGCCGAGTCGCACGCCCAGGTCGTCGGTCCAGAGCGCGTCTGCTGGCTTCTGCTTGGCGTGGTATGCCTCGATGCGCGCCGCGGCGAACCTGAGGGCCTCGAGCGTTTGGGGCGCGCAGGCTGCCGCTGCAGCCTCCAGTTCGGCTTCGGGAACGCGCAGCGTCTCGGGCGTAACGGTCAGCCGGTCGAAGCGTTCAGTGTAATCGATTAGCGCCCTATCGCCGCGGCTGCGCACTGCCGCTACGATGTCGCGCACGCGGGCGGCCAGATCCTCTTCCGGTGCGCGCTCTTCGGCAAGAAAAGCGTCGAAGGCGGCCTGGAAACCAGGGGTCGACGTCTCGAATTCACGCGGCATCTACGGCCTCCCGAAAACGTGCAATCCAGGGCTCCAGGGCTTGCCGCTCGGTTTTGAGCGCGGCGCGATTGACGATCAGCCGCGATGTGATCTCGGCGATCTGCTCCACCTCGACCAGGTCGTTCGCACGCAAGGTGCTGCCGGTCGAGACCAGATCGACGATGTGACGGCTGAGGCCCAGGCCCGGTGCCAGTTCCATTGCGCCGTTCAGTTTGACACATTCGGCCGTGACGCCGCGGGCGCGGAAATAGCGGCGGGCGATGTTGGGAAACTTCGTCGCCACCCGTACATGCTGCCAGCGTTTGGGGTCGTCGCTCCGCGCCTGGGCGGTCGGCTCGGCCACCGCGAGGCGGCAGTAGCCGATGCCCAGGTCGATCGGGGCGTAGATTGCCGGATAGTCGAACTCCATCAGCACGTCCGCGCCAGCGACGCCAAGCTGCGCCGCACCGTAGGCGACGAAAGTCGCGACGTCGAACGCGCGTACTCTGATGATGTCCAGGCCCTGCACGTCGGTCGCGAAGCGCAGTTGCCGAGCCTTCTTGTCGAAGAAGGCCGGCTCCGGCGCAATGCCGACGCGCTCCAAGACGGGGATCAACTCGTCGAGAATGCGCCCCTTAGGCAGCGCCAGGACCAGTGGGCGGTTGGTGGACATGATCGGGTTCGTTCGTCGTCAAGGCCGGATGGTCGCTTTTCGCCGGCACTTGGCGCCGGCGGTTCGTCGCCCGTACTTAGCCTCTGTGGCTCGCAGGGTCCAGGTGGCGACCCGCAGATCGGCCAGGACGGCAGAGAGCATGCCGCCTCTCCGGAAAGCTCAAGGCCTCGAACCGGCCTCTCCGTGCATTGGCCGGTCGCTGGCGGGCCAGGGGTCGCCCAGATCCTCGAGATGGCAGCGAATCTCTGCCACGTCCAGCCGAAGCTGTGCGCCGCCGGAGAAATGGAAGGTGATGCGCCGAGGCTCGCTTGCCACGGTCAGAAGGTTGAGCAGTGCCGACCTGCGGCCACGCGGCAGGTTCCGCGTGGCGACGGCTTTGACGCGATCGAAGATCAGGCCGCAGTGGCTCCGCCAGTTACGGGCTTCCACCCTTCGCTCGTCCTC
>JANQPZ010000261.1 GCA_028285215.1 Rhodovibrionaceae bacterium | reverse complement strand
AAGCCGAACAGCAGCGCGACCTCTGCCAGCAGCGGTGCGAACAGCAGCAAGACCACTGAACAGGTCAGACCGCCTACGACCGAGGACGTAATGGCAATCGAAAGCGCAGTGCCGGCGCGGCCATCGCGCGCCATCGCGTTGCCGTCGACTGCCGTCAACAGCGCTGAGGCGGTGCCAGGAATCTTGATGACGATCGCGGGAATAGCACCTCCTGAGGCGGCTGCGCAGTAGACGCCGACCATTAGAGCGAGGGCTTCGGGCGCCGGCATCGCAAACGAAAACGGAATGAACACCGCAAAGGCAATGTTGTCGTTGATGCCGGGGATGGAACCCACGATCAGGCCGGCAAAGACACCGGCGATCAGGGTCAGGAGAACGCCCGGCGCCAGCAGCGTTGCAAAGCCGCTAGCAATCAGCTCCATGCTACGGAGTCGGTAGGTGCGCTGCGGGTAGCGGCACGTTCAGCAGAATCGCAAAAAGCACGTACGCTGCCGCCGTGATCAGTATTGCGCAGGTCGCCGTTATCCAAAGTCTGCGAATGCCGGATAGCCACAGCAGCGCGAACTGCATCAAGAAAGTTGGAACCAGAAACCCGCCGCCGAACGAAACAGCTGCCGCCCACGCCATCGAGACGGTTGCGGCCGCGATAGCGGCGTGGAATCCGCCGTTGGGAGAGCGCCTGTTGTCTCGCCAAAATGACGTTGCGACCAGTGCGAGGCCCACGAGAGTGAGCAATCCCGCGAGGGTTGCGGGGAAAACGCGCGACGCGGCGTCGAAGTCGAACGCCATCCTCATGGCGGTTAGGCCGACGCCGCAAACGGCAATACCCGCGAACAAGTCTGTCCTGTCGCGGGATGAGGCTTGCAGGCGGCCGCTCACGCCGGCGACTGGGACGTCTGTGCCGCCAGAACGGCGGCGTGTGCGTCAGCGACCCAGACCATGTGCGTCGATAACCTCCGACGTCAGCGCGGCATATTCAGATACCGCCTTCTCGAACTCCTGAGCGCCGCGAAACGTGGGTTCGTAGCCGGCCGCCTGCATTTTGCGCCGGTACTCTGGATCGGCGTGAACACGTTCCAGCAAGTCGGCGAGAAAGCGGACCGCCTCATCGGGCGTATCCTTGGGCACCCCCCAACCGCGGAAGGTCGCCCAGATGGGTACGCCCAAATCCGCTTCGATGAAGGTCGGCACGTCCGGAAAGCGCGGCTCGCGGGCTGGCGTCGCGATTGCAAGAATGCGCACCGTTCCGCCCTGAGCATGACTTGCCGCTTCGCCCAGCGGCCAGAATCCGCCGTCGGCGTGGTGGCCGAGCACCGCCTGCAGCTGACCGCCGAAACCGCGAATCGGCAGGTAGTTGAATGACAGCTCGGTCGCTTGTTCTACGGCAAGGCCGACCATATGGTGTGCTGTCGCCACGCCGGCGATCACCATGTTGGGTTTACCGGTACTGGCCGCCGCGACCAGGTCGCCGACGTTCTCGTAACGTGAGTCCGACGCGACCGCAATAACGTCGGGATCGAAGTTGTAGAGCGCGACCGGCCGGAAATCGTCGATCGTGTACGCGGCGCCCTT